>NZ_JBHTKI010000051.1:0-55814 GCF_042675885.1 Metaplanococcus flavidus | reverse complement strand
AGAGAAATTTTGGAAGACTGGCAAGTCTTTTTTTGTGCCTTTGCACAGTGCAGCGTTATGTACTTTTTCGTTTCATAACTCTGTACTTCTATATTGCACTACAC
Source organism: Metaplanococcus flavidus (assembly GCF_042675885.1). NCBI lineage: Bacteria > Bacillati > Bacillota > Bacilli > Caryophanales > Caryophanaceae > Metaplanococcus > Metaplanococcus flavidus. The sequence continues at coordinate 55,710 of NZ_JBHTKI010000051.1, read as the reverse complement.
ACTTGTTATCCGTTAAGGGTATTGCGTTAGAGTATTCATTTTCGTAAATGGAATGGATTTACGAAAATGAATGTTAATAGTTTAAGATATTATTGATTGAAGGAGAACAATCCCCAAGACAAAAGGGATTGTTCTTTTTTTCATTGTTTCCAGACTCCCTCCTTTAGCAATTGATTTCGATACTTTTCAAATTCTTCTTTTGAAAGTTTTAAGTCTTCCATAATGAATTGGTCATCTCTCTTCGCATGATGATGTTCCAACATACGATCTAAATAATACAAATCTAAAACACGCATTCCTGATGAACGACGGCCGAAGTTTTTAAATGATCCTCGCATAAAATCATCCTCTCCGTTTAACTTGATCAGTTGTCGTCTAATTCAAAGCGTCTCGTCCAAGATAAATTCCATAGCTTTTCTAGTTCTGCGATTATAAGGTGAAGCTGTTGATCATGGATTTCATTCAGTATACAGACGATTTCTTCATTCTCTTCGCAATTTCTTAGTAATAAAAAGGAACCGAGTAATAAGGCAGCAAAACCTTTGAACTTATACTGATCTTCAAACTCCTGCACCATTTCAATTATCCAGTCGGGAAGTGCTGCTTCTCGCTCTTTTACCGTGTTGGCATCGAAAAGCTTTTGGCGTACTGTAAAAATGAAATGGCACTTCTGCTCAAACGACAAGGTAAAAAATTCTTCTTTGCTCAACTCTCCATTCGATTCACCTCCTAAATACAGAAAGTGCTATCTGTTCTTTATTTATAACAGAACATATGTTCGCATTCAAGTTACAGCCTATCGTTCGAACTATCTTTATTATGAGAAAGCACATAAAAAGTGATCAGACACCTGGATTGCAAACATCCGATCGCTTTTTCTTCTGACTTAGGAAGGCATTCAGGTTCTACGTTACCTTGTCACCTTAATGATTCCACTGTGCTGCCCAACAAGGAAAGCCTAGTGATGTAGAATTTACCCGACTAATCTTCTATATTATGAACAGCTATCGCTTCAATGCGAATGTAAAGCTTATTATAAGATAGTAAAAGAGGATCTTTGGCTATCCTCAACGTTCGGCATATCTAACAGTTGAAGACGAACCAAAATTACCATGGGTGGTTTTACTTCCTTGATACGGTGATTCATCGCAACGACAAGAATACCATAACTAAAATGATGGTTGAGAGTTCTCTGTTTCCTATCCAAGACACATATAGAAGCCTTCGTGTATCTCAGCACCAACCTCAGTAAAAGGATAGTCTATCTGTTTTGGAAAAAAAGGGTTATAAGATTATGTGTTAAAATCAAGACATAGAGGGAAGCGTCCTTTGCTTGGGAGTAGTGGACGGTGAACTCCCTTCAAATTGTTTTCGTCGAGGAGGTAGAGATGTTGAATAGATACTTATTTATTTTTACATTGATAATGACGCTATTTTTGGTTGGATGCGGCATTAACGAAACTACCGTTGCAGGAGAAGATGAGGAAGCGCAAAAGGCTGCTTGGGATTACATTGTAGAACGAGATTGGAATAAGAATGTTCAAGCAGGTGAACAAGATGTGGAAGTAAGAGAAGTGAAGGTTGATAGTAATTATGAGCTTCTAGACGAAAGCTATATAGGAGAAAGAGTTTTATCTATATCCTTTGAAGGTGATGGAAAATTAGTTACCGAAATACCAACAATAATTGTAGATTCGGATACCAATGAAGTAGTTGGGTATATTCCTAGCGAATGAAAAGCTAATGTTCGTAATACTAAATAAAGAAGCGGAACAACCTGAAATATAGGATGTTCCGCTTTTGTAGAGAGTAGATGTCATGTTAAGACTAAAAAACAACACCTTGTTTAACATAGCCTGATATTGAAGAAGACTTGATCAAAGTGAACGCCGACCGATTTTTGAGAAAAGAAACGCCTATGTAGATATCACCGTAAAATATTGTGTTAAAATAAAATGAGTTTAGGATATAAACAGAACAATGGACAAAACAATTCGGTAAAAATCTCCAATGGGTAAGTGGTGTTTTCCTGTTCAAATTAAACAAAACCTAAAAGAACAATGGACATTTCCAACGGTTAATTGAAACCTTGAGAATTAAGTAGAAAAGTTATAAGGAGTTAAATTAAAGTAAATACAATAATAGGACTAATTTAGCTTTAGAAAAAAATCGGTATAATAATAATCGATCGTACACTGTATAGAAAATAGTGGGATTTAAATGGATTCAACAAAAAAAGAATTGTGTAATCTGCTGGACGGCTATAAAAGCCTTTGTTGCTCTCGGATTAAGCAAAATACTGCTAACGAAAAATTTTTCGGAGTGCCTTTCAATATAGCCTCCTACGCACTGTTGACTCATTTGATTGCGAGAGAGTGCGGCCTTGATGTGGGTGATTTCGTGCATACAACAGGAGACACCCATCTTTATGTTAATCATCTTGAGCAAGTGAACGAACAGCTCAGCCGCACACCGAAAAAATTACCGACATTAAAAATAAATGATGATGTGGAATCCATTTTCGATCTCACATTGAACGATATCAGCATCGAAGGCTACGATCCGCATCCACGGATTTCAGCGCCGGTTGCTGTATAGGAGGAAGTAAGGATGATTTCATTGATGGTTGCACATGATTCCAATTATGTCATAGGGAAAGATAATCAATTGCCTTGGCATATACCCGAAGATCTGGCTTATTTTAAGAAACATACAGTCGGCAAAGGGATTGTGATGGGACGTAATACGTATCAGTCCATCGGCCGCCCTTTGCCAAAAAGGAGAAATATCGTGGTCAGCCGAAATCAGGATTTGCGGATTGATGGAACAGATGTGGTCCATACTTTGGACGATGCTATCCGACTGGCTGAAGAAATTCATGAAGAAGTAATGATCATTGGAGGGGAGCAGATTTTCAGGAGTATCCTGTCGCAGGCGGACCGCCTTTATATCACATTGATCCATAAAGAATTTGAGGGGGATACCTTTTTCCCTCAATATGGAGCCGAGTGGGAACTCGTTTCAGAGTCCCAACGCTTTCAATCGGGAGAAATCCCATACAGTTATCTGATTTTTGAACGGAAAAACGGAGACTCCTTGAATGTTTAGTTCAATCAGGACATTCTCATTTCTGTTCGGCTACTTGCCGGTGGCTGCGATGAAGCTCAAAAGCTTTCAGAAGAAAAAGCCACAACTGTCAACTGAAGAATATGATAAGTTGATCCATACGGAACCAAGCAAATGGGCTTCGGGCATCATGCGTCGTACAAAAAGTGAAGTGACGGTGGAAGGGCTGCATCTTTTGCCGGATGGCCCAGCACTTTTAGTCAGCAATCACGAAGGGAATTTTGATATTCCTGTAATTCTGTCAAGTATTCCAAAACCCTTCGGCTTCATTTCAAAACAGGAAGTGAAAAAGTTTCCTGTAATTCCGACTTATATGGAAGATATGAATTGCATTTTCATCGACCGCACCGATCGTAGAAGTGCACTGAAGTCGATCGGTGATACTGCCCAAAAATTGAAAGAAGGACATTCCATTCTGATTTTCCCTGAAGGAACACGCAGCAAAGGGCAAGGTTTGGGTGAATTTAAAGCAGGTTTTATGCGCATAGCTAGTGATGCAGGAGTACCAATTGTGCCCATTGCTATAAACGGGACAGCTGACATAATGGAAAAAAATAACAATAAAATCATGGCTGCACAAGTAAGATTGCAGATTCTTGAGCCGTTTATGCCGGCTGTATTTTCTGAACTGCCTTCCAAAGAGGCAATTCTACTGGTCAGGAATACTATTAAAATGGCACTGGAACAGTAAGGGATATCCGGTATAACCGGAACTTGCTTGCACCGGCGAAAAAAGTTGCCTTGAACATATTAGTTGCTATGAATTCATTAAGTTTTTAGAATAGGAAATAAGGTATATAAGAAGAAGGAAGTGATGTTATGCCAAGGATTCACATTGTGACTGATTCAACCTCGGATTTGCGTACAGATGTTTTAAGGAGTTATGACGTGCACATGGTGCCGCTAACTATTCAAATCGGAGACAAAACATACTTGGATCGAGTTGATCTTGAACCGGAGTCATTTTTAAAGCTGATGGAAAATTCAGATGAATTGCCGAAGAGCTCACAGCCGGCGCCAGGGGTTTTCAAAGAATTATATGATGAATTGGGGAAAGATGGAGACCAGGTGCTATCGATCCATATGACAGGCGGCATGAGTGGCACAGTAGAATCTGCGCGTGCTGCAGCCGAATTGACCGATACAGATGTTACGGTAATCGACTCGCGTTATATTTCCTATGCGTTATCTTTCCAGGTGGTGGAAGCTGCGAAAATGGCGAAAGAAGGAAAGACTATGGAAGAAATCGTCGCAAAAGTCGACGAGATCAGAAGCAAGACCAAATTATTCGTGGTCGTGGATACTTTGGACAATCTTGTCAAAGGCGGCCGGATCGGAAAAGGGAGAGCAATGGTCGGATCTTTTCTTAAGATCAAACCGATAGCTTCACTCGATGACGGTGAATATACGCCAGTCGCCAAAGCCAGAAGCCATAAAAAAGTGGTCGACTATCTTTTTGAAGATTTTATTGAACGGACTAAAGGAAAAATTGTCAAAGGTGTCGGTTTGGTCCATGCCGATGGGTTGGCAATGGCTGAACCTTTGAAGAAGCGTATCATTGAATCAGGCTTCAATGATATCAAATTCGATTTCACGACTCCTGTAATTTCAACACATACAGGCATTGGGGCAATCGGTTTTATGTTCTATACGGAATGACTGTATAAGTTGAACTAAATAAACTATAGTAGCCGATATTCCGCAAAACAGCTTGCTTGCCTGGGGGCTTGCGCTGAGCTAACTCGGACTCGTTGCACTTCGCCCGAGTGGATCTGGCACTTCGTCGGCATTCGCCTGCTCCCCTGGGCGTCTGCGCTGTTTTGCTCCATATCTTAGAGACTTGCTCAGCCATAGTTACTTCACCAGCGCCGGCGCGGCTCAGGACTTGGCGGAGCAATAAGACGAGTGCTCTTCTCGGCTTATTGCGGGAGCCAAGGTGCGCCATACAAAGATGGCGCCTCCTTTGCGACGAGCAGTGCGCAGGAGCATAATCTTTGCCCTTGTCCATAGCGCCGAAGCGTTATGAAAGTTAAATTCTTTAGTTCAACATATTTAGATGCCTGCAGTTCTCAAAACAGTAAAGGAGAGAAAAGAGTGAAACGCATCCTCTATATCGTAGTTTTGACCACAGTTGTATTAGCGGGATGCAGTTCCTCTTTTATTTTTGGCAATGATGAAGCAGTACCCCGGCAGCAGACAGCATTTGCCGGTTATCAGGTTCCTCCGAACTTTATTCCGCAAGCCCTGATCATAACAGCACTCGGCGATTCTCTGTCGCAAGGAGTGGGAGATGAAGAGAATAGAGGTGGCTATGTCGGAAGGCTGACTTCAGAAATGAGGGACTGGCCGGGAGTCAGGGGTGCTGCAATTGAAAATACAGCGAAGCGTGGCCGGCGCAGCGACCAGTTATTGTCGATGTTCCAAAAAGGCGAACTTACCGGACCGGTGACAGAAGCGGATTATATTCTAATGACCATCGGCGGCAATGATATTATGCGGATAGTTAAACGGGATCTCTTCAATTTGAACCTTGATGCATTCTCAGAAGAATTGCTCCTTTATGAAAACCGCTACGAGAACATCTATTCCACGATTCGATCGATGAATCCCAATGCCCCGCTCATAATGGTGGGGGTCTACAATCCATTCTCGCTGATCACGGATGAAATACAAGAGTTTGATGAAATTATGGCCGCTTATAACGGTGCAATGGAAGAGACACTGGCAGAAGATCCACAGGCTTGCTTTGTACCGGTTATGGATCTGTTTGAGGGCAATGATAATCTTGTTTATCATACAGATTTCTTCCATCCAAACGGCAAAGGCTATGAATTGATGACAGAACGAATATTGGAACGCATGGGAGAATGCGGGCTGACTTTCGAAGACAGGGGTTGAGGGTAAATGAAAAAATGGCGGTCAGCATTCATCGTATTATTGGCTGTTAATATAGTGGCTTTTATCGGATTCCTGTTCTTTATAACTATTCCCGATGTGGATTATATCAGTTACGAAGCGGAAGAAAGAGCTTCCGTTGAAGGGAATACGGTGACTGTCAGAACTTCAAAGGCTGATTTTGAGGGCATTGCCAATACTTATATTCAGGATGCAATGGAAGACCAGCCGATTCCTCTCAGATTATCAGTGGATGACGACGTTTCATTGTCCACTGAATTGCAGGTTTTTTCAATGGCATTGCCAATCCTGCTGAAATTTGAACCCCATGTACAGGAAGACGGAAATCTGTTATTGGAGCAAAAATCGGTTAATGTCGGACTGCTCGATATACCGCCTGAATCCGCATTGAAATTATTGCGGGATTCAGTGGCATTGCCCGAGTTCATGGAAGTGAATCCGGGAGCAGAAGAAATTCTTTTACGGCTGACGGACATTTCATTGGACGATGGTATCAGCGTAAGGGCGGAATCGTTTAATCTGGAAGAGGACGACATCAGGTTGCGCGTGACCATCACCCAATAGGAAGAGGTGCAGTAAATATGAAGACAGAAAAAGCTACATTTGCCGGAGGATGTTTTTGGTGTATGGTAAAACCTTTCGACAGCCTTCCCGGCATCGAATCGATCGTCAGTGGTTATACAGGCGGAGATTTGGAAAATCCGACCTACGAACAGGTTTGCACCAATCTGACCGGACACAAAGAGGCTGTTGAAATCGTGTTCCAACCGGAAATTTACCCGTATGAAAAATTATTGGACATTTTTTGGTCACAAATTGATCCGACAGATGCCGGCGGGCAATTTTTTGACCGGGGATCTTCATACGCACCGGCAATTTTTTATCATACTCCGGAGCAGCGGAAAGCCGCCGAGGAATCCAAAAAGCAATTAGAGGAGTCCGGTAAGTTTGATAAACCGATCGTAACACCTATATTAGAAGCCAAGCCATTTTATCTGGCTGAAATCTATCATCAGGATTATTACAAGAAAAATCCTGCGCATTATGAGCGTTATTCCGTCGGATCAGGAAGAGCCGCTTTTATTCAAAAAAATTGGGGTGGACAACAATGAAGGACGAATTAAAAAACAAATTGACACCAATGCAGTATCACGTGACGCAGGAAAGTGGCACTGAGCCTCCGTTCCAGGGGGAATATGATCAGCATTTCGAAGACGGCATCTATGTGGATATCGTTTCTGGAAAACCTTTATTCAGTTCGAAAGATAAATTTGATGCCCATTGCGGCTGGCCGAGTTTTGCCAAGCCGCTCGAAACGGAAGAAGTCAAAGAAAGTTTTGACACGAGCCACGGCATGCGCCGCACAGAAGTGAGGTCCGCAGACGCTGACTCGCATCTGGGCCACTTATTCCCGGACGGTCCTTCAGAACTGGGTGGTTTGCGTTATTGCATCAATTCCGCTGCGCTCCGTTTTGTTCCGAAGGAAGATCTGGAAAAAGAAGGTTATCCGGAATACAAAGAGCTTTTTGAATAACACAGAATTATATTTTGCAAGTAGCCGGAAAATCAGCTAAGCTGACAATAACCACATTACCCCGGGCGGGATGTCCGGGGTTTTAAATTTGACTGAAAGGGTGGATGCGATTGTTATGGAACGTTCATTTTATCATTTTGCATTGACTTATCGCGGAAAAACCAATGCCGATGACTTTTCCCGGTTCGCGGATGCCATGTTCCTGGACCATGCCTTTCCGAAGGCCACAAAAGATTTTGAAAAAATATCGAGGTATCTGGAAGAGCGTGCGCATCCTATCATGAAAGCTTCCATTTTCGACGAAATGTGGATTGAATACACAAGCCAATAATGCTCTTCGTTGCACTCAATGGCAAAAAACAGTATGATTAATACGACTAAAATAAAGTGAGGTTTTATCATGAGTGTTCACATTAACGCACAAAAAGGCGAAATCGCCGATACGATTCTTCTTCCTGGAGACCCCCTTCGCGCGAAGTATATCGCGGAAACGTTTTTGGAAGATGTAACTTTGTATAACGAAGTGAGAAATATGTTCGGTTATACCGGCACATATAAAGGGAAGCGCATTTCGGTACAGGGAACAGGAATGGGAGTTCCTTCCATTTCCATCTATACAACAGAATTGATGCAAGAATATGATGTTAAGAAATTGATTCGCGTTGGTACTTGCGGTTCCATCCACAAAGATGTGAAAGTCCGTGACGTGATTTTGGCACAAAGCGCTTCAACAGATTCAAACATGAATTCAATTATTTTTGGGAATGTGACATTTGCTCCTACTGCAGATTTCAATTTATTGCTGAAAGCTTATAACGCAGGCGTTGAAAAAGGGCTGAACTTGCGTGTCGGCAATGTCTTCACTGAAGATGTCTTTTATAACGATCACGCAGAGCATGAAAAATGGGCACAATACGGCGTATTGGCTCTCGAAATGGAATCATCGGCTTTGTATACACTGGCTGCCAAATTTGGTGCACAGGCTTTATCAATTCTGACAGTAAGCGATCATTTGCTGACTGGCGAAGTGACAACTGCCGAAGAACGCCAAACCACTTTCAACGATATGATCGTCGTTGCTTTAGATGCGGCAATCCAGGACTAAACCAATTTTACGCAATCAAAAAAGACTGTCTCAACAGTCTTTTTTTCGAATTTAGAAGTCTGGCTTAAGAAGTTTTGATTTGCCGGCAATAACGAAAGTGGTGAAATATTATGGATGAAAAACGCCCTGAAGAGGAAAATGAGCAATTGCCTCCTGCAGAAGAATCGAAAGGCCATTTTATTCGGCTGAAAACTTTTTCCTTTATTATGATGGTGGTTGTGCTTATTCTGGCAACTGCGGGATTAACAGTTTTCGCTTTGACTTTCGGTGATGAAAAAGCGGTTGAAGTGAATTCGCCGGAACGACGGGAATTCCAGAAACTCTATACCGCATATGATGAAATACAAAACAGATATTATGAGGATGTGGACCGGGAAGAATTGATCAACGGTGCTATAAACGGCATGGTTGATTCTCTTGAAGATCCGTATTCAGATTATATGAATGAAGAAGAAGCATCGCAGTTTCAGGAAGGCATCTCTTCCAGTTTTGAAGGAATCGGCGCTGAAGTACAGGAACGAAACGGTTTTATCACAATTGTTTCGCCCATCAAGAATTCTCCTGCTGAAAAAGCCGGAGTCCAGCCCAATGACCAGATCATCGAAGTTGATGGGGAAAGCATCCAGGGCTTCAGTACGACTGAAGCTGTAATGCTGATCCGCGGCGAAAAAGGGACAGAAGTCACTTTGACGATTGTGCGCGGAGAAATGGATGATCCGATTGAAGTTACAATCGTCCGCGATGAAATCCCGATTGAAACAGTTTATTCGGAAATGATTGGCGATAATGTAGCTCATATCCAGATCACCAGTTTTTCCCGTGAAACTTATAACGAGTTGCAGACAGCCATTGCAGATATGGAAGAAGAAGGCATGGAAGCGATGGTAATCGATGTTCGTCAAAATCCTGGTGGCCTTTTGGAATCCGCACTCGATATCTCCAACCTGTTCATTGAAGAGGGACAAGAGATGTTCGAAGTTCAGGCAAAAGGTCTTGAACCTGAAATATACCTGGCAACCGAGGGAAATAAAGTCCAAATCCCGGTAACATTATTGATTGATGGCGGCAGTGCATCGGCTTCAGAAATTCTCGCCGGTGCCATGAGCGAATCCGCCGGAATCCAACTTGTCGGGGAAACGACTTTCGGCAAAGGAACTGTCCAGACAGCAAATGACCTGGCAGACGGTTCGAACCTGAAATTCACAACGGCTAAATGGCTGACGCCTGACGGCAATTGGATCCATGAAGAAGGCATCAAACCAGATGTGGAAGTCGCTTATCCTGAATATGCTTCCCTTCCGTTTATTGATACCGATCTGGAACTGAAAGACGGAACCATCTCGGAACAAGTGCGGACAGCTGAACAAATGCTGGTAGCTCTCGGCTATGATGTCGGAGAAGTCGACGGTGTATTCGAAGAAGAGATGCTTGCAGCAGTTGAGAGTTTCCAGGAAGACCAGGAACTCGAAGTGACAGGAATCCTGACCGGCGACAGCATTTTCGCTTTAATGGATGCCTTGCGCACAAAAATTGAAGAAGAAGACCCAATGCTTTTGGAAGCCAAGAATCTGATCATGGAAGAAGCCGGCATTGAAGCTTCTGAACCTGAAACTGATGAAGCGGCTGAAGAAACAGAAGAGGATTCTGCAGAATAAAACAAAAAGGTCCGCGGAAGCGGACCTTTTCTTTAGGTATCGATAGAAATTTTAAATATTTTAGGAGGGCTAATATGGTGGATGTTTATTTATTCAGCGGGTTTCTTGGCAGCGGCAAAACGACGCTGCTGAAGAATATGCTGATTCAGGTTAAAGAAGCTGGTTTGAAGCCGGCGGTTTTCATGAATGAACTGGGGGAACTCGCCATCGATTCCGATGAAGTGGAAGATGGGGTGCCGCTCAAGGAATTGCTGGACGGCTGCATCTGCTGCACCGGTTCTGAAAAATCAGAGGCACAAATTCAGACCTTGCTGGCAGAAGAAGAGTTTGATGTGCTGTTGATCGAGACAACGGGTGCGGCACATCCAGTAGAAGCGCTCGACGCAATCTTTTCTCCTTTATTTGCCGAGAAGTTGAATTTCAGAGGGATCGTGACGGTTGCAGACAGCAAACGCTGGTTGGATCGGGACCGGATGTCGCCGCAGATCCGCTCTTTATTTCTGGAACAGATCCGCCACGCCGATCTGATTCTGGCAAATAAAATGGATCTGTTGACTGACAAGGAGCAGGGTGAAGTGGTTTTTGGAATCCAGGCATTAAATTCAGAAGCCAGAATCGTTCAGACTTCAGGAGCCAAAATTCCTTATAAATTAATGGAAACTTTGTCGACGGGTCCAAAAGAGTCAGTTGAGACAGCGGAAATCGGGAAATTGAATTTGAACACTAGAGTTTTTCGCTTTGCTGAACCGGTCAAACGGGAGGTTTTTGAACAATGGCTGCGAAACTTGCCCGAGACGGTTTACCGCATCAAAGGATACGTCCCGCTGGAGGGCGACAAATATCCGCATGCTTTTCAATACGCTTACGGCATGGCCCAATGGCTTCCGGAGTATATGAAGATGCAGCCGCAGATCGTTGTGATCGGTGAAGGCATTGACGGAGTTGAGTTGCCGTGACAATAGAGGCTTACAGAAAGATTTGGCCGCAGCGCCTATCGGCTGCATCAATCGAGTCGGAAGAGGAGATGGCGCGCCTGATCGCCATCGAATTGAAGGATGAACTGACCCATCCGCGCGTCCGTAAATCGAAAGAGCAAAAGCTCGACCTCGCAGTTGAACGGATCCACGCAGCTCCATTGGAACCGGAAGAACAGCAGGAATTAATCGAAACCTATAAAAAAATTGCAGCTCAGTTGGACTGAGCCGCAATTTGGGCCGCTGGAATTTTCCGGCGGTTTTTTTAATTCCAGATTAAAAGAGAGATTTAATATCTTTTTTGGATCGCCAATAGTCGGATGGATAAAGTGACGGCTCCGGCAGTTAAGCCGGCAATAAGCCCGATCCAATAGCCGAACGCGCCGAAATCTGTAAATCTGGCGAGCAGGTAACCGACTGGCAAGCCGATTACCCAATAGGAAATCAGCGCCATGATGAATGTGATGTTGACGTCCTTATAACCGCGCAGCGCGCCCTGTACGGGAGCCTGAATGGCATCGGACAATTGGAACAGCGCGGCGAATACCAGGAACTGGACGGCAAGGTTGATTACTGCAGGGTCGGATGAGTACAATTCCGCAATCGGCTCGCGGAGGAAGAACAAAATGCCTGCCGATACAAAGCTGATTGCAATGGCGGTTGCTACTCCTAGCCAGCTGTAAATCTTTGCGTCCTTGAAGCGTCCTGCGCCGACTTCATACCCTACAAGTATGGTTGCGCCCATCGAGATGCTGAGCGGCAGCATGTACAGCAGGGAAGTGAAGTTCAAAGCAATCTGGTGTGCGGCAATGGTTATTGTTCCGTAGACTGCTAGCATGAACGTCACAGCCGAGAAGATGCTCGTTTCGGCGAAAATGGCAATGCCGATCGGTACGCCGATCCGGCTGATTTCCTTCCAGCGGTCGATTGAAATTTTCTCCCATTTGCGGAAAATCTGATAGCTGGAAAAAGGATTCTGCGTCTGGATGATCACTGCAGCAATGAGCAGCACCAGCCAGTATGTAATTGCCGATGCAAGACCGGCGCCTGCGCCTCCAAGTTCCGGAAAACCGAAATTCCCGAAAATGAAAAGGTAGTTGAAAAATACATTGATCGGCGCAGACAATAATGTGATGACCATTGTGACGCGTGTGGCGCCCAGTGCATCGATATAAGAGCGCAGCGCATTGTAAACGAACAGCGGAATAAGTCCAAGGCTCATGAAGAAGATGTATCTGGCAGCCACGTCCGCGACCACCGGTTCAAGATTCATCAGGCCGAGAAGCGGATCGATGAACAGCAGGAAGAATGTAAAGACGATCATCGCCAGGAGGATTGCCAGATACATCCCTTGCTGCACGGCTTCTTTGACATTTTCTTTTTTCTTGGCCCCCATCAATTGTGCTACAATTGGAGTAATGGACATTAAGATTCCCGCGAGTCCGATGTAAACCGGAACCCAGAACGATGAGCCGATCGATACACCGGCCAAGTCGTCTGTTCCGTAGCGGGCGGTCATGTATATATCAAAAAATGTCACCATATACATAGCGACTTGTGTGATTAAAATCGGAAGAACAATTTTTACCAGTAAATTTAATTTTTCATATTTCGTATTCGTTTCATACATGGTCCATCCTCCTGAAAAGCACCAGCCATTGGGCAAATTAAGATAAGTATAGCATATAAGTTCGGAGTGTTTATCACTCTTCAGGTGCAACTGCAAAGGAAATCAAAAGATGAAAGTAGGATTTATAATGAGTAAACGCACGATTATATTGACCGGCGGGGGAACTGCAGGACACGTTTCCCTCAATCAGGCCTTGATTCCTGAAATTATTGGTATGGATTACAATATTGAATACATCGGTTCCAAAAACGGCATCGAAAACGAGTTGATCGTCGATTCCTATCCGGATATTAAATATCATGCAATCTCCAGCGGCAAATTGAGACGTTATTTTTCAATGAAGAATTTCACCGATCCTTTTCGGGTGGTGGCAGGTTTGGCACAGGCGATGAATATCATCCGCAAAACGAAGCCGGCTGCTATTTTTTCCAAAGGTGGATTCGTATCAGTGCCGGTTGCGATGGCCGGAAAACTTATGGGTATACCCGTCATCATCCATGAATCGGATGTAACGCCGGGGCTGGCAAATAAAATCGCAATGCCTTTTGCAGATCATATATTCACTGTTTTTAAGGAAACGATGCAGCATGTGCCAAAAGTGAAATCCACTTGCACCGGCTCCGTCATCCGCAGTGAACTGCTCGACGGTTCAGCAGCAAAAGGCCGGGAAATTTGCCATTTTGACAACGATTTACCGGTTCTTATGGTAATGGGAGGCAGTCAGGGGTCGGACGTGATCAACACGGCTATCCGTTCAAACCTGCAACATCTTCTCAAGACCTACAATGTGATTCACCTTTGCGGTAAAGGCAATATTGATGAATCACTGGAAGGAATGGAGCAGTACTGCCAATTCGAGTATGTAACACATGAATTGTCCCACCTCTTGCATATGACTGATTTTGTCGTTTCAAGGGCCGGCTCCAATTCAATTTTCGAGTTTTTGGCATTGAAAAAACCGATGTTGCTGATTCCGCTTTCTAGACAGAAGAGCAGGGGAGACCAAATATTGAATGCAGAACTATTCCGGAAAAACGGGTTTGCAGTTGTGCTTGAAGAAGAAGAGGCAAGCCCGGAGCAATTTTTGAAAGCGATGGACCAATTAAAAGCTGATGAGGAAGCTCTGATTGAAAATATGAACGCTGCCGAACCTCCTAAAACTGCCTATGAAATGGCGAAGCTGGTCGTGGCGCATACGAAGAAACGCTGATAATGGAGTGATTGAGATGAAAGTAACTTTAGAAAAAGTTCATGGCTCGATGAATACTTTTTATATGGTGGAAGGCCTGGAAAGAAATGACTATGCCGAACTGGCGATGCAGCTTTGCGACCGCGATACCAGTGTTGATGGGCTGCTTGTCATACTCCCTTCACAAACGGCCCACGCCAAAATACGGGTTTTCAACCGGGATGGTTCAGAAGCGTCGATGTGTGGCAACGGCTTGCGCTGCGTTGCCCGCTATGTCTGCGAAAAGGAAGGCATACGGGAAGCTGTAATCGAAACCATGAAAGCCGATCTGAAAGTCAAAAAGGAAGAAACATTAACGGATGGCATTGAAATGTATTCGGTCGAAATTTCTCCGATTTCATTCCGACTGGAAGATCTGCCGATGGAGTACGCGGAACTTGAGGAAATGATTCTTCAGCCGATTTCGGAGATTTCAGAAGAGATCCTGTTTTCAGCAGTGGCGGTGCCGAATCCCCATTTGATCGGAATCGTTCCGGAAGAAATCCAGAAAGACAGTACTCATCAACATTTTTGGGCTGAAAAGTTCAATGGACAAAATGCATATTTTGCAGACGGCGTAAATGTCAGTTATGTCACCAAACTGGAGCAGGGGATTTTTGTCCGGACTTTCGAACGGGGAGTAGGCTTCACAAATGCCTGTGGTACAGCAATGACCGCTTCAGCACTTATCAGCTGCATTGCAGGAATCGTACCATTCGGTGAAGTCACAGTTTACAATCCGGGCGGAATGGTCAAATGCACTGTGACGGAAACTGCTGGTGCTTATCAGTTATTGCTGACAGGCAATGCCACACGGATTTCATCACATGAATACCAATGGGAAAAAGAGTCGCAGGAAAGCGATTTCCTTTCTTCTCGAAAATTTGAAGAGCAACAGCAATATGAGAAGTTCATCAATGGAATTTCAGGGATAGTCGATCAATTTGCCTAAAGAAAAGAGTGATTTTATGCGCGGCCCTTTTACGAAGGAACAATTGGATCTGTTGTACGGAAATTCCGAAGACCTGGTATTTTTTATGCGCCAGGCTGGAGACACTTATGTCTATGAATATGTTAATGCTATCTGCCACGTCACTTTCAAGCAGGAACTGACGGGCAGCACTGTCGATGAGAAAATGCCGGTTCCGGTTGCTGTGGAAATAAAGAAGCAATACCGGATTGCAGAATCGCAAAATACTGTCCACCGTTACAGGGACTATAATCTGTTCAGCAAGAACAATGTAGCCAATGAAACTGAAATTACAAAACTGTTTCATGAAGGCTGCTTATACTTTCTGGTGATTTCCAAAAATGTCAGTATGCAGAAAACGATTGAAGAAGATTATCTGTTCTATCAATCTCTCGTTCAAAATTCAGTTGACCCAATGATCATGATTACTTCTGATTTCACGATCATTGATATGAACCCGGCGTACGAAACAATCTTCGGAATTTCAAAACAGCAATGGAGCGGAAACTCGTTTATGAAGCTCCCTTTAAATAGTCAGGAGTTTTTAAGCAGAGTCTTTCATGAAATAGGCACTGTGGAAAAAGGAAATAGGATTTCATCGTTTATTACCAGTCCCAGAATGATGGCGGAGAAAGACAGGAAATTTTCCGTCAGCTTTTCGCCAGTGGAAGAAGGCGGTGTCATCCGTGCTTTTCAAATTGTTTACAGGAAACTGACGGATGAAATCCAGTTGAAGGAAGAACTGCAGAAAACAGAAAATATTCTGGAGAGCTACAAAGATGCATTGAATTATGCAGCTTTGGTTGCCATCTGGGA
This sequence comes from Metaplanococcus flavidus, assembly GCF_042675885.1. Classification (NCBI taxonomy): domain Bacteria; kingdom Bacillati; phylum Bacillota; class Bacilli; order Caryophanales; family Caryophanaceae; genus Metaplanococcus; species Metaplanococcus flavidus. The sequence continues at coordinate 39,756 of NZ_JBHTKI010000051.1, read as the reverse complement.
GCCGTCAGGAACAGTTATGTTTGTTAACGACAATTTCAAAGGCACCACCGGTTATGAAAAAAGCGAACTGCAGGGTACGAACATTTCAACAATAGGCAGAGCGGTAATACCGGATGCTTATTACGATAGTATCCGCGACATTATTCTTAACGGAACCATTTGGCGCGGTGAAATAAAAAGCCTGAAGAAAAACGGTGAGTTTTTCTGGGTTGATGCGACAATTATTCCTCTGAAAGTCGAAGGAGGAAGGATTTATCAGATACTGGCGATTATGTTTGATATCACGGATCGGAAGAAGCTGGAAGAGAAACTGCACTTTATGGCATACCATGATAGTCTTACCCGCTTGCCGAACCGCCAGCTGATGCTGCAGGAGTTTGCTTCCCTGAAGGAACAGGCTGTCAAACAGCACAGTTGTATTGCACTTCTCTACATAGATGGAGATGACTTTAAATCAATCAATGATAATTTTGGCCATAACATCGGAGATGAATTCATTTCCAGCTTTGGACAGGCACTAGCTGAATCAATAGGTCCAGCTGATATGGCTGCAAGAATCGGCGGTGATGAATTCGTTATCTCAGTTCCAGGCTTAAACCATGAAAAAGCGGGAATGCAAATAAAGAGTCTTATCAGAAAAATACATCAAAAACTGGCTGAAGGCTGGAGGATTAATGGACATCATTTCGCCCCGACCGCTTCAATCGGCATTTCTCTTTTTCCGGAAAACGGAAAGAATTTTGAAGAACTCTTGAAAAAGGCGGATTCTGCTCTTTATGAATCCAAGAAATTAGGGAGAAATCAAATTCATTTCTATAGCGAAGAGGTTTTAAGGAACCAGTAATTACCAAAAAAGAAAGTTTCCACCGATGAAAGCGCTTAATATTTTGGTGGAGGAATAATTTCAACCAAAACCATTGTTTTTTCCAATGGAAGTAGTAAGATTGATATGGAAAATTGTTCTTCAATGGGCTAAACGCCTTCTGCTTTGTGTATAGCGGTTTGCGTGATAAAATATGGAAGACATATGTATTTATAGGACTGCCTTTAAGGCAGAATAGTTGGAGGTTTTTTTATGTCTAGCAATTATTCAGATTCGAAATCCCCATGGAGTTCCATTACAGGTCCAAACCTTGGGTACGTTATGGAAATGTATGACATTTATCAGGAATCACCGGAATCGATTGATCCGGAATTTGCTGAGCTATTCAAGCAATACGGACCTCCGGCTGAAGCAGGCGATGAAAAGCAGCCTGCCGCCACAGCTGAAGTGAAATCCGATAAATTCGGCAAAGTGCTTGGCGCCATTCAATTGGCGGAAGCAATTCGCGCGCATGGCCATCTGGCATCGGATATTTATCCGTTGAAAGACCAGCCGCGAGATACAGAACGGTTCGAACTTTCTGCATTCGGCCTGACTGAACAGGATTTGAAAGAAGTTCCTGTTTCATTGGTACTGGAAAATGCTCCAGCGGATGTAAAGGATGGGCTCGATGCCATCAATCATTTGAAATCACTTTATACGGACAAAGTAGCTTTTGAATTTTCTCATATTGTTCAGCCGCAGGAACGCAGCTGGCTGCAATCGAAAATCGAGGCAGGCGAAGCGAAACCTGCCCTTGATCCTGATAAGAAAAAGCAGGTTCTTGACCTGTTAACCCGCGTTGAAGGATTTGAAAAATTCGTCCACCGCACATTTGTCGGCCAAAAGCGTTTCTCAATTGAAGGTGTCGATACACTGGTTGTGTTAATGGATGAGCTTGTCCGTCTATCAGAAACTGCCGGCACAGAAAATATCATGATCGGGATGGCGCATCGCGGTCGTTTAAATGTGCTCACACATATTTTGAACAAGCCATATGAAATGATGTTTGCCGGATTCGCACATATCGGTGATGAAGCCTTCCTGCCGGAAGACGGATCGCTGCAAATCACAAAAGGCTGGTTCGGTGATGTTAAATATCATATGGGTGCCGCTTTTACTTCTCCGAACGGCACGAATATAAAATTGGCATACAATCCTTCGCATCTGGAAATCGTCAGCCCGGTGGTTGCCGGCCAGACCCGCGCTGCTCAGGAAAATACACAGCAGAGCGGCCTAGCGCCGATCGATGTGAATAAGGCCTATGGCATCATGGTGCACGGCGATGCCGCATTCCCGGGCCAGGGTGTGGTTACTGAAACGTTGAATTTCAGCCGCGTCCCTGGTTACCAAACTGGTGGTTCGATCCACATCATCGCCAACAACCTGATCGGCTTTACGACAGAGCAATCTGATTCAAGATCCACTCATTATTCCTCAGACCCGGCTAAGGGTTATGAAGTTCCAGTGATTCATGTGAACGCCGATGAGCCGGAAGAAGTCATTGCGGTTGCCAGAATCGCATTTGAATACCGCCAGAAATTCGGCAAGGATATTCTGATCGACCTGATTGGCTATCGCCGTTATGGGCACAATGAAATGGACGAGCCGTTGGTGACAAATCCGACCATGTATCATGGTATTCATGAACATGGCACTGTCCGAGAAATTTACGGTGGAAAACTTGCTGACGAAAAAGTCCTGTCTGAAGATGACGTGAAAAAGCTCGACAGTGACGTCCTGGCAGAAATGCAGCAGGCATATGATCGGATTAAAGAAAACAAATCTGATGATGTACACGAAATCAACATTCCTGAAGCAGTAATGGAAGGGTTCCCGGAAGTTCCAACAGGCGTAGACAAAGACGCGTTGACGAAAATGAATGAAGAATTATTGTCATGGCCAAGTGATTTCTCTGCATTCGGAAAACTTGCCCGCATTTTGAAACGCCGTGAAGATCCTTTCAATGGCAAAGGCAAAATAGACTGGGCACACGCAGAAACATTGGCATTCGGTTCGATTCTTCGTGAGGGAAATCCTATTCGCCTATCTGGACAGGATGCGCAGCGCGGAACTTTCGCCCATCGCCATCTGGTTCTTCATGATGAGAAAAACGGCAATCAGCTTGTGCCATTGCACCATATTTCGGATTCAAAAGCGTCATTTGTTGTCTACAACAGCCCATTAAGTGAAGCTTCAGTAGTAGGTTTCGAATATGGCTACAATGTTGAAAACGATAAAGCTCTTGTCATCTGGGAAGCGCAATATGGCGATTTCGCCAACATGGCGCAAATGATGTTCGATCAGTTCATCTCAGCTGCCCGCGCAAAATGGGGCCAGAAATCCGGACTGGTTATGTTGCTTCCACATGCATATGAAGGCCAGGGGCCCGAACACTCGAGTGCACGCCTGGAACGATTCCTTCAAAATGCTGGAGAAAACAACTGGACCGTGGCAAATCTTTCAAGTGCTGCCAACTATTTCCACATTCTTCGCAGACAGGCGAAAATGCTGGGGGAAGAGTCGATCCGGCCGTTGATCCTTGTGTCGCCTAAGTCTTTATTGCGCCATCCTTTGGTCGGAGCAGATGTTGAAGATTTGACAGAAGGAAACTTCCAGACGATCATCGAACAGCCAGGCATGGGCGAAAACACTAAAAAAGTGGAACGCCTCCTATTCGCCAGCGGCAAAATGGCAATCGATCTTGCTGACCGCGTGAAAGATGGGAAGGATTATCCGGATACGCATATTGTCCGCGTTGAACAGCTTTATCCGTTCCCTGCTGAAAAAATCCAGAACATCATCAAACGGTATCCAAAACTTAAAGAATTGGGCTGGGTACAGGAAGAACCGAAAAATATGGGATCATGGTCATTTGCAGAACCGCAGCTGCGTGACATCGCAAATGGCATTGAAATAAATTACTACGGCCGTATCGTCCGTTCAAGTCCGGCGGAAGGCGACGGTGAATCGCATAAAGTGGAGCAGGCACGCATCATTGATGAAGCATTAGCTAAATCTTGAGCATAATCTAAGGAGGAATTTTTTGTGGCAGAAATCAAAGTACCGGAATTAGCAGAATCGATTACAGAAGGAACGATTGCACAATGGCTTAAACAGCCGGGCGATACAGTGGAGAAAGGTGAATTCATCGTTGAGCTTGAAACAGATAAAGTGAACGTTGAAGTCATTTCCGAAGAAGCTGGAGTTGTGAAGGAGCTTATGGCTGCTGAAGGCGACACAGTGGAAGTCGGCCAGGTTATCGCAATCGTTGGAGAAGGTTCTGGAGAAGGAACTGGGGCAACAGCCGAGCCGAAAGAAGAAGCACCAGCTGCGGAAGAGCCAGCCAAATCAGAAGCGCCTGCAACACAGGAAGCGAACGAGGAAGCACCGGCTGCTGAAGAGCAATCTTCAAGTGACCGCACAATCGCAAGCCCGGCTGCACGCAAATTGGCTCGCGAAAAAGGCATCGACCTTGCTGCCATTTCACCAGTTGACCCAATGGGCCGAGTTCGTGTTCAGGATGTGGAAGCTCATTCATCCAAACCGGCTCAGAGCGCACCAGCAAAAGCAGAAGCTCCAAAAGCTGCTGCATCCCAGCCTTCATCTGATGAAGAAAGCGGCCGCATCGTACGTGAGAAAATGTCAAGACGCCGTCAGACAATCGCGAAACGTTTGCTTGAAGTTAAGCAATCGACAGCAATGCTGACTACGTTCAACGAAATCGATATGACCAATGTTATGGCGCTGCGCAGCCGTAAAAAAGATGATTTCCTTAAAAACAATGACGTGAAACTTGGCTTTATGTCATTCTTCACTAAAGCTGTAACTGCTGCATTGAAAAAATACCCTTACGTGAATGCTGAACTTGATGGCTCGGATGTCTTGTTGAAACAATTCTATGATGTCGGGATCGCTGTTTCTACTGAAGAAGGACTTGTTGTTCCAATCGTTCGCGACACAGACAAGAAGAACTTCGCAGAAATTGAAGCTTCTATCGGTGAGCTTGCTGTCAAAGCACGTGACAAGAAACTTTCAATCGCTGACATGACAGGCGGCTCGTTTACTATCACTAATGGTGGTGTATTCGGCTCGTTGATGTCAACGCCAATCCTGAACGGAACGCAAGTAGGGATTCTTGGCATGCACACAATCCAAAAACGTCCAATCGCTGTCGGAGACAATGTCGAAATCCGTCCGATGATGTACGTTGCACTTTCTTATGACCACCGCGTAATCGACGGAAGCGATTCTGTCGGCTTCCTGAAAATGGTCAAAGAACTGATCGAAAACCCGGAAGATCTATTGCTTCAAGGGTAATAAAATAAATGGAGACTGCCCGCCAGCTTATTGCTGGTGGGCGTTTTTTCTTTTTAACCGATATTCCGCAAAACAGCTTCGCTTGCCTGGGGGCTCGCGCTGAGCTAACTCGGTCTCGTTTCACTTCGCCCGAGTGGATCTCAGCACTTCGCTTGGACCCCTGGGCGTCTTCGCTGTTTTGCTCCATATCTCTGGAGATTTCATTTAGCGCCGGCACGGCTCAGGAGCATAATCTTTGCTTTGGCCCTTCTGCGACGAGCAGTGCGCAGGAGCATAATCTTTGCTTTGGCCCTTCTGCGACGAGCAGTGCGCAGGAGCATAATCTTTGCTTTGTCCGTAGCGCAGAAGCGATGAATTCAAATTAGTTTTTTATTTCAACTTAATATACATCCTTATATGATACGAAATTGATTCGAATCTGATAATTTCAGCTTCATGGGAACTCTGAATTGCAGGACTCCCAATTTTTTGTCATGATTAGGGAAGAAGAGCCAGAAGGCGGTCGAATGGGATGGATTTATCTTTTTTTATGGAAATTGTTAAAGAGTACGGTTATGTCAGCATGTTTATTTTCAACTGGCTGCTGCTTTTCGGGATGCCGATACCGAATGAGGTGGCTGCCGCATTCTCCGGTGTTTTAACGGAAATCAGTTATTTCACACCGGTGAAAGCATTCCTGTCGGCTTATCTGGGGCTCATTACAAGCAATACATTCGCTTATTTTATCGGACGCTTTTTTGGCCAGAAACTGCTGGATCGCCTGAGCCGGACGAAACTGAAAAAGCCGATTGCAAATTTTTCCAACTTTTTACAGAAGCACGGAGCAATGGCTATCTCACTCAGTTTCTTTCTGCCTGGCATACGCTGGGCTATGCCTTATGTTGTCGGGGCCAATAAATATCCGTTTGTCAGGTATATGCTGTATGCATATACTGCGGGCTTTGTATGGATGATGATTTATTTCAATCTGGGGCGCACATTCCCTTATGCTTATCAGTCCATTTTGAATAATTTACAAAGCTTTCTCATCCTGCTGTCGGGGGCAATCATCGTATTATTGTTCGGCCGCTATTTATACAAGGAACGCCATGCCCGTAAATAAGCGTCAGTCGCTGCATGGATTTGAAAAAGAGACAGGTTTTCCTTATACTGAAATACATAGACATATAAAAAAGGATGAGGACTGTGATTCACAACGAATGGCTTACGAAAGAAACGATCCGCACGGTTACGTGCACACATACTGACGCTGCAAAATTTTTGGTGTCGAATGTCCTGACTGCGGGTAAAACCTATGAAGTAAAAAACGAAACGGAAGAATTCATATTTGTCATTGATAACACAGGCAAAATCGGTGGATTTTATAAAACTTATTTCGAATAAATCAAAGAACACGAAAAGCCGATGCATGTTCATCGGTTTTTTCTATGGAAAGAGGGCTTTTTATGGATTTTATTGATAAAGAAATTTCAGCGCGTAAAAAAAGTCGGCATGAAGGGTACGAGTCGCTGGTCGGAACGGGCGGTTATATATCACCGGATGCCCATCTCTGGGAAGATATCATGGCAGCCGTGGTGCTGCGCAAACCGGTTCTTTTGAAAGGGCCAACAGGAGCGGGCAAAACACGTTTGGCTGAAACGATTTCAGCGGTGTTCGGCCAGCCGATGCAAAGCATCAACAGCTCCGTCGATTTGGATGCCGAGGCGCTGCTTGGCTTCAAGACATTGGTTCAGCGTGACGGGCAGAGCCAGATTGAATTTATCGAGGGCCCTGTGGTCACTGCAATGAAAAAAGGGCATCTTCTATATATAGATGAAATTAACATGGCGAAAGCTGAGACTCTGCCGATTCTCCACTCGGCACTGGATCATCGGCGCATGATGACCAATCCGTTCACCGGTGAAGTGATCCAGGCGCATCCTGATTTTGGTGTAATAGCCGCCATCAATGAAGGCTATATAGGAACGGCCCCGATGAATGAAGCGCTCAAGAACCGTTTTATTGCCTATCCGATTCCTTATTTGACTGGTCAGCAGCTGGCCGAATTATGGGACCGTGAATTTCCTGCAGCAGAACCGAAGCTCAAGGAGTTTATGCTGAATCTGGCGGAAGACCTGATGAAACAGGTTGAAAACGGTTTATTGTCCGAAGAAGCTGCTTCAATCCGAAGCCTGTTGGATGCCACAGCGTTGGCAGAGCATATGGATCCGATGCGGGCTATCAATTATGCCATTGCACAGAAATTGGAAGATGAAAGTGAACGGGACCTGTTCATGGACCTGGCGAATACCTGGAAGAAGTAGGTGATCTGTATGGCTTCTGTCAATCGCTTTATCCAATTTAATAATGAGACGATCGACACCAAAATGCTTTATCAGATGGAAATGCTCGCAGGGGCGCTGGCGGATGCGCCGTATTTGAAGGTGACGACGCGCAAACTGATTGAGCTGCGTCCCAAAGAGTCGGCGATATCGGTCAGTGTATTTTGGCGGCACCGGAGCAAGCAGGTGGAACGGCAAGGTTATCTGTCAGATATTTATTTGCTGAGTGCAGGATTTTGGCGAAATTTCAGTTTGCCGGCATGGAAACGGTTTACGGCTGAAAGCTCGACAGTTTCTTCACTGCGGGAACAATTGCTGCTGTGCGCTGAAGAATTCCGGCTGTCGGAAAGAATTCAACAAGACCGGCCGGGAACTGCTGAGGCATTTGCCATTCGCCAACAGGTTTATAGCGACTATCATGCAAACCAATTGGATCAGAACATGAAAAAAGGTTTTGTGGCAGACGCTTTCCTGAATGCCGCATATTTGAGCCTCCGTAACAGTGACAAGGGAATAGGTGCGGAATGGGAGCCTTTGCTGCAAATATGGAAAGGACTGTTTGATGCGCGCTCCACTGCTGATTCCGCCGCCATCGTGGGGCAGATGACAGGTCGGCTCGAATATTTGCTGAAAAGCGATATGGTCCATACGTATTACACATTCGGTGATACGGCAGAAAAGGTGCCGCCGTTTCATTATCATGAAGGAATAGAAGCGGACGAGGCGGAAGAACCCGAGGAAATCGAAACAATTGAAGAATGGTTTCATACCTGGCACAGGGAAAGTGAAATGACGGAATCGCCGGCGATGGAGTTTGAATTGGAGCAAGGCGATTCGCAGATGGCCACCGGCGGCCGGGAGGAAGCTGGAGCCGACGAAGTGCAGCAGACGGCCAGGGGAGACTCAAGCGGTGAGCATCTGGAAGACAACGATGCAGAAGACCGGGATATGGACAGCGGACCGAAGAGAGCTGGCGGTAAATTCGGCAGAGCGAACGAGCAGGTGGTATTTTACGAAAAGCGCCTGTTGGCGAATGATGGCCACAGCCGCCAAATAGCCGATTGGCGCAGAAAACAGGCTCCGCATGTCCGTGCTTTATTGAAAGAATTGAAAAAGCGTATCACCCAGCGTCACCAGGATTACCGCACGAACCTTAATGCTGGCAGGCTGTCGAAAAATCTGCTGCCGCTTGCTTTGGAAGAAAGGCCAAAACCGTTCTACCGAAAGTCAGCGCCGTCAAAAGAGCTGGACGCCGTTTTCTGCCTGCTGATTGACGGATCCGCATCAATGGTCGATAAACTGGATGAAACGAAACAAGCTGTGCTTCTGTTCCATGATGTTTTGCGCGGGCTCAGGATCCCGCATGAAATTGTGCTGTTTTACGAAGATGCATACGAAGCAAGTGACCGCGAACAGCCGAATTATTTCGAGTGGATGCATAAATTCGAGGACGGCAGTCGTGATCATGCACAGGAAATCGCCTCTTTTGAAGCGCATGAAGACAATCGGGACGGCTTTGCGATTCGATGGATGGCAGACCGTGTCAAACTGCGCAGAGAAAAACACCGTTTTCTGCTGGTATTTTCTGATGGAGAGCCGTCTGCTTATAATTATGCCGAAAACGGTGTTGCAGATACGGCCAACGCTGTCAATGAAACGAAAAAAGATGGCATCGAGCTGCTGCATCTGTTTCTGAGCAGCGAGCCGATTACTGAAGAGCAAGCTGCATTTTATCGCATGATGTATGGCAATAAATCTGTGAGCGCCGATTCGCTGGAACATTTTGTTGACCAGACGCTGCGATTGCTGAAACGGACATTGCATCTGGTTATTCAATCGGGGTAGGAAAAATTTCAGGCTGTCGAGAAACCGACAACCTCTCCAAACATTTCGCTCTAGGCGGCCGCTTTCCTCGGGGAGCGGCCTAAGCCTCCTCGCTCGCTTCGAAAACCGATGCTCCTGCAGCGTTTCACGCTTCGTCGCAAAGTTTCAACCGAATGCTGTTCGGTTGAAACTTCACTGCGGGGTCTCAGGCTCGCTCTGGTCCCGCAGGAAAGACGTTGGCCGAAGCCTGCGAGGACAAGTCTTTGCGACGAAGCAGCGAAGCAATGCAGGAGCACCTCTTTGCCTTTCGACGCCTGCCGCTTCATTCTGTTGTGTGCAAAATGGAAGTGTCCACTTTCTCACGTGCAACACACTTAAACGTCTATTCCTTTATAGAAAGTGATCTGAGATATGGAGCAAAACAGCGCAGACGCCCAGGGGAGCAGGCGAATGCCGACGAAGTGCAAGATCCACTCGGGCGAAGTGAAACGAGACCGAGTTAGCTCAGCGCGAGCCAAGAGTTGGCCGAAGGGAGCTCGGCCGAGTCTTTGCGACGAAGCTAGCGCAGCGATGCAGAGACAGGAGCACGGGTTTTGGCAAGCAAGCTGTTTTGCGCAATATCGATTATTCATTAATTCTTTCTCGAAAAGTTAAAAATCCCGTGAAGCTTGGCGCTTCACGGGATTTCCTTTTATTCATCTTTAGATTTTTCGCCTTCATGAATTGCCAGCAGGCGCTGCTTGAGTTCGGATTCCATCTTGCCAATTTCCAATTCAGCGGCGCGGCGATTTTTACGGCCTTCAGTCTGGATCTGCAGTGTTTCTTCGATTGTCGTTAAGAGGTTTTCCTGCGTTTTCTTCAATGTTTCGATTTCGACGATGCCGCGTTCATTTTCCTTGGCGGTTTCAATCGAATTCATTTTCAACATTTCTGAGTTCTTCAATAATAGATCATTTGTCGTAGAGGTGACTTGCTTTTGTGCTTCAACGGCTTTCATCTGTTTATTGAGCGTCAATGCAATCGCAATCTGGTTTTTCCATAACGGAATCGATGTCATGATCGATGACTGGATTTTCTCAGCCAGGGTCTGGTTGGTCTGTTGGATCATCCGGATCTGTGGAGCACTTTGGATAGTGATTTGACGTGATAATTGCAGATCATACAATCGCTTGTCGAGGCGATCGACAAACTGAACCATGTCGTTTACTTCCTGGTACGCCATCTGGTCATCCGAGGCTTCCGCTTTTTTGCGGAGGGCAGGGATGGTATCATTCAGAATTTCATCGCGTTTTAGTTCAGCTGCTGCAATATAAACATTCAATGCCTGGAAATACATCTTGTTCTGATCGTATAATTCTTCAAGCATCTGCACATCTTCCAGCAGGCCACGTTTGGAATGGTCCAGCTGGATGCTGATGCGGTCCACCTGCGTGCTGAGTTTCTGGTATTTGGTCATGATCTCCTGGACGGAGTATTTGGCTTTGGCGAAGAGCTTGCGGATGCCGGATTTTTTCGTATCCGTAAGTTCTTCCGGATTCAGTTCCTGCAGCTTTTTCATCAGGTCATGCAGAACATCGCCGACAGGCCCGATATCTTTTTGCTGCACATGATCCAACATTTTATGCGAGAAATTGCCGAGCTGGCTCTGGGCATTTGCCCCGTAGGTCAGGATGGCTTCGTGATTGCCGGCAGGAATCTGCTTGGCCAGCTCCTGCGCTTTTTTCTTGTCTTCGTTTGATAGTTTATCCATTAACAGGACCGGCCGGCCGTTTTGCTGCTCGGCGGGGGATTGTTCTTTCTCCAGTTGGATGCCAAATGGCGATTCCAGCAAATCATCCAATTCACTTCGTGTCGATTGATTTTCGTTCATTTTCCACGTCTCCTTCGTCATCGGTCAAGGGTTGAACCAATAATTTTTGATTCTGATTTTTGTCGACCGCCAGCTGGGCATAGTCGAGTTCCATCCGGAGCTGTTCCACATCTGCAGACAGCACTTTCTTTAAATCGTTTTCCATTACATTATTCATCGATTGCAGGGTTTCACGCGTGTCCTGCAAGGCAATCCGAAGTTCCCGGTCTTTGACAGGCTGTCCGACGAGCAGGGAGTATTTCTGCGTCAATTCCATGGCGGTGTCGAGATGTGAATAAAAGAAAGGTTCCGCCAGATAAAATTTTCTGGGGTTCTGCTGGACGACCATTATGATCTTATTCGCAATCTTCGTCATCTCCATCAATTGCCTGAAAGAAGAGATTGAGCGGACGCTGTAATAATGGCTCTGCAATTTCTTGGTTTTCATTTTTGCTTCCTGCACTTGTTTGATCACGTGTTTATATTCGCTTCGGGTCATTCCCAGTTCTTTAGAGGTGGAAGAGAACTGGAATTGTTTGATCGTTGTATTGCTCGCCAGATAGCTGCCGGCAGCAACTGCTCCGGAAGCAAGCAAGCCGATTTCCGCACCGAGGTACAGTACGGGAAACATCACTCCCATGATCGGGAGGCTGACCGATTGGCGTCTAATGAAGTTTTGGACTCGCTTCATGCGAAAGTCACTCCTTTAATGCATTTCCTTATATATTTACGATTGACCGCCGGGAAAGTTTCATCGGCGGGTTCTTTACCCTCATTTTACGGCAAAGGGTGGGGCAATACAAACTTGAGAATTCTGCAGGCGAGCGATGCTTTTTACTGGACAGATGCAATTGGATTTGGCAAAATGCAAATAGAGAAATTGATTTGGGCTTGGGAATTATTAATCCAAAAAAAATAATTATAAATATTTAGATTTGTTTGACATTTACATTCAATTTCGTTATCATTAAGAAAATTAATAATTCTTCACCAGATACAGCTATTCACATATTCCAAAAAGTGATCAGTTCGTTATGGTACTTTTTGGAATATGTGAATTTTTTACGTGAAAATTCATATATTGAAAATTTTTTTATTACCAGGAGGTTTTTTAACATGCAAGAAGGAACAGTAAAATGGTTTAACTCAGAAAAAGGATTTGGCTTCATCGAAGTCGAAGGTGGAGATGACGTATTCGTACATTTCTCAGCAATCCAAGGCGATGGCTTTAAAACTCTTGACGAAGGTCAAAGAGTGGAATTTGAAGTCGAGGAAGGCAACCGCGGACCTCAGGCTACAAACGTAACGAAAGTGTAATTTCCATGAGCTGCTCATTGCGAGCGGCTCTTTTTTGTATATAGGTTGAACTAATAATTTTTAATAATCGATATTCCGCAAAACAGCTTGCTTGCCTGGGGGCTTGCGCTGAGCTAACTCGAGCTCGTTCCACTTCGCCCGAGTGGATCTCAGCACTTCGCTAGGTCCCCTGGGCGTCTGCGCTGTTTTGCTCCATATCTTTAGAGACCTCTATCAGCAAAGGCGCGGCTCAGGACTGAGCGGAGCAATAAGACGAGTGGGCTTCTCGGCTTATTGTGGGAGCTTTGTCCATAGCGCCGAAGCGTTATATATACTATTTCTTAAGTTCAATTTATATAGGTCATAAATTTTTACAGCTTCCATTTGATCTCCTTCCTTTAAGCAGTAACGTTTAAGAAACTATGGAGTCAGGGTATTAATACGTTATTGAAGATATATCAATAGGAGGTTTTTAAATGGCTGATGAAGTTATAGCAGGTTCGGGTAAAGTGAAATGGTTTGATGGAGACAAAGGCTACGGCTATATTGTCGGTGAAGACGGTGAAGAATTTTTTGTAGAAACAGTCTCCATCAATATGGACCTCAGCGTGCTGATGCCCGGCCAGGCAGTCAAATTCAATATTGTGCAGGGCAATCCGGCAAGAGAACGTATTGCGACGAATGTTACGATGAAATTCTGACAGCAGTTAAACATATGTTTATTTACTGTTTGAATATGGTTATAGTAATTATAAATGATAAATCTAGGGGGAGAAGCGAATGGTAAACGACCAATTGAAAAAACCGCTGCCGAGTGAAAGTGAGCAGCGGGATTTCTATCAGAAGCTGAGGTACAGGATTCAAAATTGGGTTGAAAGCAAGACCGGAAAAGGCAGCAGATTAATGAAATATGTTATGTTTGCACCCGATTTTTTCCATTTATTGATGAAGTTGATGCTCGATAATCGCATTGACAGCAAAAGCAAGTCAATGATCGGTGCGGGTATTCTTTATTTCTTTGCACCAGTCGACCTGTTGCCGGAAGTCATCCTGGGACCAGCCGGTTTTGCGGATGATGTAGTCGTAGCGGTATATATCGTAAATACGCTATTGAATAAATACCCTAAAGAAATCATTACCTCCCACTGGGCGGGCGATGAACATCTGCTGGACGTAATAAGCAAACTGGCGGGTACCGGAAACAAATGGGCATCACGTTTGCCGGCAGGTAAAATGGTCAAACGTTTCCTGAAATAAAATACAAAAATCCCGCCACACTTTTCCAGTGTGGCGGGATTTTTTTTGGATCAGTTTGTGATGCCTTGTGATTCTTTCCATTCAAGGAATTCATCATAGCTTAATTGCTTATCGAGGATTGATCCATCTTCACGGATCTCAATCACACGGTTCGCAACTGTCTGGATAAACTGATGGTCATGGGAAGTGAAGACCATCGCACCCTTGAATGCGATCATGCCGTTGTTGAGTGCTTGAATCGATTCCAGGTCCAAGTGGTTGGTCGGCTCATCGAGCAACAGGACGTTGGCGTGGGACAGCATCATTTTCGACAGCATGCAACGAACTTTTTCGCCACCGGACAAGACAGATGGTTTCTTTTTCACTTCTTCACCGGAGAACAGCATTCTGCCGAGGAAACCGCGAAGGAACGTTTCACTTTCGTCTTCCGGAGAATACTGGCGGAGCCAGTCAACAAGCGAAAGTTCGCTGCCTTCAAAATAAGCTGAGTTATCGATAGGCAGGTAAGCGCGTGAAGTCGTTACGCCCCAGCGTGCATATCCTTCTGCCGGTTCATCTTCTTCTGCCAGGATGCGCAGCAGGGCAGATTTGGCAAGAGGGTCACCCATCAGGACGATCTTATCGTCTTTGTTCATATTGAAGCTGACACCGTTCAAGAGTTTATTGCCATCAACTGTCTGGCTCAAATCTTTGACTGTCAATACATCGTTGCCGATTTCGCGGGCGACGGTGAAATTAACGAACGGATATTTCCTGGAAGAAGGGCGGATGTCATCCAGCTCAATCTTATCAAGCATTTTCTTCCGCGAAGTGGCCTGCTTTGATTTGGAAGCATTCGCAGAGAAGCGGGCAATAAAGGCTTGCAACTCTTTGATCTTCTCTTCTTTTTTCGCATTTTGGTCACCTGCTAAGCGTGTCGCCAATTGGCTTGATTCATACCAGAAATCGTAGTTTCCTACATACAACTGGATTTTACCGAAATCGAGATCCGCGATGTGCGTGCAGACTTTGTTTAAGAAGTGACGGTCATGCGATACGACGATGACGGTGTTTTCAAAGTTCATGAGGAAATCTTCCAGCCACTGAATTGCTTTCAAGTCCAGGTGGTTGGTAGGCTCATCCAGAAGGAGAACATCAGGTTTGCCGAATAATGCTTGTGCAAGGAGCACTTTCACTTTATCGGACCCTGAAAGTTCAGCCATCTTTTTATCATGAAGGCTATCCGAAATGCCAAGTCCCTGCAACAGGATGGCGGCTTCAGATTCAGCTTCCCAACCGTTCAGCTCAGCGAATTCACCTTCGAGTTCTGCTGCGCGCATGCCATCTTCATCTGAAAAATCTTCTTTCATATAAATGGCGTTTTTCTCTGTCATGACTTCGTACAATTTCTTGTAGCCCATCATTACGGTATCAAGAACCTGCTTTTCCTCGTATTCGAAGTGGTCCTGTTTCAATACGGCCAGGCGTTCGCCTGAACCCATATACACATTTCCGGATTGCGCTTCAAGATCACCGGAAAGGATTTTGATGAATGTCGATTTGCCGGCACCATTGGCTCCGATCAGTCCGTAGCAATTCCCGGGGTTGAATTGGATGTTCACGTCTTCGAATAATTTACGGTCTCCGAAGCGCAAACTTACATCATTTACTGCTATCATTAATACGTACCTCCTAAATTTCACAATACTAATAGTATAGCATGAAACGGGCAAAAACAGATAGCATCTGAGCGTGGTGTTGGATAAACTGGTAGAGGGCGGATAGTAAACTATTTTAATTATAAATAAGTAGAGCAAATAATTTTTAGAAACCGATATTCCGTAAAACAGCTTCGCTTGCCTGGGGGCTCGTGCTGAGCTAACTCGGGACTTCGTCCGAGTGGATCTCAGCACTTCGCTTGGTCCCCTGGGCGTCTGCGCTGTTTTACTCCATATCTCTAGAGTGTTCTTTCAGCGCCGGCGCGGCTTAGGAGCAGGCGAATGCCGACCGGAGCAATACGAATGCTCTTCTCGGCTTATTGTGGGAGGCAAGGTGCGCCAAACGAAGATGGCGCCTCCTTTGCGACGAGCTTGCGCAGGAGCATAATCTTTGCTCGGTCCGAAGCGCCGAAGCGATATACAAATGCTAATTCATTAATTCGTTTTATATAGGTATATCACTAAGCCTTAAATTTTCTTTCCTTATAAGCTTCCAGCATGCCGAGGTCTTTGTTCAGCAAGTATTCCATTTTTACATAATCGCGTCTTGTCGGTATGTGTTCCGGGGTCAGGCCTTTCATCGTAAAGATGAAGTAATAGCCGCCGATTTGGCGGAACCATACTACGACATGCGGGAATTCATCAAAAATTGCTTTTATGTTATAACGCTTTGCATAGCTCCAGTTCACAAGTCTCACAAGAATAACCGCCTTTCGTTGCTCTTAGTTTAATAAAATTTTGCGGCGAACACAAGTTTGATTTACTGTTTCAGAAGGAGTGTATCGGTTTTGACAGACATGCAAAAAAAATCAGCACTCGGCATCATGGTATTGGCGATTCTGTTTGTTTCCGTCAATCTGCGGCCGGCGATTTCATCTATCGGACCATTGCTCGACACAATCAGGGCAGATCTTTCGTTATCCAGCAGTGAAGTGAGCCTGCTGACTTCCGTACCTGTATTCTGTATGGGGTTGTTCGCACCTCTGGCAGTCGTTTTCAATAAAAAATTGGGGTTGAAAAATTCCATTGCGATTCTCGTTGCGGCGATCGGTCTATTCACGTTGCTGCGCGGCATCCTGCCAACTTATCCGGTCCTTTTGATCAGCGCATTCTTCATCGGTTTGTCGATCGCCATCATCAGCCCGTTGCTGTCTGCGATGATCAAACGGAATTTCCCGACGCGGACCGCTTCACTGATCGGCGTTTACTCATTCGGCATGGGGCTGGGTGCTACACTGGCTGCTGGCCTGACCGGCGTTTTCTATTCGGTTGCCGGTTGGCCGATCGCATTGGCGAGCTGGGGGCTTCTTGCAATTGCAGCGATCCTTTTATGGCTGCGTGTCAAAGAGCCGGTTGCAGAGGTTTCTGAGCTGCCGCTGGAGGGGGCGGCATCCGTATCGCCATGGAAAAATAGACGTGCCTGGTATATGCTGCTGTTTTTCGGCTTCCAGTCCGCATTATTCTTTTCTGTCATCACGTGGCTGGCACCGATTGCAATCGAGAAGGGGATGTCGATTCTGGTGGCAGGGGCAGTGCTGACCGTTATGTCCACGGTTCAGATCGCCTGCAACCTGTCGATACCGCTGCTGTTGGAAAGATGGCCGAGCCGGCATTTGTGGATCATGGTCAGCCTGGGATTTGGTGCTGCCGGCGTGCTGCTTTTGATGTTCGCCGACATGATTTTTATCTGGCCGGCGGCAATCTGCATCGGCATCACGCTCGGAGGATTGTTCCCGCTGGCACTGTTGATGCCGCTGGATGAAAATAAAACAGCGGATGATGTAAACAGCTGGTCTTCTATGATCCAATCAGGAGGATACATCATTTCCGCTTTGACGCCATTTACAATAGGGTTGTTCTATGACCGATTCCAAAACCATATGATTTCGCTGAGCCTGTTTTTGGGGTTCATTGCCATACTTACGGTTTTTGCGTTCCTGCTGAACAAAAAGCCAGAGTCGGCTGGTGAATGAAAACCGGATTCTATATTAAGGGGTGAAACGATGTTGATTCGAAGTGCAGTTTCAAAAGATGCAGCTAAATTGACCGAACTGATAGCAGATGCCGAAAGTTCGGGTTTTATGATGTTTGATCCAGGTGAGCGGAAAATGACATCAGATCAATTAGCCAAGAGAATAGAGCAAGTGGAACAGGATTCAAGCTCCGCTATACTGCTGGCGGAAAGTGACGATGAACTGTTGGGCTATCTATTTGTTATCGGCAATGCGCCGCAACGGACACGGCACAGCGTCTACCTGGCAATCGGCATCAGGGAAACGAGCCGCGGCCAGGGAGTTGGGACGAGGCTGTTCGAACGTTTGGACAATTGGGCGGCAGAAAATAAAATCCACCGGCTTGAGCTGACGGTTATGGTCAAAAACCGGGCAGGTCTCGCACTTTATCAAAAGATGGGCTTTATTATAGAAGGAATTAAAAAGAATTCGTTGCAAGTGGACGGGGAATACATAGATGAATATTATATGGGGAAGTTGATGGGCTAGAGGTTGGGAGTAACTTTGAGCGTTCAGATTTTAACTTTAAAAAAACGGACGCCCCTATTGTGGGGCGTCCGTTCAACTTATTATTTCACTTCACCCTTTTCCCATACCGCATCCAGAAACTCGTCTCTGCCGGATTGTGCGCGGTCTTCTTCGTAATGCTGCGAATTCTTTTTGTAGTAATCCTGATGATAATCTTCTGCAGGATAAAAAGGAGCAGCATCAAGAATCGGTGTGTTCACTGGCTTTTTATAGCGGCCGCTGGCATCCAATTGTTGTTTTGAGGCTTCAGCAACCTCACGCTGGCGGTCGTTGTGGACAAATATCGCCGGTCTGTATTGCTCGCCGCGGTCCTGGAATTGCCCTTCATTGTCTGTTGGATCAATCTGCTGCCAATAAATATCGAGGAGCTGCTCATATGGAAAAAGTGCCGGATCAAAAGTGATTTCAACCACTTCAAGGTGGCCGGTCGTTCCTGTTTTCACCTGTTCATAGCTTGGGTTTTCAATATGGCCGCCGGTATAACCCGAAACCACTTTTTCTATTCCTGCAAATTGATCGAACGGCTTTACCATGCACCAAAAACAGCCGCCCGCAAATGTCGCTTTCTCCGCCATACCCAATCTCCTCCAATCGTTCATAAAAGAAATAGTACCACTGCAACTGTTTCCAGACAATAAAATTGTTTATACTGTAGGAGATAAGATGATTATAAGTATAAATTTTTCACTGACTGATGAAATCGCTCAATACAGAGTATTGTTTTCTGATTTAATGTTTATGATGTTAGTGAAGATGAATGTGGGAGCTGCCGATTCGCTCTATTTTTGGCTGAATGATCATAGAATCAACGAAACCGCTCATAGAATCGCAGAACCGCTCATAGAAACAACGTTTAGTGGATTCAAGATCTCATGGATTCCGCCCATTCATTTACTCACAGAGAATTCTCTAGAGATATGGAGTAAAACAGCGCAGACGCCTTAAGCACAGGGGTTAAATAAGCATGCTCCTGCATCGCTTCGCTGCTTCGTCGCAAAGACTTGACCTCGCAAGCTTCGGTCAAAGTCTTAGCAAGCTGTTTTGCGGAATATCGATTTATAGTATTAATTCGAGAAATTCACCAGAAACTTCTCCAGGCTCCATACGTCCTAATTCGCATGGAATATAGAAAGGAAAGTGTATTTAATGGAAGAAGAACGTCAACTTAGAGGAAACCGCCGGAAAAAAAGAAGGTTCCGGAAGCGGGGAATCCTGTTTATTATGCTGATTATGCTGCTTGCATTCGGTGCATACTTTTTCATGCAATATCAAAGCGGTAAAAATCTCGCTGAAGAATCGGATTTGCCTGAAGTGGAATTCAACAATGATGAAGACAACAGTGGTTATGAAAATATCCTGGTGCTTGGAGTCGATTCGCGTGGGGAGGCCCAGTCGCGAACGGACACAATGATGCTGGTAGCACACAATAAAGAAACGAACGATGTGAAAATCGTATCGTTCATGCGCGATATTTATGCGGACATTCCGGGATACCAATCCTATAAACTGAATACTGCCTTTTATCTTGGAGGAGTAGATCTACTCGCAGAAACATTGCGGAATATGTTCGGCGTGGAAATTCAGCATTACGCATTGGTTGATTTCACCAGTTTTGAAACCTTGGTGGATATTGCGGCACCGAACGGGGTCGAAATTGACGTGGAAAAAGATATGTCGGAACTGATTGGTGTTTCATTGACGGAGGGCAATCAGCATTTGAACGGCAAGGAATTGCTTGGCTATGCGCGTTTCCGCGCGGACAGTGAAGGGGATTTTGGACGTGTTCGCCGTCAGCAGCAGGTTCTGGCCGCTTTGAAGGAAGAAATGGCCAGCGTGTCATCGATTCCGAAACTGCCGAAATTGGCCGGAGCGGCACAGGGTTACGTCCAGACAGATATGCCGTTGCTCGACCAGGTGAAACTGGCGACTGACATGGCGACTGGGGGGACCGCAGCGGTTGAAAGACTGACCGTTCCTGTCGAAGGCAGCTACAGCAACGCAAGTTATCCGCATGCCGGGGCAGTGCTGGAGGTTAATCTTGAACAGAACAGACAGGCTTTGAGTGAGTTTTTAGATCAGCCGTTACAATAAAGGATAATGAAGTATTCTGAAAATATGCTAAGATATAAATGAATAGCCCAAATGGAAAGTAGGTCGCGCCATGGAGCCTGAAGAAAAGCCATCCTTTTTCAAAACGAACTATATCCAGTTTCTCGGAGGCAGAAATACATTATTTACGTTACTTGCTTTAGTCCTGATCGGCTTGATAATTTTTATTTTCAGGGAAGTATCTTTCATCTTCAATCCGTTGAGCGTCTTCATGCAGACAGTGGTGTTGCCTGTGACGTTAGCGATGATTTTGTATTATCTGTTGCGGCCGGTCTTAAGGCTTCTTGAGCGTTTCCGCATCAAGAGGATATGGGGAATTCTCATTATCTTCCTGGGCGTCATCGGATTGATTACCCTGATTACTTTTCTGATCCTCCCTTTTTTACGAGAGCAGCTGCAAATGCTGATCGAAGAGTTTCCGGAATACTTCAACCAATTATTAATGGACGTTGATGCTTTTCTCCGTTCATCATTTTTAAGCAACTATTACACCGGTTCAAATTTTGATATCGAACAATTGATGGAAACATTGCCGGAAAATGTGGCCGGCATCCTGCAGGATACGGTTGCCAGCATCATAACCGGAATTACAGGTTTCCTTTCGACCATCACAAGTTTTGTGCTGTCGATTGTCATCGTTCCGTTTATCCTGTTTTATTTGTTGAAAGATGGGGAAAAGCTTCCTGAGTACATTTTGAAATTATTGCCGCCGCGTTTGCGCCATGATACGCGCGAAGTGTTCGGCGAGGCGGATAAACAGCTGAGTGCTTATATCCAAGGCCAATTGATCGTAGCGTTCCTGATTGGTGTAATGGTCTATATCGGCTTCCTCATCATCGGAATGGATTATGCGCTGCTCCTCGGTGTACTGGCCATGTTCACGAGCGTCGTGCCCTATATCGGTCCTGCAATCGCGATTACACCGGCCGTCATTATCGCGCTGGTCACTTCACCATTCATGCTGGTGAAACTGGCGATTGTCTGGACAGTTGTCCAAGTGGTGGAAGGGAATGTGATTTCTCCGCAGGTCATGGGAAAAACTTTGTATATTCATCCGGTTACGATTATTTTCGTGCTCTTGACAGCCGGTTCATTGTTCGGTGTGCCCGGTGTAATTCTCGGTATTCCTGCATACGCAATACTGCGTGTATTGGTTTCCCATATCTTTAAGCTGTTCAAGCGCCGATACAATAAACATGAGCCAAGCCTTGATAACCATTATGATTATACGGAATTGCATTAAACGTTTATAATTGAAGTATGGGTAATAAAGTTCATTACAAAAATTTGGAGGTTTCCCAGTCATGAAATTCAAAGATTTTTTATCATCCATTGGCTTTGGGTCAATGAAAGTTGAAACAGTTGTTGAGAGGCCGCATTTGGAAGAAGGCGAAACCTTGAACGGCACGATTTATTTTGAAGGCGGCGATTCCGATCAGGAAATAGAATTCATCGAACTCCACGTCATCAAACTGATCGATGATTATCGGGAAGACAGCGATTTTAATATCATTGAAACGATTGTCGCGAAACAATCGATGGAATTTGCGGGATCGGTGAAGTCGAAAGAAACAACCATGCAGCAGTTCGAAATCGTACCGGACGAACGCTGGTTGATCGAAACCGATAAGGCGCGCCTGGTGCTGCGGACAATTGTGCATATCCATGAGGGCTTGGATGTACGGGATGAAGACGAGATTACATATGGGAAATTTGAGAGCTGATTCTTCAGCTCTTTTTTTGTGCAAAAAAGGTATTGGGATAAAATCTATCCCAATACCTTAAATTTTTATGAACTTCCCTTCTATATAAATGAGCAATCGTTTCAGCCGATATTCCGCAAAACAGCTTCGCTTGCCAAAACCCGTGCTCCTGTCTCTGCATCGCTGCGCTAGCTTCGAGACATGAAAGTGCGTTGCATCGCTGCGCTAGCTTCGTCGCAAAGACTCGGCCGAACTCCCTTCGGCCAACTCTTGGCTTGCGCTGAGCTAACTCGGGCTCTTCTCCCGAGTGGATCTTGCACTTCGTCGGCATCCGCCTGCTCCTCTGGGCGTCTGCGCTGTTTTGCTCCATATCTTTAAAGTGAAGTATTCTTCAGATCTTATTGTGGGAGTTTAAGACAGCATATTCCCAGCATACATAGACAGCCCCGCCAGCATTAGGAGGGAAGAGGCTAAAACATAATCTCTCGTGGAGACAACTACCGGTTGATAAAATTCCTTCCTCGGCTCTCCGGTAAAACCGCGTGCCTCCATCGCAAAAGCCGAGCGCTCAGCTTTGCGGACGGCACCGGCAAGCATCGGGATGATGATTCTGCGTATGCCGAGGAGACGCTGCCACCAGAATTTCTCCGTTGCCGCGCCGCGCAAACGGTGCGCTTGCTGGATCTGGAAAAATTCATCTTTCAGCACCGGCAGAAATTGATAGCCGACAAGTACACCGTAGGCCAGCTTCGGCGACAGTTTCAGCTGCTGCATCAGGCTCATGACGAATTTCACAGGATCTGTCGTCAGGGCGAACAAGAGTGACAACGATGAAAAAGCCAGGACACGGAACGACAGTGACAAGGCCAGCGCCCATTGTTTATCGGTTACATCAAATCCGAACAGGGACCACATAACGGTGCCGCCTGTTTCGGCGCTGAAAACGATGGTCGTCCACAGATAGCCGAAAGCACCAAACGCAAACGGCAACATGAACAGAGACCATAGCTTCCAATTGATTCGGCTGAACAACAATTGAATGACAAGGATGCAGAAAAAGAACAGCAACGGCGTCCAGGGATTGAAGAAAAATGCCAGCCCGAGCATGGCGATAGTGACTGTGATGAATTTGATTGATGGGTTCATGTCATGCAAGAGATTTCGCATGCTGCAAAGCTCCTTTCGGAGGAAGCAGATTATGGCGGGCGAGCAGATCCGGATCCTGCCAAACCCGTTTGGCAGGAAACATTCCCGTCATTTTGCTATCTTTCAACAGGAGCAGAGAATCTGCAACGGCTGCGGCAAATTCCATATCATGTGTGACAATCAATACGGTATCCCCCTGATCCAGCCGATGAGCTATCAAATGGAACAATTCCAACAGGGCTTTTTGATCCTGGCCTGAAGTGGGCTCGTCCAGAAAGTGGATGTTCCGTTTATCCGCCAGCATGGCGCCGATTGCAACCCGCCGCTTTTGGCCATGGCTGACAGCGAAAGGATTGTGGGCCGCTATTTCGGCTAAGCGCAAGGAATCCATTAAATCCTTCAGTTCGTTCAAGGAAGATGTTCCGGAAAAGTCGATTTCATTTTTGACCGATGCAGTCAGAAACAGAAATTCCGGTGATTGCGGCACATAGCCGCACGCACCAGAGTCGACGGTGCCCGATTCTTTTTTGTAAATGCCGCAGAGCGCTTTGACCAATGTGGATTTGCCGCTGCCGTTGGGGCCGGCAATGACGATGCATTCGCCTTTCTTCGCTTTGAAGGAAAGGGGATGCAGCAAAGTCTGGCCCTTTATTTTCACGGATAATCCGTTCGCAGATATGGCCGATTCATCCAGTATCGAATTCAGCCGCTGCGGGTAGCGGAAGGTTTGATGCGGATTGAACTGCTGATCCGAAACAATTTTTCCGCCGGCATCGATTGCAATTTCGCGGTCAAAGAATGTTCCCCAACTGTCGAGACGGTGTTCAACGGCGATGATGGTCAGGTTGAAAGTTTTTTGCAGCCCGTCGAGCCAGGATATGAAATCTTTTGCAGTCAGTGGATCTAAATGTGAAATCGGCTCATCAAGCAACAGGACTTCAGGGTCCATGATCAATGCGCAGGCGGTTGCGACGCGTTGTTTCATTCCGCCTGACAGGGTTTGAATGGTGGTATTGCTCAGGTGGGACAATCCGGTCATTTCCAAAACGTCCCGAATCTGCTCTTCCATTTCTTTAGCTGGCGTGTTCAGGTTTTCGAGAGTGAATGCGAGTTCTTCTTCTACAGTCGGCATACAGAACTGCGAATCGGGGTCCTGGAACACGGTGGCGACGCGGTGGTTGATCTCACCGGGTCTATAAGATTCAGCAGCTTTGCCGAATAAAAGAATTTCACCTGCCACAATGCCATCGCAATTTTCCGGGTATAGCCGGTTCATTAAATAGAGCAAAGTCGATTTGCCAGAGCCGCTCGGACCGGAAATCGCGACCCGTTGTCCGCGTTCGATGCCAAACGACATCGACGACAGAGTGGGTTCCCGATCATCCGGATAGCGAAAGGTGACGTCCTTCATGGAAAGGATGCTATTAGGCATTGGCATCACGCGGCTGGGTTTGGGCAATCGCGTAACCGCGCAGGGAACCGGTCGCGAGCAGCGCATCGCCGATGTATTTGCCGCCGATCCCCGCAATGATCGCGCCGCTTAATACACGCAGTGTAAACATCAGCGCTACAAAAGAAGGATCCAGTGCCGCATAGCCGGAAACGAAATAACCGTAGATGAAACTGAATACAGCGGCGCCAATACCGGCAAGCATAAAGACGAATATATTGAAATGGCGGTAACGTGTGACCGCAAACGCCGCTTCGGCGCCAAGCCCCTGGATGACGCCGGACAGGATGAGTCGGGGGCCGACCGCGTTGCCAAGCATGACTTCGATGATAGCAGCCATCGTTTCGGGTATCACTGCCGCACCTGGTTTGCGGATGATGTGCATACAGATGATCGACACGATGAACCAGATACCGAACATCCATTCATAGGCGATGGGGCCAATCAGGCCGGCCCAGATATTGCCGAGATGGATGAATAACAGATAGACGATGCCGAACACGACACCGAACAGCGACATTAAGACGATTTCCTTCAGTTTCCAGGTGTTAAGCATTGGCTTTGCCTCCGTCCGAATTCGTGTGTGACGGGCTATTGATGCTCATCGATACCGTCATGATGAGGTGGCGATGCTGATCGGAGCGGGCATGAGTAAACGATTCTTCATAAAACGCGAAGACGTCATGGATATCACCGTGGATACCGCTGGCGTAATGCATCGAGTCATTCCAGACACCATGTTCTTTAGCGCGTTCGACTTCTTTATAGATAACGCTCATATAATCCGGGTTGTTCATCGGATACAGCGCGAACTGGGAAGAGACATATTGTTTCGTATCATCCGTGTTCAGCAGAACATCGTCTTTATCGAGATAGACATCACCTGATGTGTCTCCCGGACAACCGATGGAGAAGGTGCCGTTTAACGCCACGTGTTCTCCCGTTTTCGCCGCGTGCAAAGTCAGTGCTTTTGCGACGTTGAAGACGTGGTTCTGTTTGCCGCGGATAACGCTGGAGACGTCGTCGGTGTCCATCCAGACATTCGAGGTGTCCGTTCCGTTCAACGCCCCTTTGATGATTTTGATGAAGTCGCCGCACATCGGATTGAGCGTGAAGCGGAATCCGACGATCGGGCTTGTGCCGCATTGCAATGGTTCCATAATAAAATTCCTCCTTAAAAATTTGCACAAAAATGGCCGCATCCGTGAAGATGCAGCCACTGTTCCATGCAAATTAAAAGGAGGTATTCGCTCCTGAAGATTTCGTTTTGCGGAAAGTCACCGCACTTCCTCACGCAGGTCCTAACCTGTTCGAGTCATAAGGGATCGGAGCTTTCGCTCGCATCTCAGCTAAAATAAGCACCCCCAGTGCAGAAAACGGTATGCGGTTTTTGTGTTCGGGTTGTCCCGATGGCTTCAGTGTAAATGAAGGTTGGAGGGAAGTAAAGGATAATTTAGACAGATGATATTCCGCAAAACAGCTTGCTTGCCTGGGGGCTTTAGCTATACAAGTTGAAAACAAGTGCTCCTGCATCGCTGCGCTGCTTCGTCGCAAAGAGTTGACCATCGCAGGCTTCGGTCAACTCTTCGCTGTTTTGCTCCATATCATTTATAAAATCATTTACACAAATGTAGATAAAAAATGTCATAGCAGCAAATAACTAATTCATTTATCCTGAAATCAGAGCATATATATTGAGTTCTCTTCCATAGAAGAGTAATATTCGATTTACCCACTTTAATGGGTAAGAGTCATTTAATAGGGTATTGATGGTAATAGAGCATAGATAAATTTCAAGTTTCTATAAAATAAATTAAAAAGCAGGTGTTCTGATATGAATGAAGAGAAAACAATTTTAAAAACCACTGATTGGGTTAAAGGGACTTCCATTAAAGGTGAAATGGTAATTGGATTTATTGATTCGATGAGCATGGTGCAAGGCGCTGTATATGTAACGGTTGCCGAAAGCGATAATGAAGAAATTATTGGCATGACGATTCCATTGGCAGTCAAGCAGGTTGAGAGTTTGCAGCAAACGGCACCGAAAGATGCAGCGCAGCTTGAGTATCTGATTGATCTGGCTTTGCAGACTGGTGACAAAGAGTGGTTTAAAGAGTTGACTGCAGAGTTGAATGGGAAAGAGCAGGCTGTAAAGTAAGCTAATTGAAATGAAAAATTATATATTTTTTTTAAGAGCTGCGGGTTAATTAGAGTGACCCAATAAAATGAGACAAGGAAAAAGCACCCCCAACGTCGTATGTAGTAACAACGACAAACTGGAGGTGTTTTTCTGTATGGGTTCAAAAAAGCGGTTCTATCCGGAGGAGATCAAACTAGAGGTCATTGAGATGAAATTGAATAAATCCTACCTCCCTGGAGCTGTGACATTCGTGTCACAGCTCCTATTTTATAATTAAGGCAATAACAGAAAGGGAGAGGATGCACATGCAGAACTTGAACCGATTATTTATTCGCCACGGATTTCTTGTAGAGGAAATTGAAGAAGGAAGATTTGATTGCCGGAAAGAAACGGAAGAGAACATGATGTTTTTGATAGAAACCTTGGATGAGCTTTTTGTGGCTTACACAAAGATCAAGGGTTTGTTGAAAATAGAAGAAACAGATATTGATGAAGAACGATGGCTTCGTGCGGTGGATTTCACATATAGAGGCCGAACCGAGATGCTGCAATTTGGTCCCGGAGTGGACATTCCCGGCATCAAAAATTTCGACACCTACATGGCAGGAATCATCCGCCAATTGAATCGATTGGGCCTGTCGACAACAAGTTGCTGCGATGGCCATGAAAAGAAGCTTCCTAGCATTTCCTTTACCAGAGATACGGATATAACAACCGTTGTTAAAGTGCTGACTGTCATCGGATTGCCGAATGTACATGTTCGAAATCACTCCATTAGTATAAGGGCGCCGCGAATCCAATTGCTCGATGCAGCTGAAGCATTAAGCACCTTTTCTCCGGAAGACCTGAAGAAGGATATTGAGGAATTGAAAAAGCAGTCATTTCTGATGGAGCTCGAAAGCTGCCTATCAATCGACGGTGATAGTGGAGACGAAGAAGACATTCGCGACTGGGTCCTAAGCAAACTCGTGAATCATGCAGACTCATTGGAAGTGGACAGCAAGGGCAATATTCTGGCTGTTAAGGTTTATGGGAGAGGAAAAGGACCGGTGATCTTATTGAATGCGCATCTGGACACCGTGTGCAGTTTTGATGAGGGCCGCGAGATCATAAAAGACGGCAACATCTGGTCCAGCAGCAGCGGCATTTTGGGCGCAGATGACCGGGCGGGTGTCGCCATCCTATTGGAAACACTGAAACGTCTGGATGCAAAGAACTTCAATGGGACCGTGAAATACATTTTCACCGTCGAAGAAGAAATCGGTCTCCTGGGAGCAAAGGGAGTCGAGGCGAATTTCCTGCATGATGTTGATGTTGCGTTTGTAATCGATCGAAGAGGCACAGGGGATATTGTGACTTCCTGTGGCGGTTATGAGAAATTCTGTGACGACTCATTTGGTGAATTCATCGAAGAAACTGCCAGCAACAACGGACTGCCGGGTTGGAAATGCACCGCCGGAGGGAGCAGTGATACCCGCATCTGGGCTTCGCACGGCATTCAAAGTGTAAATTTGTCAGCGGGTTATTATCATGAGCATACCGCGGATGAATGTTTGGATGTTGAAGGGTGTTTAGGTACGGTTGAATTGTTGTTGACAGTTTTAAGTGAAGGTAAAAAATTGCGTGAAATAATTCGGTCTTTAAAGGAAATGAAAAAAATGATAAGTTAACCGATTTCCAACTAGAAGGTCCGGTTAGGAGTACAAAATCAGGAGTTTTCGAAATGATTCTAAATCGCTATTTAATCTATTCATGGAGGTTGCTATATTAGCAGCCTTCATTTTTATTATTGATAATATGAATTAATTTCAAGTTTATGGAAGAAAAGACCAAAACTCCGGTGTAGGCAATAAGATTAATTTAATTGAAAAATATGGAACTTTAATGATACTATGAATATATTATTGAGAATAATTAAACGAATCGGGATTGAGAGGAAGCATGGGCAAATTTATTGATTACTATACATTGCTTAATATACTGCCGACCGTTAGAGGTTAAAAAAGAAATTTTTAAAAAATTCTTTTTAAACTATCGAGGGCGTTAACTTAATAAAACGATAATGCAACATAGGATTTCCATATAATTAGGAGTCCTATTGTTTCTAAAAATAACAACACCAAAATTTAACAGAACCAAATTAAAAAACGAAATGAGGATTGACATGAACAAGACAGTCAAAATTGCCAGTTTGCTGATGGTATTGGTTCTGGTCATCATCTTTGCATTGACGTACCTTGTCATTTCGCTGTTGGAAGGTGACGAAGTGTTTGAGACGACAACCGAAGAAATCGAAACGTTCACCCGGCTGCATCTGACAGACCCCGCGGCCCTCGAAGACTATTTCATCCAACTGGAAGATGAAACGGAAACCCGCTTTGCGATTCAAGACCACAAAATCGTCGAAGATCGTTCGTTCAGCGAAAGCACCTACACCAAAGATGAGAGTGCTTTTGACAACCAGCGCGAAGTCTACGTGACGATTACCTATCAAACAACCGGTACCGATAAAAGCGTATACACCGTATGTAAAACGTGTTCGTACGAAGCGACAGCCATCTACGAATATGAAGACGGCAACTACCTGCTGGATGCCGTCAAGTTCGAACAGAATTGGTTGTTCGAGACGCTTGCCGAAACGCTGGCGCCGGAATATGTCGAAATGGGCACCCTTCCCGATAGTCCGTATTATTACCACATCGTATCGGATCACGAGCGCACCCTGTCGTTCAACGAATTGAGCGCCACCGGTTATTGGGACAAAGACACCGATAATTTTATGCTGACAGTTCCCCTGTACAGCGACCCTGTGCCATTGCACAACGGCATCATTTTCGGCGACTTGTTTGACTATGATACGCGCAGCAGCACATCCGGATTTCTCCGGATCAACGACGACGGCTCCGTATCGCTTTACGAAACACCGGCCGTAACGCCCAGCGAAGACACGGGCAACCCGGACGTCGCATTGGTCAAAACATTTCTTCCAAAGTAACCCAAACCTCAAAAAACAGGAGGTCGTTTCATGAATATCTTAGTCAAAATTAGAATGTTAAATTCTGTTCCAATCCCTAATTATGAACATTTTGAATTTAGAGACCCTTTTGGAAATAGAGTAGAGATTATAAAAGAAATTCAAAAATAATTCTTCTTTAACTATCGAGGACGTTTGCTTAGTAAAATGATAATGCAACATAGGATTCCCATATAACTGGGAGTCTTATTGTTTCTGAAAATAACAACACCAAACTTTAACAGAGCCAAATTTGAAAAAGAAGGTTGAATCAAATAAAAGGTTAATCGAAAGGAGGTAAAATCTAAAGCCTATAGATTTTTGGGAATTCTTATTATGGTTTTTAGAAACAGCTCGTATTCCTTTAGTAGTGGCTGTAATGATTGCTGTTTATCATTTTTATTACTATGTTAAACCTTCGAAAAATTAAAAAGAGATAGATACATAGAAGAAAATCCAAACCTATAAAATGCCCGCAGGCACATTATCAGCATCTTTAAAAAACAAGACCCTATTAATAAAATATAAATAATAGAACCTGAAAACTTAGTATGTTACAATGTAGACATAAAAAAAGACCGGGTGCGTAAACACCCGGTCGATGCAGTACATGCCGTTAAAGAGCGGCTGGCCAAATTGAAGATGTTTTTAAGCAAAAGAGTAACCACCTACAATCCTGGCAGGGAGAAGGCGGTTACTTCTTTTTGTTGATGGCAATTGCGATGATCGCGACTCCAGCCGTTAAAGCTGAAGCGAGGAATATACCGAATTGAAATAGCATATTCATAGCATCGTAAGTTACCATATCTAAACACCCCCTTTCTCAAGGGAGTGCCAACCGCCCGTCCACTTTATGTAGCTGCATTTCTTAGTTTATCATGGAAATAAGGAGTTTACTATTCCAGTTTAGATGCCTGGAAATTGTGCCGCTCCTTGGGATGCGTAGCTAATTAATGTAGGTATAACTTTTCACAACAATCGGATTGAAACCTAGTTAGCAACTCTATCACGATATATGATTAGAGTAAGCACATTTAATGTGATTGTAACGACGAGAAGAACTGCTGAAACAATCGCGACGGCTCTACTAGTGTCCATAAGAGCAGACCAATCCTCAATCTGTACTAGATGATGACTATAAACAATCTGGAAACTCAGCGAAATAGCACAAGCACTGAGACTTATAATTGAACGAGTGATCCAGTGGTTTTGCTTTTCGTAGCGTCCGAAATTCACAACAGGAAGAACCCAAGCAATTAGTCCAAGCACGAGGCTGCCAAGATTAAGCCAACCAAAATCCATTTCTAATCTCCCCTTTATTGTCCTTATTCTTTTTCAGCCATTCTGCTCGTTCGATGAATATGAAGTATGATTATTTCATCAACTTAGACGTCCTATACGTGCCAAAAGTTTCCTTATTTAGTATAAAATCCTAGGTTGGAGTCAGTCATAAGCAATATGCTTTCTTATTGTGCTGCTCGCTGGGATGCGCAGTATTTCCTTATGATAAGATGGAAGATATAAGCAATATTATCAAAACGTAATTTTTACATAAGCAATCAAAACATTGGAAAGGGGACTGGCACATGCCACTCGAAATCGTACGCCACGACATTACGAAAATGACAACCGATGCCATCGTGAATGCCGCAAACTCCCAGCTGGAAATGGGCGGCGGCGTCTGCGGTGCCATATTCAATGCGGCAGGATCCGACGCATTGCAGCAGGCGTGCGATCGCATTGGTCATTGTGCGGTGGGGGAAGCGGTGCATACCGAGGCTTTTGCGCTGGCTGCCAAGTTCATCATCCATACGGTGGGACCCGTCTGGGAAGGCGGTTCCAATAACGAAGAAGCTTTGCTGCGGAACTGCTACCGCAACTCCCTGGAACTTGCCCATGAGCTCGGCTGTGAATCGATCGCCTTTCCGCTCATCTCCACCGGCATCTTCGGCTATCCGAAAGAACCTGCCTTGCGGATTGCCATCTCTGAAATCGAATCCTTTCTATTGAAGCATGAAATGCAGGTCTATCTGGTCGTATTCGACAAGCAATCCTTCGGCATCAGTGAAAAACTCTACCAGTCGATTGCAGCCTTCATTGATGAAAATGAAGTAACGGAACTGGAGAAAAAAGATACACGCTATCACAGAAGAATCGAATCAGAAACCATCTACGATGTCTACGAAGAGGACATTACAGTGGAATCCAAACAGGAACTCAGCCTGGAGGATTTTCTTCAAGATGCAGAAGACTCCTTTTCAGAGCGCCTGTTACGCTTGATTGACGAAAAAGGCATGACGGACACCGAAACGTATAAAAGAGCGAATATCGACAGGAAACTGTTTTCCAAGATACGCAATTCGCCTGGCTACACGCCGTTGAAAAAGACAATTGTCGCGTTTGCAATAGCTCTTGAGCTGGATCTTTATGAAACGGAAGAGCTGCTGGGAACAGCGGGATACCGATTGTCGCGCAGCCATAAATTTGACCTGATCATCCGGTATTTCATTGAGCGGAAGAATTACAACATCCATGAAATCAACGAGGCTCTGTTCGCGTTTGATCAAATGCTCCTGGGTGCTTGAAACTGAACCTTTGAAGTGATCGGCTTTTGAAGAGGGAAATTGCTGGGGATGCGGAGGATCTGGTAAATCAGTGACATTTCTGCAAGCTCTCTAAAATTATTTTAGTATTTAATAACCCCAGCATTAGCTAAATAAAATTTGGTTCAAAAGCGGATGAAGAAACTTCTTCATCCGCTTTTTTTATTTTATTTTAAATTGACAGTTTACAAGATTAGCAATTATTAGAATAATGAAAATACAATAATTTCTAAAAAATACCATTAAAAGGAGGGGGGGGGCATCAGAGAAGGAAAATGGGTTGAGTTGAAAAGCAGGTAGGGCAGCGCTTGCAGAAGGAGGATTTTATGATCTGGGTTATAGCTCTGGGACTCGTGACGATTGTATCGGTAATAATGGGACTGAAAAAGAAGAAGGCGATTTTTCTGTTGGTTCCTTTTGCATCCATCTTCGCGTTCATGTTAGTGAAAATTATTATGGTGCCTCTTCCTTTTTCGGATACGGTCCGTTTCATATTCAGTTTGAGAGGATGAGTAAAAACTGAATGGCGCGGTTTTAAATGGAACATATTAAAAATAATGGGGTGAAGAATGTGAGGAAGATTGATAAAAAAGAAGCAGATGCTTACTTTCGTCTACGGACCACTCTAATACTGATTTATTTGGCAATTGGGTTTTCGGCCTCTTTCGGTGTTGTATTTTTCGCAGAGGAATTGTCAGGCTTCAGCATCAACGGATTTCCTTTCCACTATTTCATGGGAGCGCAAGGAGCGGTACTGATCTTCATAACCCTATTATTCATCAATGCTATTGTGAATGACCGAATTGATAAAAAGTTCGGACTTACCCAGGATAAGAAAAGATGATGGCACTCGGTCAGCTAAACATTCAAGTGTTCTCAGAATAAAAACATCCAACTCTTAAAGAATTTGGGTGTACCGTAAAAGGGGGTAGAACTGATGGATACACAATTTATCGTCTCACTTGGACTGATTTTGGCAACTTTTGGCTTATATATCGGGATAGCCTTTTACAATATGGCAAGGCAGACCTCCGATTTCTATGTGGCAGGAAGAAACGTCCCGGCAGTCTTTAATGGGATGGCTATAGGGGCCGACTGGATGAGTGCCGCTTCTTTTATCGGCATGGCGGGTACAGTCATGCTCCTCGGCTACGACGGACTTGCCTACATCATGGGGTGGACAGGCGGTTATCTTTTGCTGACTTTCTTACTGGCTCCACAATTGCGAAAGTCCGGCCGTTATACGGTTCCTGAATTCATCGGAGACCGTTATAATAGCGGCACAGCACGGTTAATTGCTGCTGTGGCAACAATCATCATCAGTTTTACATATTCGATCGGACAGCTTTCAGGCTCGGGGGTTGTTATTGGCCGACTGTTGGAAGTGGATACGGCTATCGGGACAATGATCGGTGTGGCCCTAATTGCGTTTTACTCTGCTGTCGGTGGGATGAAAGGGATCACCTGGACACAAGTGGCGCAATATATCGTCTTGATCACAGCTTATCTTATCCCGGTTATCTTCATGTCACTTCAATTGACCAATAATCCGTTGCCTTGGCTTTCATACGGACAGATTATCAGCGAGCTCCAAGTATTGGATGCACAGCTTGGAATCTCAGAATATGTAGTGCCTTTTACTGAGGCGACGCGATGGCAGTTTTTGGCTCTTATGTTTACACTGATGGCAGGAACAGCCGGTCTGCCTCACGTCATCGTCCGATTTTACACAGTTCCTACAATGAAAGCGGCTCGCTGGAGCGGCGCTTGGGCATTGCTTTTCATCGGTTTGCTTTATTTATCGGCTCCTGCTTATGCTGCGTTTTCCCGTTTTATCTTAATGACTCAAGTGGCAGGCTCTTCTATTGCGGATTTACCGGCCTGGACAACTTCGTGGGTCAATACCGGATCGCTGTCACTGGCAGATGATAATGGAGATGGTATTTTACAATGGGAGGAACTGGTGATCAGCAATGATATTGTGGTCATGGCAACTCCTGAAATTGCCAACCTTGGTGTGTTTGTCGTAGGTTTAATGGCAGCGAGGGCAATGGCTGCCGTCCTGTCAACGGCTGGTAGATTAATGATTGCGATTTCTGCAGCGCTGTCTCAAGACATTTATTACCGTTCGATCAATCCGCATGCGACCGAAAGAAAACGCTTATTAGTTGGTCGCTGGTCTATCATTATTGCAACCGTTTCAGCAGGAATTGTTGCATTGGATCCGCCGGGAGCTATTACGCAAATTGTCGCATGGGCCTTTGCACTGGCGTCAGGCACTTTCTTCCCGGCCCTTATTTTAGGGGTTTGGTGGAAACGGGCAAATGGACCGGGAGTCATCGCAGGCATGTTAACCGGTCTGGTGGTGACGCTCTCTTACATTTTTGCTTCGAGATTTGGAGGTTTGAGCATCCTCGGAATTATCGATACGGGTGCAGGAGTGTTTGGAGCAGCGGCGGCAATCATTGCAATTGTTGTTGTTTCACTGATAACAAAAGCGCCTTCGCAGGAAACTCAGGATGGAGTTATGGATCTTCGTTATCCGGAAGGCATGTCTTATAAGAATGGGGAAGTCTGGATGGATGACTCGACAAAAGATTAAGAACCGCAAGTGTTAACGACTAACAAAGTTGTTTAATTTTACTCTGAGACACCGTTCGTAAATGTATCGGGAAATAAGAGAACGTTCGTAAAGTGGTTATCCACTTTTACGAACGTTTTTTTATGAGTTTTTTGAGTGGTTTTGGGGCGTTCGTAAACGTGTACTTTTACGAACGGTTTTATTTAGATTTACTAAATATCACCTTGGTTTTTGATATATGAAGTAAATGCACAAAAGTAAATATTCAAAGTGGGTATCTATTCTGTTAAGTGGAATGCCGATGAAGCAAGTTTAACTAAATCTTGTACAGGTATATATATAATATGGAAGTATTTGGAGGGAGGGATTCAATGGCAAAGGCAATGCTCTTACTGGTAATCACACTGGCACTTGCAGGATGTGGAAACGACGCAACTTTGGACGGGAAAATTGGAGGTTCGGAAGCAACTTTCGTAGAAGCTCACGGGCCGAATCAGCAGGATGAAGACGCGGAGGGGTTATCAGCTCTTTTCGAATATATGTCTGAATCAGGAATCGCGACTATTTTTATAGAGGACCACGCAGTTCATCTTCTGGTTTCTTTAGACAATGAAGAAGATTCAGGTCTCACACTTGAGGACGCTTTGGATTATACTGAGGATTTCATCCCTGAGGATGCAAAACTTGTAGAAGAGGGGGAGGTCCTGCAGAAACAGGTCTACATCTACGAAAGCGAATTACTGCATGAAGCTGTCGGCGGAGAAGACTCCGATACACAAGCGTTTTCAATCCGGCTTACTGGAGACGGGGAAGATCGCTTTACTCTAGCTGAAATTAAGACGGAGCAGCTGGATGAAGATGAATAGCCCGGCCGCCGATACTCCTTTTTGGTATAAGAATCGGGGAATCAGCATAGCGTAAAAATGTAGCTTTCTTTTATTTCGTTGCAACTTGGAATCCATTCAGCTAAAAAACTTCCATATCAACTATCAGTTTAAGTAATTTTCTCTTTTATTCTTTCTAAAATCTGCAAAGAGCGCTGCATCTTAAAAGTTAGTTTTCACTCTAACCTTTAGTGATGTAGCGCTTTTTTTTATTAAAGCTGTCAAATTTTTTTGGACGGCTTGAACTTCGAATTCGTATATTTGGCTTTTCTTGTTCTCCATAGGAAGAGTAGTAATGATTGTGCGGGCTTTTTTGCCAAGTGCTTTTACAGTCCAATGATTATGGATACACATTTCTACGAACAGAAAAGCTTGTCATTAAAAATCAACTGTCTCTTCTTTTAGATAAATCTTTAAGCTTCAAAAAGGCTACCTTCTTTTCATACCATTTCCCCTTACTTTACTAATAAATTAAATATTTAAAACTAATTATTAATGAGTAATAATATCAATTTATTACTTTAAAAGTTTTATTTTGTAATATTGTGGTATACAAAGGTGTAAGAAAAAAATACTAAGGAGATGGTTGAAATTAGAAAAAAGACGTTCACCTCACTATTCATAGTTATGTTACTTTTGGGTTATAGTGGAGCTGCATATGGACAAAATTCTACTCTCACATCAACTCAAGAGAAAGCAATTGAAACTGTAGAGAGATTGAGTGAAAAATATGGAGTAGAGGTTGATATTCATGTTCCTGAAAATTCTAATATGAAAAAGCAAAATGGGATGACTGTGGAAGAATTAGAAAATACTTTCAAGTTTTTAGCTGCAGTTAAAAATGATGAAGCCGAATTCACTAATAATGAAATGCAAACAACTAATTTTAAAAACGAAATCTCGGTTCAAAATACTTCTTCTGGTACAGCAACAGCAAGTTCACAATACGTTTTAGGTCCTGAAATAAATGATGAATTAGTTAACCGTAACATTTCATTCGCATATACGGTTACCTTAAGTGATGTAAGTGGTGGTCTTCCGCAGTGGCAATCAATTTCTCAGGTAACTTCATTTGGTTCAGGATTATCTACTGTGGATTGGATTGAAACATCTTCAAACTACGATATCACTGCATTAACTATAGTTAGATTGACTGCTTCGGGATATTGGGAAGTAAATGAACCATTCTCTGGTATAGAATTAGGTGTAAGACAAGTTGATAATTGGATTTTACAATATTTTACCAACGACCTTCAATAGACTATGATTTTAAAAATTCAAAGTCATTGGATCTAATTAAAAAACTGCATGAAATCAAGCCTAAAATTTCATTTTATGCAGTTTTTTACTTTAATTACAAAAGTAAGGGGGGGTTAAATTGAAAAAGTTAATTCTGGGCATAGTCATCGCAATTTTCCTGCTTATTGTTGCTTACTTTTTTATTACGTTGGTCGGGTGGTAAGTAAATTTTCTAGAATAAATTAATTTAGAAGCCGTTTCATTAGAATCCTTTAATTAGAATGAAAAATTTAAGGCTTTATTCCCTGTTGCCAGTTTCATAATATAATTTATGTAACAATTTTAGAGATCTATGAGCATGACTTAGAGATACTGTACAGTGAACTTATTTAAAAATACACTGTGTTCATTGTGAGGAGAACATACGAATGATCAAAAAAGTTCCCGACTCATCTTACTGTGGGAGATGGCGAAAGGCTTTTTTTCACTCATTACATACAATTTTTTTCTTACTGATTATTATCGTGAGGCAAGTTTTGAATGTAGAAAAACCGCAACTCTTTTTCTTCATGTGCAACTAGTCGGTCTAGCATTTGTTTCACTGTCGAATTATTAGTTTACATATCATGAGGTTATCGGAAGCTGCGTAGATATAAAGGAGAGAAGATGCTCTTTGTGAACTGAACTCCAAATGGGTTACTTTTTTAAAGAGTCTACCATTGGGGTTCAGTTCAATTATGATCTTGAGGGGATTTTGTCATCAACAGCAAAACAAGCGGCATTTTCATTGTATATTTTCCAAGAACAGAGGTGGGAACTAAAGCGGTCTTATTCTCACTATTAAAAAGCAACGGTCTATATTAATTGATAAAATGTTTAGCTAATAAAAACACCCATGGGCTAATCAATAGCAAGCCACTTATATACATAAAGCTACGTTTACTAATAACTATTGCTATTGCCCAACTAGAGATACCACAGAGAAAAGTGAGTATTAAGGTAGTGATTATCCCGTACTCACGGAAGATAGGTACGGTAAATGACAGTATTCCGATTCCTATAATAATCCAATAAAATACATATGGAGATTTCTTATTTTCCATTCCTAAGACCCCTTTCGAGAATGATTTACCTGAATTGATTACTTGTCTTGAGAGCGTAAAATATCTTGTGTAAATAACAAAACACAAACTTATTAATTAACATAGCATACCAAAGAGTTTACATATGAGGGATTATCAGAAGCTGATTGAAGACATAAGGAGAGAAGAGGCGAATACTATGCATCTTCTCTCCCTTTTAGTCTGTTTTAATGTAATTTTGGAATGGTTTTTTCTAAGTAAAAGATATTCAATTTCTATTTATGTTGTGGGAATTAATGTTAATCTAAATGTAGTTGATGTTTGAAGGATATGAACGTAACTTAAGTGCAGTTAAGTTACATTCAGTTTTTTCTGGAAAAGAATCGATACTTTGAATACTTTGTTATCGTTTATCCCTAGAAAAGTTTATCCGTACTATTAGATTTGAAATATGGATGTAACAAAAATTTAGAAAGTGGGGAGAACTCTGAAAAAAACAGTGTTGATTTTAAGTATTTTATTTTTACAAGCCTGTGGAGTTAGTGATGAAAAGGATTATGAGGTTAGTTGGGGAGACTATAGTGATTCGGCGGTAGAGAGATTAGAAGAAAATAATATAGATTACGAAGTTAGGAATCAAGTAATTTTTATTAAAGAAAAGGATTTAAACAAAGCTCAGGATTGTTGTAGTTGAGAATGTATTGGAAGATAAAAAAATACTAAAATGTCTATACGCATTTGCTCCGTTTACTTTGGAGAACCGCGAAGCATGAATGTAACTTAATGTGAAGTAAGTTACATTCACTTTTCTTTTTCTATAGTCTTCAAGAAGTCGTTCCAAGCCGGGATCTTACAGTACTTCAAACGTTCATTCCTTCTAAAAAAGTGATATACTTTAAAATAAATTAATAAATAATTTTATTTTAAAGTTAGGAGTGAAATTGATGAGTGCTATTATGCCGAAAAAAAGAGAGTCTGAACATGGATTGAAGCCAGGAAAGAAAGCAAAAAGACGGGTACGCGTTTCGCAGCAACGACAATTGAGCATCCCCAAAGATTTTTACCTGGCTCTTGGACTTACCGATGAAGCCGTCATGGAATTTACGGGGACAGAGATCATCATCCGGCCTGCCACATTCGAAGAAGTCGATTTTTCCGCAGATATTTTACAGGACTTAATCGCTCAAGGTCTTTCCGGACAAGAGTTGTTGCAAGAATTTAAGAAAATCAAAGCAGACATTCCAGCAGCCCTTCAATCATTGGAACAGGAAACGATGACTCAGCCTATCATCCAGGGAAGTTTAGACGACTATTTAGACGCTCTGGAGGATGATGAAGAAGATGAGTGAAGACTTGTTGCCTGTTCAGCTCAGCAAACGAGCTGGGAAAGAGTTAAAAAAATCAAAAAGTCCGACCAAGTCCTCTACCGGAAAATGGACGAGGCCATCACAAGTATCCGAAAGGATCCGGCCATTGGCGAAGCAAAAAAAGGGGATTTAAAAGGCTATTCCTGCTTGGATATTCATCACAGAGGAACAAATTACGAGCTGTGTTATGCCATAAGAGAAAACGAAGAAGGAGAATTGGTTCTCGTTGTTTTATTGGGAACTCGTGAAAATTTTTATTTGGAATTAAAACGTTATCTAGGCAAATGAAAAAAGCCATCCTAAGCGAAGGATGGCTTTTATTGGATTAACTACAGCTAAAAAATGAATTTTTGAATGTAACTTAATGGTAATTAAGTTACATTCCACTGCTGGTAAACACAGGGTTCATTTTCATGCTCTATCTTAAAAAAACTACCAATTTTCAGCCTTAAATTACTTACAAGTTCATCGTT
>NZ_JBHTKI010000050.1:0-39499 GCF_042675885.1 Metaplanococcus flavidus | reverse complement strand
GTTGTTGTGGTGACTACCATTATACAGGATTTGGGGAGGTGCTCTATTTTCATGCCGTTACACACCTAGAGCCGCAAGGTCTCGGAATTATGAAATTTACTCATGGAAATATTTTAAAGAAATTTTCCTGCAATTAAAGTAGAATATATACAGATGAGGGGGATATAAAGATGAAAAAAAGAGTGCGCGGCTGGAGCAGGCGTAAAAGAATTATAATGGGCATGCTCGGCGTACTCGCTATGATGTATATCGGGGTCATAGTCTGGCATACGTTTAAACCATTGCCTGAGGGACTCCAATACGCAGGGGAACTCCATCAGGTGGAAGATGTTGAAATGATCTATGATCTGTCTTTTGCCCAAAATGAAAAAGGTGCAAATCTGGAACATGAGCTGCGAATATTTGAAGAAATATATGAAATGATTGAGCAAGCTGAGGAATTTATTGTCATAGATCTGTTCCTGTTTGATAACTACTCGGATCAGGAAATTGATTTTCCTGCCGTTGCGGAAATGCTGACCAATAAACTATTGGCAAAAAAAGAGAAAGATCCTGATTTTCCGATTTATTTCATAACGGATCCGCTGAATTTTGGCTATGGGTCTTATGAAAGTCAGCTGCTCGGCACGATGGAGGATGAAGGCATTGAAGTGATTGTGACGGATCTGGACGAGCTGCGTGATTCCACACCTCTATATTCAGGGCTGTACCGGGTCGTATTTCAGTGGTTTGATGCAGGTGGAAAAGGCTGGCTGCCGAATGGCATGTCGAGTGATGCGCCTGACCTGACTATTTCGTCGTATCTTAAAATGATGAATATTAAAGCGAATCACCGCAAAGCGGTTATTACGGAAAAAGAGGCGATTATCAGTTCCGCCAACCCGCATAACGCCAGTGGCCTGCACGGCAATATGGCCTTTAAAGTAAGCGGTCCGGTGTTAAATGATATCCTGGAATCGGAAGAAGCAGTTTCGAAATTTTCCGGTGGCCCTGATTTTCCGCGAATCGATGCACAGGAGCAACAGGGAGACTATCAAGTGCAGTACGTGACAGAAAAGAAAGTGCTTGATACCTTATTGACGGACATCGAAAAGACTGAAGAAGGCGACAGTATCCATCTGGCTATGTTCTATATAGCTGAAGGTGATGTAATGGATGCGCTGACTGATGCAGTTAACCGGGGTGTCAAGGTGAGAATGGTGCTTGATCCGAACAAGAATGCGTTCGGGACAGAGAAAACCGGCTTGCCCAATCGCCCGGCAGTCCATGAAATGCTCGCGGAAACGGATGATCGGATTGAGGTGCGCTGGTATAATGCCGTGGTCGGCCAATTCCATACCAAATCGATCATGATCAATACCGCCGAAGAGAGTTATATTTCGGGTGGTTCCACCAATTATACGGAACGCGCTTTCCAAAATTACAATCTTGAAAGCAACATCCGGATCATCGCACCGAATGATAGTGAACTTGTGGTTGAGATGGATGATTATTTTGATCGTATATGGAATAACGAAGATGCACTTTATACCCTTGAAACTGATGCTTATCAGGATGACTTCACATTCTGGCAGCGGGGGATTTACGGATTCCAAAAAATCTTCAAATTAACCACATACTAAAAAAGAGCTCTTCCCAAAATCGGGAAGAGCTCTTTTACCATTTTATTTGATTTGCGGCTCCTGGCCGGATGTAATCCATTCTTCGACATCCCAAACTTTTGTGGCAAGGCCTTCATAAAATTCAGGTTCGTGGCTGACCAGTACGATTGTACCTTTGTAGGCCTGCATCGCGCGTTTCAGCTCCGCTTTTGCATCAATATCGAGGTGATTGGTCGGCTCATCGAACAGCAGCCAATTGCTTTCTTCAAGCATCAGTTTGCACAGGCGAACTTTCGCCTGCTCCCCGCCGCTCAATTGAGTCATTGAACGGGAAATGTGTTCGTTTTTCAAGCCGGTACGAGCAAGTGCCCCGCGCACCTGGCCCTGGTCCATGCTTGGGTAAGCCGCCCATATTTCATCAAGTGGTGTATGGCTCGGCGCTTTGGCTTCCTGTTCAAAATAGCTTGGCGTCAAATATTCGCCACGAATCACTTCTCCGTCGAGCGCTTTAATTTTACCGAGCATTGTTTTCAACAGCGTTGATTTTCCGACACCGTTCATGCCAACAAGTGCAATCTTTTCACCGCGTTCAATCATAAATGACAACGGCGGCAATAGGGGCTTGTCGTAGCCGATCGACAACGCTTCCGCTTCCACTACATAGCGGCTTGGGCTGCGCGTTTCCTTGAATGCGAATTGCGGTTTTGCCGCAACTTCCGGCTTGTCGATGCGGTCCATACGGTCAAGCTGTTTTTGGCGTGATTTGGCACGTCCGGTTGTTGAGGCACGTGCTTTGTTTTTGGCAATGAAAGTTTCAGTCTTCTTGATCATATCCTCTTGTCTTTCATAAGCATCCAGATGCTGCTTCTTGGCAAATTCCGCAAGCTCGACGAACTTCTCGTAAGATGCCGTATAGCGGGACAGACGGGAGAATTCCATGTGGAAGATGACATCTGTCACCGAACTCATAAATTCCGTATCATGCGATATCAAAAGGAACGCATAGGGATAATTCTTCAGGTAATTGACGAGCCATTGGATATGCTCTTCATCCAGATAGTTTGTCGGCTCATCGAGCAGCAGCACTGTCGGTTTCTCTAAAAGCAGCTTCGCAAGCAATAATTTCGTCCGCTGACCGCCGGATAAGGCTTCAACCGGGCGTTCGAGTCCGATAGCGTCAAGTCCAAGGCCGCGGGCAATTTCTTCAATCTTCCCATCAAGCGTATAGAAGTCCCCGGCATCCAGCGCATCCTGCGCTTCCGCCATCTCTTCCATCAATGCCTCAAGATCGGCATCCGGATCGCCCATCTTCATGGCGATTTCATTTAATTCTTCTTCTTTCTTATAAAGCTTTAGAAAAGCATCCTGCAAGGTTTCACGGATTGTCCGCCCCGGCTGCAATTGGGTATGCTGATCGAGATAGCCGTAATGCGTTCTCGGCTGCCATTCCACGCGGCCTTCATCGTGGATCAGTTTGCCTGTCAAAATATTCATCATTGTCGATTTGCCGACACCATTTGCGCCGACAAGGCCAACGTGTTCGCCTTCAACCAAGCGGAAAGACACGTTGTTGAACAATGTCCGGTCGCCGAATGTGTGGCTTAAATTTTCTACTGTCAATAAACTCATGTAAGTAATTCCTCCATTTATAGCTGTATAGCCCGGTCTTTTCGTGACCGTGTATAATATTCGATATGCTGATCGGCTGTCTGTTTCCGTGGCTGGAGCAGGGTTCGTTTACAGGAAAACACTCAAAAAAAAACCGCGGTTACAAAGCCGCGAGTTTTTGGTTCAATTCCGCCAGTTGTTGTTCCATTCGTTCGAGCCGCTGTTCCGCCTTCTCCACCATTTTGGCGTGTCCGGTCGTTTCCAGTTTTTCGATGTCGCCTTGATGGCGCACATAATCCATCTTCAATTCAGCGATTTCATTTTCAATTTCCTGCCTGTTCACATAATCACCCGCATTTTTCCTTCATTATAGCATATTTTCATGAAATTAAAATCATTTCGCCTGGCATACCGCTTTTAATTGAAGGAATAAAAAACGTATAATATGAAAATAGATTTAAAGAAGGGGCGAAAGCTTATCGATACTTTATTATTTGATCTCATGTTAATCATCTTCCTCGGCGTCGTTTCGCAATGGCTGGCTTGGCGCTTTCGTTTTCCTGCTATTGTCCTGATGTCCATTGCAGGCCTGATCG
Source organism: Metaplanococcus flavidus (assembly GCF_042675885.1). Taxonomy (NCBI): domain Bacteria; kingdom Bacillati; phylum Bacillota; class Bacilli; order Caryophanales; family Caryophanaceae; genus Metaplanococcus; species Metaplanococcus flavidus. Next base: position 35,694 of record NZ_JBHTKI010000050.1, on the reverse strand, counting down.
TCGGCCCGTTTTTAGGGGTTATTGATCCTGGAGAAAGTTTTGGGGAATTGTTCAGCCCGTTCATCTCACTGGCTGTTGCAATCATCCTGTTTGAAGGAAGTTTGAATTTGAATTTCAAGGAAATCCGGGGGTTCAATAAACCGGTTCTGCGAATTGTCACAATCGGTGCATTCATCGCCTGGATCACAGGTTCACTTGCTGCACATTATATAGCCGGTTTGTCGTGGGCAGTCGCTTTCGTCATTGGCGGCTTGTTCATCGTCACCGGTCCGACTGTCATCCTTCCTTTGCTGCGTCAGGCGAAATTGAAAGCCCGTCCGGCAGCAATCCTGAAATGGGAAGGTATCGTGGTCGATCCTTTCGGTGCGTTGCTGGCTTTATTCGCGTTCCAATTTGTGCTGTTTGCGATCGGCGATGAAACTGCCGGTGCGTTCGGCCTGTTCTTCCTGGCGTCCCTGTTTGCTGTGGCGCTCGGAGCGGGAGTCGGCTGGCTGCTCGGCTGGCTGTTCGAAAACGGCCAGGTGCCGGAATTCCTCAAGGCGCCGATTGTTTTCGGCGTTGTGCTGCTGACCTTTGTGCTGTCGGATATTGTCATGCACGAAACCGGGTTGCTCGCAGTCACTGCAATGGGGATGGTCATGGCGAATATGCACATTGCTTCCATTAACGATATGCGGCATTTCAAGGAGAACATTTCGGTGCTGCTGATTTCGAGTATTTTCGTCATGCTTACCGCATCATTAAGCCTGGACGTCCTGATTGAAATCTTCAATTGGCGCATTATTGCCTTTGTGCTGGCGACCTTGTTCGTGGTGCGGCCTTTGTCCATCTGGCTGGCGACGATCCGCACTGATCTGACATGGCAGGAGAAAACACTCATCGGCTGGATCGCCCCGCGGGGCATTGTGGCATTGACAGTTTCTGGTTATTTTGCCGGCGTCTTGCTGGAAGCCGGGTTTGAAGATGCTGAACTGTTAACGGCGCTGACATTCGCGCTCGTGTTCTCGACAGTTGTCGCCCATGGCTTTACAATCGGCTGGGTTGGCCGGAAACTTGGGCTGTCCACCGGCGATCAACCCGGAATCATCATCGTTGGAGTCGGCCGCTTTGTCATCAAGCTTGGCGAAGCGCTGTCCGAAAACAATAAAAACGTGCTGATCATGGACCCTTCCTGGGGACGTCTGCAGCCCGCGAGACTTGCCGGATTGAAAACTTTTACCGGTGAGGTTCTTTCCGAACATACCGAATACGAAATGGACTTCACTCCTTATGAAACGATGCTTCTGGCAGGAGAGATCGATTCCTATAACGCCCTGGTCGTAAATAATTATGTGCCGGAATTCGGCCGGGAAAATCTTTACCAGACAGCAATCCATCAGGGCGATCCAGCGGATTTCCATGCTTCATTGAGAGGCCGGATGCTGTTCGGCAATGAATGGAATATCCATGAGTTGGATAAGAAAGCGGAAGAAGGTTATAAAATCCGCAAAACGCAATTGACCGAACAATACACATACGAAGAATATAAAAACAACTGGAGAGCCGATACCATCCTGCTGTACATCCAACGGGAACAGGGGAAAATCGATTTCTTCACAACCGGCAGTATTCCGGAACCGAAACTGGGCGATACGATTGTCAGCTTCACTTCACCATCAAACCAATCAGATCGCATCCAGGAACGCCTCCAGAACAAACGCGCCAAGTTCACGACGTCTCAGTCAAAAGAATGAAATCTGGATTTCATAAGGTATTTCGATGCGTATCCGCATGCGCTGTTTGTTATGATGGAATAAAGTCGCGTCCGGTAAAAGGTCTTTTAACCGGATCGGCATAGGAAAACATTTAAAGGCAGCCAGGCTGCCCAGCATATACGGACTCGAGGAGGAACAGTTTTATGAAGATTTTATTAGTGGACGGCACCATTGTGGGAAGAAAAACAGGTGCAGTGTTGGAACAGGTCAAAATGTATATCCAGGAATTCCGGCCTGAAATGGAGCTCGATATCCTGAGCCTGGCCGATTACGACCATCAATTCGTCGACGGCCGCCCTCTCGGTGAATATAACGACAGCATGCAGGATCTGGCTCATCGCTTTAACGAGGCGGATGGCTACATCATTGCTTCGCCAATATTCCAGGGTTCCATACCCGGTGTCCTGAAAAATACATTCGATTTGCTCCATCCGCATACAATGCGCTACAAACCGGTATCGATCGTGGCAAACGGCGGCACGTACCAGCATCACCTGGTCATCGAAAATCAGCTCAAACCGATTCTCGATTATTTCCGCTGCCTCGTGACACCGAACTATGTGTACACGCACACCAGCCATTTTGATATCGACAATAATATCATCAATGAAGATGTCCACGACCGCCTTCGCGAGCTGGCACGCGTTTTCGTGCAATACGCCGAAATGAGCACGCATCTATCGAAGGAAACTTTGGACAAACACTGAGATTGATGAAACGAGAAAAACCTCCCGCGGGAGGTTTTTTGTTTTGAGTAGAGAGTAGTCGGCTGTCAAGCGGCCATGCCAAACAGGAATTCAAAAGAAAAATGGATGCTTTTCGCTTAAATACGTGCGAAAAGCGAAAAACCTAAGGTCTGCGACCACAGCGGGCGTTTTCACGGAGCGAGAATGCCCTTCTCTTAAGGAAATCTTCGCATTTGCGAAGATTTTTTCAATTCTGTGGTTTGAATTGCTTCTATTGGCCGAGAACAGGCTGTTTTTTTGGCGATTTGGTCGTTTGGAGAAGTGATTGGTTGGCGAATAGGGTTTTGAAGTGTTATTGGGTTGAAATGTTGAGAATCGATAGTGAGAAGAGTGACATGTTGCTAAAATTTTCCAACTAATTATATTTCATTTCCAGTAAAAGAGCTTACTGTCCGTAGATTAAAAATACTATCCGGAGCAGGCTAAATACTATCCGCATTTACAAAATACTATCCGGATCGGATCAAATACTATCCGGAGTATCAAATGACTCGGGAATCAGGTAAACGCGGTCCTTGAAACTTCCCTGAAAAGTCATTTTCGATTCTTTCAGAAGTTTGGAAGCAATAGAAACTGACTCGATGCCGGTGAAATCTCTGAATTCCCGGCTGCTTATGAACGGCTTGATTAACATCCGATACTGTTCAAGTGTTCGAAGGTAGGCACTGGGTTCAACCAATGAACAATTTGGACATGTCCATTTTTTATAATGATATGTCATTATAGATCCAGGGCATTTTCCACAAAGCACACCTTTCCTTAACTCGACCGGCACATCCAAATCACGCAACGCCCTCTCCGAATGCATCTCTAAAAGTCGACTCGCGAGCTGGCGCGTCTTGCGTGTGGACAATAAATCTACAGGATATTTCGCTAGAAGCTGATCGACCAAATAAGGCAATCCCGAAGCCTGGATAATGATGCGATTCGCGGGCCGGCTCTTCACTATGGACGAGGGATACGTGAACACAATTGCGCCGATGACAGGAAGCGAAACTTTATACTCCGCCAAAAAATTCTGCACCCATTTCTCGTGGCGACGCAACTGATCATCCGGATTTCTCATGCCGTCGACAGTGCCGTCTTTGTTGGTGCGGGAAAATTGCCTGAGCTGAGGATCGAAATCCAGCCGGCCTGCAATGCTTTTAATTTCGAGTAAAAGTATGAAGCGGCTTGTGACGAGCAGGGTGTCGATCTGATGTGAAGCAGATGGTTTCAGGATGAACAGATCATGCAGAAAGAAATGGGGACCCTCAATCGGAATTTCCTGCCATAGGGTATCAACACGAAGTTCGCCGTGGAAGCCGGCGGACATTCTCCGAAGTTTTTCGGTCCATTGGGGAAATAGGGGATGGACACTGGGCACACGTTGCAGCAAATTTTGGAGCTGCCTGATTTCAGGTGGTTCGAAGCGCTGTTTCAGGATCAATCGGTCAACTCCTTTCTATAATAAATAAAATATACGCTTCTTTTACATCGTCAGCAAGAAGATTCTGATAGTTTGATTTCAGCAGCAGTTCTTACTCGCCAACTGCCTTCCAAAGCGGAAGATGTTATAATAATCAAATGAGAAATGAGGGTGAATAATTATGAAATCAGTAGTAATAGCGGAAAAGCCATCAGTGGGGCGCGACATTGCGCGTGTACTCGGATGCAGCCAGAAGGGCAATGGCTTCTTTGAAGGGAAGCAGTATATCGTCACATGGGCGCTTGGCCATTTGGTGACGCATGCGCAGCCGGAGCAATACGACAACGACTTCAAGGAATGGAAAATGGAGAATCTGCCGATCATCCCGAAACCGTTCAAGCTCATGCCAATCAAGCAATCGATGAAACAATATAACGCAGTAAAAGCGCAGCTGAACCGCGGCGATGTGAAAGAAGTCATCATCGCGACAGATGCCGGGCGCGAAGGGGAACTTGTGGCGCGCTGGATTCTGGAGAAGACGAATATCAAAAAGCCGATCAAACGGCTGTGGATTTCGTCGGTCACCGATAAAGCGATCAAAGACGGCTTCAATAATCTGAAAGACGGCAAAGCCTACGAAAATCTGTACCAGGCGGCAGTGGCGCGCGCCGAGGCTGACTGGGTCGTCGGCATCAACGCGACACGTGCACTCACAGTAAAATACAATGCGCAATTATCGACGGGCCGCGTCCAGACGCCTACGCTTGCGATGATTGCGGAACGCGAGCAGCAGATCCGGAATTTCCAGCCCAAGCCTTACTACGGCATGCAGGCGATTACGGATCAAGCCGCGTTCACGTGGACGGACGGAAATTCGACACAGTCGTTCGATAAGGCTAAGATTGATGCTTTATTCGCGAAGCTGGACCAAACGCATGAAGGAACCGTCACGGACATTAAAATCACGCCGAAGAAACAGCCGGCACCGCCTTTATTCGACTTGACCGAACTTCAAAAAGAAGCGTACAAACGCTACAGCTGGTCGGCGAAAGAGACGCTCAACACGCTGCAGAACCTGTACGAGCGCTATAAAATCGTGACTTACCCGCGGACGGACTCGAAGCATCTGACGTCCGATATGAAAGACACGCTGAAAGACCGCATCAAAGCGGTGCAGACGGGCCCTTACCGCCCACTTGCCGCGACGATCCTGAAATCGCCGGTGGCGGCGCATAAAGGGGTCATCGATGACGCGAAAGTATCCGATCACCACGCCATAATTCCAACAGAGGAAAATCCGCCGCTGCATGAGCTGTCCGATAAGGAACATAAATTATACGATATGATCGTCAAGCGTTTCCTGGCGGTATTCTATCCGCAATACGAGTACGACCAGACGACCGTTAAGCTGAACGCAGGAGGTGAGACCTTCCAGGCGAAAGGCAATACGGTGCGCAATGAAGGCTGGAAACGGATTTATCTGGAGGACGACGAAGACAAGGACACAACCTTGCCGAAATTTGATAAAGGGCAGACGCTGAAGATCAAAGGCATCTCCCTGACCGAAGGCAAAACGAAGCCGCCCGCTTTCTTCAATGAAGGAACATTGCTCGGGGCAATGGAAAATCCGGCGCAGTTCATGGCCGGTGAATCGAAGGAATCCATCCGCACACTCGGTGAAACCGGAGGACTCGGAACGGTGGCGACACGTGCTGACGTCATTGACAAATTGTTCAATACATTCCTGATCGAGAAAAAAGGCAAGGATTTAACGATTACATCAAAAGGACGCCAATTGCTGGAACTGGTGCCGGAAGATTTGAAATCACCGAAGCTGACAGCCGACTGGGAGCAGCAGCTGACGAAAATTGCCAAAGGGCAACTGAAGAAAGAAGCATTCATTAAAGAAATGATTGTCTTTGCCGAAAAATCCGTGTCGGATATCAAAAAGAGCGACAAGAAATTCAAGCACGATAACATCAGCGGCAAGATGTGCCCGGATTGCGGCAAGCCCCTTCTGGAAGTGAACGGCAAGCGCGGCAAGATGAACGTCTGCCAGGACCGCGAATGCGGCTATAAAAAACAAGTCGCGATGCTGACGAATGCACGCTGCCCGAATTGCCACAAGAAACTGGAAATGCAGGGCGAAGGCGACGGCAAAATTTTCGTCTGCAAATGCGGCCACAGAGAGAAGTTGTCGGCATTTGAAAAACGCAAGAAATCCGGACAATCAAAAGCGACCAAAAAGGATGTCAATCAATACTTGAAACAGCAGGACGAGCCGCCGCAGAACACAGCGATGGCAGAAGCGCTGAAAAAGTTGATGAACCCCGACAATTAGAAATATTTTGAAAATGGTGGTAAGCTGATTCTATAAATCAGTTTTCATTATAAGGAGAACCGCCATGGGTAAAAAAACCGCCAAAACCAACGCAGCCAGAATTTTGGATAAAGACAATATCCCTTATGAAATAATTCATTATGAAACGGAAGACGGTCTGGTTGATGGCATTTCCGTAGCAGCTAAAATCGGCTTTCCGGAAGAAGTGGTGTACAAAACCCTAGTCGCTGTTGGATCCTCGAAACAGCATTATGTATTCGTCATCCCTGTTGCCGATGAACTGGATTTGAAATCAGCTGCAAAAGTATCCGGTGAGAAGAAAATTGAGATGGCCCCAGTCAGGGAAATTCAATCTTTGACAGGATACGTCAAAGGCGGCTGTTCGCCGGTCGGCATGAAAAAGCCGTTTCCAACTTTTATCGCCAGTGAAGCAGTCAACCTCGAAGAAATTATTGTTTCTGCAGGCAAAATCGGCGTCCAGTTAAAGTTGTCGCCACAGGACCTGCTGTTGCTGACAGGCGGACAATTGGCTGAGTTGACGGAAAACCGGTGAGCAAATGCAGTTTGCCAACCGGCGGATAGTCTTTAACAGAAAGAGAGAAGGATGACGAATGAGCGTTTCTATGTATTATCGGTGGCTGTTTTTTCTGGTCGGCATGATGATTTTGGGCCTGGGAATCACGATGACCATCAAAGGCGATCGCCTCGGTATTGGCCCTTGGGATGTGTTGCATGTCGGCTTGTACCAGAATTTCGGACTGACCATCGGGACTTGGGCAATTATTGCAGGCTTTGTGCTGATCAGTGTCACGTCGCTTGTCCGTCGCAGATGGCCACAATGGGGCACCTTATTGAATATGGTGTCGATTGGCCTGTTTATCGACCTGTTCAATTTTCTGATTCCGGATATTGAATCGATGGCTGGCCAGGTCCTGATTTTCTCAGCCGGCATCGTGGTAATGGGCTACGGTGTCGGCATGTATGTCGCACCAAAAATGGGCGCGGGACCGAGGGATGACCTGATGCTGATCCTGGTCCACAAAACCGGTCTCAGTGTCAGTGTGATCCGTACGGCAATCGAAGTTTCGGTGGCGGTAATAGGCTGGCTGCTCGGCGGGCCGATCGGCATCGGTACGGTGATCATCGCCTTATTGCTGGGACGTATCGTTCAAATTTCGCTCTTGCAATGCGAAGCGCTGCTGAAACGGCTGATCTTGAAACACCAGGAAGAACTGCCGCCAATTTTAAAACTGTAACGCACAAGGCCCGGTGCCAACCGGGTCTTTTATTGTGCAGAAAACTTGGTTTTGAATAAAAGCTGTGAGTTGAATAAGGCAAAAGCATGTGTTATAAATAAAACCTAGTAAGACTATTGGTTTTATTGTATTATAACATTGAAGAAAGCAGGAGTTGAAATATGGGAAGAGAATTTGTGGAGATATTCGACGAATGGGTTCATACTTATGACGATTCTGTCAGCGGTCACGACCCGGAATACGCCGCAGTCTTTAAAGGTTACCAGGAGATTTTATCAGCAGTCTCCAATAAAGCGATAGGACCTGTCATCGAGTTCGGCACGGGCACCGGCAATTTAACAGCTGGGCTGCTGAAGCGCGGGTATGACGTTGTCGGCATTGAACCGAATGCAGCAATGCGCAATGTGGCAAAAGAGAAATTTCCGGAGCTTGTGCTTCTGGATGGTGATTTTCTGAATTTCGAATTGCCGGCCGCGCCGAAGAGCTTTGTCAGCAGTTATGCGTTCCATCATTTGACGGATGAAGAGAAAGCCGAGGCCATTCAGTGTTACGCGGCGATCCTGCCCAGCGGGGGGAAAGTTGTTTTTGCGGACACTGTTTTCGAATCGGAAGAAGCTAGACTGGGGCGCATTATCTGCGAGGAAGACAAAGGCCATTCGAATTTGGCGGAGGATTTAAAACGCGAATATTACACAACTGTGCCCATATTGAAGGGGATTTTCGAAGAAAATGGATTTGATATAGAGTTCACCCCGATGAATGAGTACGTCATCCTGATGGATGCAACCAAACGATGAGAGGAAGATTAATATGAAAAAAATGAACGTTGAAAGCTTTAACCTTGACCATACAAAAGTAGTGGCGCCATATGTGCGTCTGGCTGGAGAAAAAACAGGCGCTAATGGGGACACGATCCGTAAATACGATATCCGCTTCAAACAGCCGAACAAAGAACATATGGAAATGCCGGGCCTTCATTCATTGGAGCATATGATGGCTGAACACAGCCGCAACCATTCGGACCAGATCATCGACATCGGGCCAATGGGCTGCCAAACAGGCTACTACTTGTCACTGATCAACCATGACGATTTTGAAGATGTACTGCGCATCATCGAAAACACATTGGAAGATGTCATCAAGGCTGATGAAGTACCGGCATGCAATGAAGTGCAATGCGGGTGGGCGGCAAGCCATAGCCTGGAAGGCGCGAAAGAATTGGCACGTGAGATGCTGGCGAAAAAAGACGAGTGGCACCAGGTGTTCGCTGAAGAAACTGTCTGAGGAGAATAGATATGAAATATGCTACAGGCATACAGCAATTGATTGGCAATACTCCACTTTTGGAACTCACGAATATGGATGTTCCGAACAACTGCAGAATTTTTGCCAAACTTGAATATTTGAATCCGGGCGGCAGTGTCAAAGACCGTCTGGGTGTGTCATTAATAGAAGATGCGGAACGCCGCGGGTTGTTAAAGCCGGGCGGCACAATGATCGAGCCGACTGCCGGAAATACAGGCATCGGGCTTGCTATTGCCGCAATCGGCAAAGGCTATAAAGTGAAATTTGTCGTTCCTGAGAAATTCAGCCAGGAAAAACAAGGGTTGATGCGTGCACTAGGTGCGGAAGTGATCAATACCCCGACCGACAAAGGAATGAAAGGCGCCATTGAAAAAGCGCAGCAGCTTGCAGAAGAAGAGCAGGCTTTTTCACCGTCACAATTTTCGAATCCCGCAAATCCGGAAACTTATGTCCGGACGATTGGCCCTGAATTATGGGAAGCGCTTGATGGAAAGATTGATATTTTCGTCGCGGGAGCAGGTTCCGGCGGCACGTTTATGGGGACATCGCGTTATTTGAAAGCGCAGAACCCGGAAATTAAGACGGTAATTGTGGAGCCAGAGGGTTCAATTCTGAACGGCGGGGTCTCCGGACCGCACCTGACAGAAGGAATCGGCATGGAATTCCTGCCGGATTATATGGATACTTCCTACTTTGATGCCATCCATACCATAACCGACCGTGATGCATTTGCGGCTTTCAAAGAGTTGGCAAAACGGGAAGGGTTGCTGGTGGCCGGTTCTTCCGGTGCAGCATATGTGGCAGCTTTAAGAGAAGCCGAAGCTGCCAAACCAGGAAGCCATATTGTCACGATTTTTGCTGATTCCAGCGAACGTTATATGAGCCAGGATATTTATAATAGAACCTTCGAGGAGGAAAATTGATGAGAGCCAAAACGAGATTGATCCACGGCGGTATTGTGGGAGACGAAGCGACTGGCGCTGTATCTACGCCGATTTATCAGGTAAGTACGTATAAGCAGGAAGCTGTCGGCAAATTCAAAGGCTATGAATATTCACGTACCGGCAACCCGACGCGCCATGCACTTGAAGAGTTGATTGCAGACGTCGAATACGGACACGCCGGATTTGCATTCGGTTCCGGTATGGCTGCGATTTCATCCGTCATGATGTTATTTTCAGCAGGCGACCACGTGATCCTGACGGATGATGTTTACGGAGGAACTTATCGTGTGATGAATAAAGTCCTGAACCGCTTCGGACTGGAATTCACATTTGTTGATACCGGAAATCTCGACGAAGTCGAAGCGGCAGTCCAGGAAAATACGAAAGCGATTTTCATTGAGACACCGACAAATCCATTATTGAAAGTGACGGACATTGAAGCCGTTGCGAAATTCGCGAAATCGAAAGATCTACTGACGATTGTCGACAATACTTTCATGACACCTTATTTGCAGAGCCCGATTAAACTTGGAGCGGATATCGTTCTTCACTCTGCCACAAAATACATCGGTGGACACAGTGATGTGGTTGCAGGTTTAGTTGTAGTGAATACTGAGGAATTGGCAACAGATCTTCATTTTGTCCAAAACTCGGTCGGCGCAATTTTAGGGCCGCAGGATTCATGGTTGTTAATGCGCGGATTGAAAACGCTCGGCATCCGGATGGAAGAAACGGGAGGCAACGCGCAAAGGATCGCGGAATTCCTGAAAAATCACGAAGCTGTCGGCATAGTCATCTATCCTGGCCTGTCTGATCACACAGGTCATGAATTGATGAAAAAGCAAGCTACCGGTTTTGGCGGCATGATTTCATTCGACGTCGGCAGCGAGGAAAAAGCGGGCGAGCTTCTGGCGAAATTGAAATACTTCACATTAGCAGAAAGCCTGGGAGCGGTCGAAAGCCTGATTTCGGTACCGGCTCAAATGACGCATGCTTCGATCCCTGTCGAACGCCGCGGCGAACTCGGCATTGTTGAAGGATTGGTCCGGATTTCAGTCGGAATTGAAGATGTTGAAGATTTGATCGAAGACCTTAAGCAGGCACTAGGTTAATGAATAATAGTATATGATGAGTAAAAACCGCCTCAATGGCGGTTTTTTATTATATTCATATATCGGTAAGCAGGTAATAAATAGTCTTATATAGAAATAAAAGTAAATCTTATTACCTAATAATTCGGAAAACGAAATAATCTATATACCCTATTCTTTTGAAATGTCTGACATGATAATATTTTATTAGTTTGAAAAATTCAGACAAATTTGGAAGGGGAGAAATAAATGATTAAAAGCAAGTGGATTTCAATACTATCAGCAAGTGCATTAACATTATCTTTATTGGCGCCGGCAGCAACGGCGGCACCGACAGAACCTGTGCCTTCTGCAGTTGATTGGAACGCTGAGCGATATGGAGAGAGAATCGATATCGACCAAAGCCTCCACGAACTTTCACAGGACGAGGAATTTCTGAAAAAAGCGGAAGCGAAAATCAAAGCACAAGCAGGCTCTTTGGATGATGGATCTGCAAACCCTGGTGAATCTGCAGCTGATGAGGATTTTACATATGATGGAGGAACGAAATTATTCCTCGACCGTAACTTAAGCTTTAAGGAATTTACACTTCGCAGCGTGGGAGACAATGTAGAGATTTGGGTAGCAAAAGATTTGGCATATGGCCCGGATAATCCGAAACCCGCTGATGTCGTAACGCAGGGCCAGGTGGATAAATTACGAGAAGAATTCGAAGGCAATATCTATCCTGTAGCAACTGATTTCTTCGGTACTCCGGATGAGCTTGACGGTTCCAATTCACCACTTCCGGGGATGGTCGGCCTGCCTGAAGGGTATTACGAAGGTTCGGATAAAGTGATCATGCTTGTTGACAACGTACAGGATGAAGGGTGGAACAATCCATCATATCCATTCTTTGTAGCCGGTTTCTTCTGGCAAACGCTTGAAAATTATACAGACCGCAACATCATTACAATCGATACGAATTCTTGGGAAACACGTCTGGAAAACACGTTCTTCGGCACGACGATCCATGAACTGCAGCATCTGATCCAGGCGGACAATGACTCTTCAGAAGAAACATGGTTGAATGAAGGGATGTCCACATTCTCTGAATACCTGGGCGGCTATGGCCACGGCGAAGGATCCATCAACTTCTATCTTGACCATCCGGAAAACTCACTCGTGAATTGGGATGAGCATGGAACAGCTGCTACTGGGCCTGAAACAATTGCAGATTACGGGCAGGTCTACCTGTTCACACTTTATATGTACGATAAGTTCGGCCAGGAGTTCATCCGTGAATTGGCAACCGACGGTGACAGCCAGGGAATGGCGAGCGTCAACAAAACTTTGGAGGACTATGGCACAGACCTGACATTTACAGAACTGTATCAGAACTTTATGACTGCTTTGACGTTGGATAACTCGGAAGTCAGCAGTGACTATAATATCGACAGCATCGATTTGCAGAATCTGCCGGTCGGCACTGACGGTGAAGTCCGCGGCAAAACAGTGGACTTTGAAAAAGCGTTAACTTTTGAAAAAGAAGGCGTTCCGGCATGGGGCGGCGACTTTAAAGATTTCAACTTTGGAAAAGATGTGCGCGGTCTTGAATTTGACGGTGTGGATTTCCTTCCATTGCAATGGAATACGGTTGTGAATCCATTGGATGCTTCGGAACAGGTTCTGAATGCAGATAATGGCGATGAAGCAGACCAGGCTCTAATCTTCGGAGCAACTGTATCGGCTGACAACTCGACCCTTACTTTCGATCATTATTATGACATTGAAGAACAATGGGATTACGCGGTGGTGCAAGTTTCCACTGACAACGGCGAAACGTGGACTTCCCTTGAAAATGAAAACACGCGCACCGATGTAGTTGAAGAAGGATATCCAAAAATTAAAGAAAATGTTCCGGGATTCACCGGCCATAAATTGAACTGGTCAACAGAAACGTTCGACCTTTCAGCATATGCCGGGCAGGACGTCCTGGTGTCATTCCGCAACTTGACGGACTGGGGTTATAACGACACAGGCTGGTTCATCAAAAATATTAATCTTGGAGATTTCTCTGCAGATGGATCTTCTACAGAACCATTCCAGTCACTTGGCCAATTGAAAGGTGAATACGTAGACTTTACAACTACATTCATCCAAACGAAGAAAAATGGCAAGCAGCGTGTATTCCACGTTGACCCTTACAATGTGACGGATGAAGAAGCCCTGGATATCCAGCAGGTTCTTCGCGAAGGCAATGTGAAAATGATCACTTCATACGCTGCAGCAGATGGCGAGCGTGAAGCGAAGGAATTCACTTATGAAGTATTAAACAAAACAGATAACCCGAACAAAGGCAAAGGCAATAACAATGACAAAGGAAAAAATAAGAATTGATTGAAAAGCGGACTGCGGTCCGCTTTTTCTTTTGGTGATAATTGCGTTATGATAAGAAGGTGGAAGAATCACGTAAACGAAAGGAAGATTACATTGTCAAAAACACTAGATGCTTTTCTGAACGAAAACCTCAACGAACTTAAAGAGCAGGGTTTATATAATGAAATCGATCCAGTCGAAGGACCGAACGGACCGATCATCCAGGTACGCGGGAAAGACCTAATCAATTTGTCGTCAAACAATTATTTGGGTCTGGCAACAAACGAAGACCTGAAGCAAGTAGCCAAAGACGCAATCGACAAATATGGCGTTGGCGCTGGTGCCGTCCGTACCATCAACGGCACGTTGGATCTCCACGTGAAGCTGGAAGAAAAACTGGCGGAATTCAAAGGAACGGAAGCAGCAATTTCTTACCAATCAGGATTTAATTGCAATATGGCGGCGATTTCCGGTGTTATGGATAAAAACGATGCGATTCTGTCGGATCAATTGAACCACGCATCCATCATTGACGGCTGCCGCTTGTCCAAAGCAAAGATCATTGCCTTCAAACACTCGGATATGGAAGATCTTCGCCAAAAAGCGAAAGAAGCGACTGAATCCGGCCAATACAATAAAGTAATGGTCATTACAGATGGCGTCTTTTCAATGGATGGTGACATAGCAAAACTTCCTGAAATCGTGGAAATAGCAAAAGAATTTAACTTGATCACGTATGTCGATGATGCCCATGGATCTGGCGTTACAGGCAAAGGGAAAGGCACTGTGAAGCATTTCGGACTTGAAAAAGAAGTCGACATGCAGATGGGAACCTTGTCAAAAGCAGTCGGCGTTGTCGGCGGTTATGTAGCAGGCAAGCAAAACTTGATTGACTGGCTGAAAGTCCGTTCACGTCCATTCCTGTTCTCCACAGCGGTTACACCTGGAGACGTCGCGGCAATTACGGCTGCACTACAGATGATCATGGATTCAACCGAATTGCATGACAAACTGTGGGAAAATGGAGATTACCTGAAAAAAGGCCTGAAAGAACTGGGCTTTGATATTGGGGATTCTGAAACGCCGATAACGCCTTGCATCATCGGTGAAGAAAAAACAACGCAGGAATTTTCGAAGCGCCTGTTCGAAGAAGGCGTCTACGCTAAATCGATCGTCTTCCCGACAGTACCAAAAGGCACAGGCCGCGTGCGCAACATGCCGACGGCTGCCCATACGAAAGAAATGCTGGATCAGGCGATTGCGACTTACGAAAAAGTCGGAAAAGAGCTTGGCATCATTAACTAATTGTAAAATCGCCCCTCCGGACAATGCCGGTGGGGCGATTTTTTTTGAGGCTATGCTAAAGGTTTCTTCATTCGTTCAAAACTTTTTTCCAATGTATATTTTTGTACGCCGCGAGCAGCCTCAACACTTTTTTCCATTAAAGAATAAAAGCGGGCATCCTCTTTTTTAACAGCGATCAATGCATCAATGGAATGTTTCATCCAGGGTTCGGTGATTTCTTTACTGATAGCTGAAGCCCGTTCGAGATCGCCCGCCGATGCAGCTGCGTGCGCCATATAATAGCTGCGCATTGGCTCGCGTTCAATCCTCTCCGCGTGCTGGGAAGCAACTCCTGGCTGTTCGCGGTAAATCGCCAGCAAGGTCCGGTAAACTGATTGTATTGTTTCATCTTTGTGAGCTGCAAGAATCCGTTCTATGGCAGCTTCGATATCCTGATCACTTCCGTGGCCAAGAGCATAAGGGAAAGCGAAAATCGCTTTGTGGCGATTTCGTTTGATATAACGCTCAATCTGGCGCAATGAATTGGAAAAATAGACAGCATAAATTCCCGGCAGTACCATTACCAACAGATAAAGAGTAATCACGATTAAAAAAACAAGCAATCTGGGTATTCCGGTGGAAATTAAAAAAGATGTAACAGCCATACCGGTGAGAAACAGTACAATCAATCGCAGGGATTTCATGGTCCACCTCCAATCAGAAATAGAAAGATATTTTAAATTCGGTTGTAAACCTTTGCGTGATAGGCTTTATATAAGTATATCAAAAACCGGAGATGCCGGCATTCTGATAATCATTGTGTTTTTTAAGTGAACAATTTATAATGAAGTTATACAGAAGGCTGTTATATCAATGATTATAAAGCTTTGATTGTGTTTTTACAGAGGACATATGTTTTATTTGAAAGGAGTTTATTTTATGAAACGAATTATGATTACAGGTGCACTGGGGCAAATCGGTTCGGAATTGACGGGGGAATTACGGGAAATTTACGGAGCTGAAAATGTTTTGGCGACGGATATCCGTCCTTCGGATGATACAAGCGGACCGTTTGAAATTCTGGATGTAACAGATGCTCAGAAAATGCATGATCTGGCGAAGGATTTCGGAGCGGATACGATGATGCATATGGCTGCATTATTGTCTGCAACAGCAGAAGAAAAACCATTGCTTGCATGGAATTTGAATATGGGGGGCCTTGTCAACGCGTTGGAAGCATCGAGGGAACTCGGGATGCAATTTTTTACACCAAGTTCGATCGGGGCATTCGGCCCTTCAACACCGAAGATGGATACACCGCAGGATACGCTGCAGCGCCCGACAACGATGTATGGGGTCAATAAAGTCGCAGGCGAATTGCTGTGTGATTATTATTACCAGAAATTCGGAGTCGACACGCGCGGCGTCCGGTTCCCGGGACTAGTTTCTTATGTAGCACAACCAGGCGGCGGTACGACTGATTATGCCGTCGATATTTACTATAAAGCTTTGGAACAGGGAAGCTACACTTCGTATATTGATAAAGGGACCTATATGGACATGATGTATATGCCGGACGCCCTTCAGGCGATTATTGACCTGATGGAAGCGGATGCTGACAAGCTGGAACACCGCAATGCATTCAACGTCACGGCGATGAGCTTCGAACCGGAAGAAATTGCGGCTTCCATCCGCAAGCATATTCCTGGTTTTCAGATGAACTACGATGTGGATCCTGCCCGCCAGGCAATCGCAGACAGCTGGCCGGACAGCATCGATGCATCGGCAGCGAAAAAGGAATGGGGCTTTAAAGCCGCCTTCGACCTAGACGAGATGACGGCGGATATGCTTGAAAAATTAAAAGCAAAATTACAAAATGCTTAATTAAGAAAAGCGACAATCTAAAAAATGCCATCCGCAATAGCGGATGGCATTTTCTCTTTTATTAGAATAGTAAATGGGCAACTCCGGCAATGATCGGCAAAGCAATCACTGTACGGAGAAGGAAAATGACGATCAGGTCGAGAATATTGACAGGGATTTTAGAGCCGAGCAATACGCCACCGACTTCTGACAAGTAAATCAGCTGAGTGACAGAGAGCGTCGCAACAACGAAGCGTGTCAATTCAGATTCGATACCTGATCCGAGGATGGCTGGAAGGAACATGTCGGCAAAACCAACCACCATCAATTGTGCTGCATCTGCTGCTTCAGGAATGCCGAGCAAGTTCAAGTACGGTACAAATGGAGTACCAAGAACAGCAAAGGTTGATGTATATTCAGCAAGGATTAAGGCGATTGTTCCGAATGCCATAACAACCGGTGCAACGCCAATCCACATGTCCAAAACGTTTTTAAAGCCGTCTTTGAAGAACTTACTCGCAGAACGGTTACGATCGGCTTTTTCGAGCGCTCTTTCCATGCCGTGCGTCGCCACATTGTATCCTTTCGGAACGTCTTCCGTCTGAGAATCCTGCTCAGAACCATCGATGAATGTCGTTGGTTTACGCGTCAATGGATAGATACGCGGCATGATCAACGCAAGAATAACACCTGTAAGGATGACAGTTCCGTAATACGGAAGGAAGTAACTTGCGAGACCGATTTCACCGATAACGACAATCGCAAACGTGATCGATACAACCGAGAAAGTTGTTCCGATAATTGCTGCCTCACGTTGGGTATATTTATTTGCTTCATATTGCTTGCTTGTTAGGAGAACACCGATTGTTCCATCACCAACCCATGAAGCAAGTGCATCAATGGATGAACGGCCAGGAAGACGGAACAACGGACGCATGATTTTCATCATCATGGAGCTGAAAAATTCGAGCAGCCCGAAGTTCATCAATAATGGCAGCAGTAGTCCAGCGAATAGGAAGATTGTAAACAGGAATGACAATAATCCATCTCCGGCAAGGAGCAGTCCGCCTGTGAATTCATTCCATACGGGTTCAGGTCCTACTTGGAACAAAACCATAAAGGCGAAAACTGCAGCGACAACGCGAGTAATCGTCCAGAATAAATTGACGTTAAAGAGTTTATCGAAGAAAGGAACATCTTCGTCTGTATTCGGTTTTTTAGTTATGTACACCAATGATCCAAGTGCAGCTATCGACAGAATGACGAGTAAGATCCAAGGCACTACTGATTCAATCTGAGCGGCCATCCAGTTCGCCAATACGGCAATGGTTACCAGCCACTCGGTTTCACCAGTTTCAGCGTTGGTGATTGGTATCGGTATTAGGAATAGCAGTATTCCGAGTAACGATGGAATGAGAAATAAGAGCCATGTTGAAGTAGAAAACTTTTTCATAAACTTTCCCCTTTTCTTAGTGTATTTCAACACATTCTGATTACCGATTATACAGCATTCTTCCCCAAGAGAACGCTTTCAGTAATATTGTTTTATTTTATCTGAAATGAAAAGAAAAAACACCCCCAATTTCAATTAAGAAAAGAGGGGGGCGAAATTCTAGAAAGTTTTTTCGAAATCATCGTCCCAGCGGTAGTTATAAAATCGTTCCTGTGTGAGCCAGTTTTCAGTTTCGGTGTCGCCTTGAGCCAGTTTATGCTCCATTTCCTCGAGCATCCAGGCAGTTTGCGAAATATGTGCTTTCATGGAAGCCATTTTTTGGTCTCTGACAGGTGTAATGTCATAAACAATATCCGGCTTTCCAAGAACATCCAGTGTGTTATTGGCAAAAGCTACACAATGGAGTTTTGGGCGATCCTTCATCCGGCGGACAGCCCGGACAACAGCACGCGCAGTCGCCTCATGGTCTGGATGGACGGCGAACTCCGGATAGAAGGTGATGATCAAAGATGGATTCAGTTCTTCTATAAGATCAGTCATCATGCCGACCATTTTTTCATCATCTTCAAATTCGATTGTCTTATCGCGCAGTCCCAGCATCCGGAGGTCTGTGAGCCCCATGGCTTCAGCTGACGCTTTCAATTCTTTTTTTCTTATTTCCGGCAGTGATTCCCGTGTCGCAAATGGCGGGTTGCCTAAATTCCTGCCCATTTCGCCAAGTGTCAGGCAAGCGTATGTAACGGGCGTACCTTGTTTGATATGTGTAGTAATGGTTCCCGAAACTCCGAACGCTTCATCGTCCGGGTGAGGGAATACGACCAATACATGTTGTTCTTTTGGAATCGTCATTTCTTTTCCCCCTCAATAACTGAATGGTGTTTCGCTGATTTGCAGCGCTACTGCCAATTTTCCTGTGCCGTCGTGCCCCGCAAGCAGCAGGCGGCCTTCGTTGTCCATTTCGTAATGGGTGATGCCTTGCGCGTAGACCCAGCCATGCGGCAATTTCAAACCGACGCGGTGCGGGCTGTCTCCGACAACTTTGCCAAGTTCATAGTTAATGACGACGTTACGGATAAAAGCTCCGGCATTGAAAAACGCTTCGTTGAAATGGCTGGCATAGGATCCGTTCGTGGTTTCCAGGTGAAGATAAACATCTTTCCCGGCGAACGCATCCAATTGGACCTGCAATTTCTTCACTTCGACTAATTCCACGATATAATCCTCCTCTTACAATCCGTATTTTTTAAGTATATGGAAAAAATACTGAGAATGCGATTAGTTAGCTCTTTGGTTTTGAAATAATGAAAAACGGTGGGAGGGGTTTTGAAAATAAAAGATGGAAAAAAACCATTATATATTGCGAAGGTTTTGCAGCTTGTTGAGAAAGAAATAAAAATAGGTAATCGATTATTACGCAAAACAGCTTCGCTTGCCAAAACCCGTGCTCCTGCATCGCTGCGCTAGCTTCGTCGCAAAGAGTCGGCCGAACTACCTTCGGCCAACACTTGGCTCGTGCTGAGCTAACTCGGACTTTGTCCGAGTGGATCTCAGCACTTCGCTTGGCCCCCTGGGAGTCTTCGCTGTTTTGCTCCATATCTCAGATCACTTTCTAGAACGGAATAAGGATTTAATTTTATGAAGTAGAAGTTAGTTATGTTCTTTCTATACAGAACTGAATGAAGCGGCAGGCGGCGACTCCATCGGGAGCAGTGACGGAGCTTGCGACGGAGCGAAGCTAGTCCTGAGACCCCGCAGTGAGCGAAGCGAGCGAGGAGGCTCAGGCAGCTCCCCGAGGAAAGCGTCCGCCTAGAGCGAAATGATTGGCGAAGTTGTCGGTTTCTCGACAGCCTAAAAAACCCTCACACTTTGTGAGGGTTTTGCTTTTTATTCTGAATTAGTAAATGCAACATGAGAAGTAAGAAAAGGGTAATCATACTACCCAGATTTATATACAATCCTGTCATTTCATCGACTTCCAGGAAAGTCATGATAAAATCAGGACTAATCAAAAACAGTGGAATAATGACTGTAATCCATGTTTTTGACCAAATGGCACCGATGATAAAAATGAGAACCCCTATAGCGGCAATGATCCACATCACTTCTCTGGATGGAATGTAGAACGGCTCGAAATAGAAGATATCAAGGAACAGTACTGCAGACATCAGGCCAACTGTAATCAGTTGGATGCTGATGAAGATGGTGAGTTCCTTCTTCTTTGACCAGCTCTTCGTTGCCATCTGCCGGGCCGCATAAATATATGCGCAAATGCCTGCTCCTCCGATCAATGGAAAAGCAATCAGTTTCAATAATGAGAAACTCAGGTCACCTCTGACGGCCGAACCTGTTATGAAATAGGCGATTAACAAAAGAATGAACATCGGCATCTGTTTGATAATCCCGTAGAAATCGGTCGTCATTTCATTGCTGATATTTTTTATATAGGCTTCAGGCGATCCACCCGTTACAGTGTCCAATTTTTTTCCGCGGCTTTCCGCATCTTCAAGATGTCCCCGCAATTCCTCCGCAATTTCTTTGATCTCACTGTCTTTTTTTCCTGAAGTCATCAAATACAATCTCAAATTGGCGATGAATTCCTGACTGTCTTTTGATAAAACCATTATTTTTCCTCCTTCACGAGTCGATTGACGGATTGGGATAAACTGTCCCAGCGTTCTTTAAATTCCAGGTACTCCTGTTCACCTGCGGGGGTGAGTGTGTAATATTTCCGTTTCGGTCCGCTAGGTGATTCCTTCATGACCGATTTTACAAAGCCTTCTTTTTGGAGCCGCAGCAGAACCGGATAGATGCTGCCTTCGCTGACCATCCGGAAACCATAGAGCTCCAGCTTTTCAATCATTTCATAGCCATATGTTTCACCTTTTTGGATGATAGCCAATAAACATCCATCGAGAATCCCTTTCAGCATTTGGCTTGATGACATTGCTTCACTCCTTTCTTCTATGTTGCATAGCAAGTTAGTTGCGCGAAATATTACTAAGTTGTAATACAATATAGCATGCAGGAAAACGAGAGTCAACTACTTTGTTTAGCAAGTTAGCGTGTGATTAAAGACATAAAAAAGAGAGCGCGGATTATGCGCCCTCTACCTTATTTAAATCGTCGGAAACTATAATTCCAATACTTCGATTTCTGTTTTCGGGAATTTATTGGCAGCGCCGTGCATTACCGGGCCGACGTATTGGTTCAGTTTCCAGCCGTGCTCGATTGCAGCGGAAACAAAAATCTTGGCGTTCAATACTGCATCTTTCACAGACTGGCCATTTGCAATGTTGGCAGTGATTGCGGCAGCAAATGTACAGCCGGCGCCGTGGTTATAATCAGTATCCGTTTTCGTTGCTGTCAGCAAATAATGCTTTTCGCCGTCGTAAAGCAAGTCGGCAGCTTTTTCGTGCTTCAGCTGCTTGCCGCCTTTGACGACAACAAATTGCGCGCCGCTGGCATGAATTTTCTCGGCAGCAGCCTGCATTTCTTCCACAGTGCTGATACGGCCAAGACGTGATAACTCCCCAGCTTCGACAAGGTTAGGGGTAACGACTTTGGCGTTCGGCAATAAATACTTGATCATAGCATCGACGTTTTCTGGGAACATTACTTCCGCTTCGCCTTTGCAGGCCATAACCGGATCGATGACAACATCTTTAATGCCGGAAGCAGCAATCGCTTCGCCCGCAGCCTGAATGATTTCAGCTGTCGGCAGCATACCCGTTTTGAGTGCATCAATCCCTGTGGAAAACGCGGTTGTCATTTGAGTTTTTACTGTATCAACAGGAATCGGGTGAATTCCGTGGCTCCAATTATTGTTCGGATCCATCGTGACGATGACTGTCAACGCATTCATGCCGTAAGTGCCGTGTTCCTGGAAAGTTTTAAGATCAGCCTGGATGCCGGCACCTCCGGATGTATCCGATCCTGCAATTGTTAAAGTTTTTTTGAGTGACATGTATATGATTCCTCCAATAGATAGAATGTTTGCTATGTTTATTTTAACAAAACGCCCTGCATTTACAATCTATTGGGCTTTTGCGGCCATAATAGAAGGAATGATGTAAGCGTGCCGATCACCGCAAAGACCGCAGCGAAACTTCCCATTACGGGGTTGCCGCTTCTAAAAAGACCAAATGCTATAAGAAATGTTAAAATGGTAGCAATTGCGATGACAACAGCGAGGCAGCCGACACCAGCACGCTTTGCACTCTCGGGAGCAGAGTCGCCTTTTGTGGAAGATACGCTTTTAATTTTTTCAAGCCAGTCAGCCATGGACATCGCTCCTTTAATAGAAATATCGTAACACGGGAATCTCCGGAAAAAAATAGAAAGAGGGATGTCAATTGGCAAAGGATCCGAAACTGACAGAAATAGAACGATTGCTGGAAGAAATGAAGGGCCAAAAAGGCACAGAGGAATCGGGTTTTTGGAAGTCCATAAAGGTGATGATGGGCGTTTTCCGAAATTCATTCCTTGTCCTGATTGCTGTCTTGCTGCTGTTGCTCGTGGCATTGCCGCTCGGCACCTGGTGGATGATCCAGGGGGGAAGTACTGAGACCGAAAGTAAAAGTGTCTTTCTGGAGCGGATGCAGGATCTGAACGAGTTATCAACGGCAGAAGCCTATTCGAAAGTAATCATCAAACAGGAAAACAATCAAATATTCGGCAGGAACATCGGATTGGATATCCCGGGTACGAAGCGGGAATTGCTGGTCGTGATTCCTGGCTCCGTCCGCGCTGGAATCGATTTCTCGCAAATTACAGAAGATGATATTGAAGTGGACGAAGAAGCGAGAACCGCGACTCTTACACTGCCGAACGCCGATTTCCTTGGCGGACCGGAATTATTTATGGATCAAATAGAAATTTATTCGAATGAAGGGCTATTAAGCGGCGGGAGAGATTTCCCCGAAGCCTTCGAACTGGCAGAAGAAGCGAAGCAAATGATGCTGGAAGAAACGCGTGGCCAGGGAGTGCTTGAATTGGCTGAAAAAAACGCCGCCACATCAGTAGAAGAAATGTTCCAATTGGTAGACTATGATGTAACGGTAAAGTTTGAAGACTAAGGAGTGAGAGATATGGCAAAGCAAATTTTAACCAACGACTGGCAGGACGTTGTTGGCGAAGAATTCGATAAACCGTATTACTTGGAGCTTAGAGAATTTTTAAAGGAACAATATGAAACAGCAACAGTTTATCCGCCAAAAGATGAAATCTGGTCTGCTTTCGAACATACAGCTTTTAAAGATGTCAAAGTTGTCATTTTGGGACAGGATCCTTATCACGGTCCCGGGCAGGCGCATGGATTGAGCTTCTCTGTTAAGCCGGGCGTCAAGATTCCCCCAAGCCTTCGGAATATATTCAAAGAATTGAACGATGATTTAGGTTGTGAGATACCTGCTGATGGCACTTTGACGAAGTGGTCCGACCAGGGTGTCATGATGCTCAACACCGTTTTGACTGTTCGGCAAGGAGATGCCAATTCCCACCGGGGGAAAGGCTGGGAAATCTTTACGGACGAAGTCATCCGTAAATTGTCGGAACGGAAGGAACCTGTGATATTCGTGTTATGGGGCAAGCCGGCTCAAACGAAAAAAGAGCTGATCGATTTGGATCGCCATGATGTTATTGAAGCACCGCACCCGAGTCCATTCAGTGCCAAAAAAGGGTTTTTCGGCAGCAAACCATTTTCAAAAGTGAACAGCCTGTTACAAAAGCGCGGCGAACAGCCGATTGATTTCTGTCTGGACTGACGTCGGCTGCAGAGCCGTGTTAAAATAAGGAATGATATAAAAAAGAGAGGGGGATTTCATATGGCCGTCGGACACGAACGGGTGATCACTGAAATAGAAAAACATGCCCGCCAGGCACGCACGGGAGATGAAGCGAAAATGCGGCAATCCATAGCGGCAATCCGTGCGCTGTGCGATCTTTTGCTTGATGGAGAAGAACAGCCGGCTGCACCGGCACCGCGCGCGATTCCGCTGGCAGCATCCCCCGCGCCACAGCCTGTCCTGACCGAAAAGAAACTGAAAGAAGACGGGGCAAACGGCGACTCACTTTTTGAATTTTAATGGGAATGAGGAATAGAAAATGCAATTTTTCTTGATTGCCGGAGCTGTCAACGCTTTATTGAGTGTAGCTTTCGGTGCATTCGGCGCGCATATGCTGGAAGGCCGCGTCGCTGATAAATATTTGGATACCTGGCAAACCGCCGTCCAATACCAGATGTTCCATTCCATCGGCTTGATGGTCGTAGCGGTTCTGATGAGCACGACTTTCATCGGACCATTGGGATCGCTCAGCTGGGCAGGTTATCTGATGCTTGCCGGAATTGTTATCTTTTCGGGCAGCCTTTATGTTCTGAGTTTGACTGGCATCAGTGTTTTGGGAGCCATCACGCCAATCGGCGGAGTCGCATTCATCGCCGGCTGGGTTATGCTGATCATCGCTGCATCAAAAGCGTTATAAAATTAGAAAAAGCTGTCCGCGACTGAGATGCGGGCAGCTTTTTTGATGGGGAATTTTTGAAATGGAAAGTATTTGGCCTGTTTTGGAAAGTACTTCGGCATTTTTGGAAAGTATTCTGAGTGAAATAGAAAGTATTTGGTGCGTTTCGGAAAGTATATCCAAATAAATGGAAAATTACTGTGGCGGAACCTTATTCACCTGGAGCAAATTCCGCAATTTCTCTGGATCATCAACTTTTAATGCAAGTTGCGATACGTATTTGGTTCTGCCATAAAACAGGATGGCCGGTTGAGGTGTCTTAAAGTCGATGATGACTTGCGGTTCGGGCGTCTCGATATCCTTTGCGACAAATTCGAGTGCCCCTTCATCAGCTTCAGCCCCCCAGCGCACTGACTGGATGTCCCTAAGTGGCACGCTGATCCTCTTGCTCAACCCCAACGATACGTTCAGGACACCATCTTTTATTCTCAGTGGATTTAGACGGATCGCTTGGATTTCACCAAGGAAATAAATGACACTGTAAATATTCAGGATCAGCAGTACGATGGCCAGGATTGCTGATTTTTCATGAAGCCACCAGTGAATGCCGATGGTTTCGATGATGATGGCGTGAATGAGCATAATATAAAATGCGATGGCACTCGTATTTTTATGGAGCGAAATTGTGGTGGCACTTTCTTCAGGAGTTTTCTTCCAGGTGAAAAAAGCATAATAGAAAGCCATCGCTTCCGATAGAATGACAGCTATCAGCGGATTGGGTTTAATCTTTTCATACACTGTCGGTATTAAGGTGAAAAGGGGACTGCCCGCTTGATTTTTCATAGAATGGCGAATTGCCGGAACGTGCACTGCCAATAGGACAAGCAAGGCAATTTCTGCGAATAAAATCAGCACTTCCAAGCCGATGCCAATGTAAAAAAGCACAGCGAAAGGTTCGAAATAGAGGGTAGGGATGACGAAACGCGCCATCACAAAACCGCCAGCCATGAATCCGATTAGTTGTTTGAAGGTTAACCGAAAAGAAGCCAGCAGGAGCAATGGAACCACTATTGCAAAGTCTACCAGCGATCCGACAACCAGCCAGAATGTTTCTTCCGGAATGATCATAGAGGATAATGGAGAACGGTAAAGCAGAAAGTTGCTGGTCAACACCAGTAAAAGCATTGCTAAAGCCCATTTTGCATAGTTTGTCTGACGCATCACGAACATACAAACACCTCATTTTTCTTTAAGTATACCCATAAGATGTCTGAAAACGATGAGTTGAATATGGCAGAAAAATGACAATTGGAAGTGAGGTGGAAATTGTGGATATTTGTATTGGATATTTGGAATGTGAGGCATTGCCGAAAAGGTGGATTGTTTCAGATGCAAAAATGTAAATAAAAACCAATTAAATTTTAATATATAGATTGAGGTGCGGTCGCGAAAAAATCGGCCTAAACCACTATCAAAAGAAGAAGTGAATAAAGATGGATGGAAGTGAGCGGCTCGCCGCGCACTTCCCAGCAGTTTGCCGGGGCAAACTGTAGGTAATAATGGGTTTGAACTTTGAGAAGGATCGTGATTTTTGGTAGGAAATTACAATATTTTTAAAGAGTAGTGTAAATAGCAGTTGAACTCGGATTAGTGCTGGTTTAGTTGCGGAATTTGCCAATTTAGTTGCGGTTATCGAGTGATTAGTTGCGGTTACCTAGCATTTAGTTGCGGTTAAAACCGATTAAGTTGCGGTTGCAGAATACTCACCTAAATACGAAAAAATATGTATAATATTTCCTGGGCAACTAGCTCAAATCAAAAATTCCCCATCAAAAAAAGCCGCCCTAAAGGCAGCTTTTATTCCATTTACTATTAAACTTCCAAAAACTTAACGAATTTCGCTGCGTCAAGGCGTGTACCCACGTAGAATGAACCGAATTCCGCGTAGCGCGCGCTGACTTCGTCAAAACGCATTTCGTAAATCAGTTTCTTGAACTGGAGAACGTCATCTGCGAACAGGGTAACGCCCCATTCATAATCGTCAAAGCCGACAGATCCGGAAATGATCTGTTTTACTTTGCCCGCGTAGCTGCGGCCGATTTTGCCGTGGGACAGCATCAATTCTTTCCGCGTATCCATCGGCAGCATGTACCAGTTGTCGTCGCCGTCGCGGCGCTTGTCCATCGGGTAGAAGCAGATGTATTGCGAACGCTGAAGTTCCGGATACAGTCGCGCACGGACATGCGGGTTCTGGTAGGGATCTTCGTCAGACTTTCCGGCCAGATAGTTGGAAAGTTCAACAACAGAAACGTAAGAATAAGTCGGAACCGTATAAGCGACCAGCGTCAGTTTATTGTATTCCGTTTCAAGTTCGTTCAATTCGTCCATTGTTTCGCGCAATAGCATCAGCATCAAGTCTGCCTTTTGGCCAACAATTGAATACAATGCATGTGCGCCGGTTTTATTGTCATCGGCCTGGTTTACTTTGTCCATAAATGCCTGATATTCGTCGATCGCGAATTGGCGTTCTTCGTCTTCAAGCATTTTCCATGATACCCAGTCCATCGAACGGAAATCGTGGAGGACGTACCAGCCGTCTAATGTGATTGCTGCTTCATTCATCTGTCGAACACTCCTTTTAATGAAAAATCTCTCAAAAACAGTTTATCATACCCATCTGCCAAGTTCCTTCAAAAGAAATGCCTGTCACCAATTTGACATGACCATCGTTCCTTTTCACGGACCCTTTCGTAATGTAAAATGAAGACAAGCGACAGCTTCGAAGAGGAGAAACAATAATGCCCCTATTTACTGAAGAAACTGAATGGCGTTTCTGGGATCAATCCCTGAGCGCAAAAAATAGATCCGCGCTGGAATCTTTCGCGGCGGATGATTTATTATGCGAATTGGTCGGCTCCGGTGCAAGCGCACCGACCATCCGCACATGGGTGCACGACGACACAATAGTACTCGGCATCCAGGACCACCGCTTGCCCCATATCAATGAAGGCCTCAAGTTATTGAAAGAACGAGGTTTCACACCGATTGTCCGTAATTCGGGCGGCCTCGCTGTCGTACTTGACGCGGGCGTTTTGAATATTTCGATTGTGTTGTCCGAAGAGGAAAGCGCCATCGATATCCCTGAAGGCTATGACATGATGCTCGAGCTTGTCCGGATGCTGTTCCCGGAAGCTGAAGTCGATGCTTATGAAATCGTCGGCTCTTATTGCCCGGGATCCTATGATCTCAGCATCGGCGGCCGCAAATTCGCCGGCATTTCGCAGCGCCGCATCCGAAAAGGAATTGCGGTACAAGTGTATCTGTGCGTCGAAGGCAGCGGTTCAGAACGCGCGGCATTGATCCGCGATTTTTATGAAAGGGGCTTAAAAGGAGAAGAAACGAAATTCGCCTATCCTTCCATTCAGCCCGAAACGATGGCTTCGCTCAGCGAATTGCTCGGCCGCACCATCACCGTGGCGGAAGTGGTGGTCGATCTCTATAATCTTCTTGAAAAGCCGCAATTGAAATCATTGCAGCCGGAAGAAACCGAGCGCTACGGTTATTACCTGAAACGTGTAGTGGAGCGCAATGCGAAAATGCTCGACACGCCTTGAACACCCTGAACGCGCTGGTGTAAAATGGTAGACAACAGAAAACCTGGAGGTGCGCGTGTGGATTACGCAAATCAGAAATTAGCTGAAGAGAAAGTGTTTAAAGATCCGGTTCACCGGTATATCCACGTACGCGACCAAGTTATTTGGGATTTGATCAATGCGCGCGAATTTCAGCGGCTGCGGAGAATAAAACAGCTGGGCACGTCCTATCTCGTGTTTCACGGAGCCGAGCACAGCCGCTTCAGCCATTCGCTGGGCGTCTATGAAATTGTGCGGCGCATACTCGATGATATTTTTCACGAGCGTCCGGATTGGGATGAAAGCGAACGCCTTGTCGTCCTGTGTGCCGCCCTGTTACACGATTTGGGCCACGGTCCATTCTCGCATTCATTTGAAAAAGTCTTCCATGTCGACCATGAGGATTTCACCCGTAAAATTCTTCAGGGTGAAACGGAAGTGAACAGCATTCTCCAAAAAGTATCGCCGGATTTCCCCAAAAAAGTGGCGGAAGTCATTGGCAAAACTTATGCCAATAAACAAGTGGTTTCCTTGATATCAAGCCAGATCGATGCGGATCGCATGGATTATTTGCAGCGAGATGCCTATTACACAGGCGTTTCCTACGGACATTTTGATATGGAGCGGATCCTTCGGGTGATGCGGCCTTTCGAGGACCAGGTCGTCATCAAGTCGAGCGGCATGCATGCGGTGGAAGATTACATTATGAGCCGCTACCAGATGTATTGGCAGGTTTATTTCCATCCCGTTGCGAGGAGTGCCGAAGTTATATTAAGAAAAATTCTTCAGCGCGCCAAATATTTAAGCGGGCACGGTTATAAATTCGAACAGCCGCCGACCCATTTCATGGGTTTCTTTGATAATTCATTCACATTGAAGGAATATCTGGCACTGGATGAAGGGGTATTGATGACTTACTTCCAATTATGGATGACAGAACGCGATCCGATACTTTCGGATCTTTGTGACCGTTTCGTCAACCGACGACTGTTCCAGTATGTCGATTTCGATCCGGCCAAAGATTATAAAAAACTCGGTGAACTGACACAGTTATTCGATAGGGCCGGCATCGATCCGGAATACTACCTGATAGACGATTCAACTTCCGATCTGCCGTACGATTTTTACCGTCCGGGCGAGGAAGAAGAGCGTTTGCCGATCCATCTCCTGATGCCGACTGGCGACATTAAAGAATTGTCGCGCCTGTCCCAGATCGTCGATGGCATTTCAGGCAAACGCCGGACAGACTATAAGTTATATTTCCCCGCGGAATTATTGATAGATGGCAAGAAGAAGGAAATCAAACAGCAAATACTTGAGTTATTAAGAGAAGGAGGGGTTTGATTGCTCCAGGAACACGCAAAAATAGTGGACTTCATCTCCACGGCGGAAGGTGTAACCGGACGCAAAAAACTGCAGAAGATGATATACATACTGAAGAAGATCGGCATGCCGTATCAGGAGAAATACGAATTCCATATTTACGGTCCGTATTCGGAGGAATTGACTGCCCGCGTTGAAGAGTTGTGCGACATGGGTTTTATCCTCGAGCAGAAAGAAGACAAAAGTTCTTACGTCCAATACCGCTATACGGTTACGGATGAAGGATTGGATTTTCGCAATGCGCTTGGCAAACCGGTGCTGACCGATGCTGAACATGCCGTTAAATTAAATGGCAAAAGCGCGCGATTTTTGGAGCTGACGGCAACGTTGCTGTTTTTCGATGATCTGGAACGGAGTGAGCAGATTGCCAAACTGCACAGCGTCAAAGGCAAACTGAATTTTACGCCGGCCGAAATTGCAGAGGCGTTTACCTTTATCGGGGAATTGAGGCAGTGATTTTCTCGAAATAAAAAGGCTTCCGTGGAGGAAGCCGGCTTGCGTTATTCTTTGTCCAGACTCCAGCGGCCCAGCTCTTCGGGTCATAAGCCAGAATAGCTATGCGGCAAAAAGCGCCGCTCCGCTATTCCGTCTTATGCCTTTCAGAGCTTAACGGGCACTGTCGCATTTCTTTACTGATCCGAAAACAACTTCCCTTTAGTCCCATAATCGCTCTTCTTCATGTCTTCGATGAAAACGACGACATTCTCAACCGGTGCACCGGTTGTTTCAGAGACAGCTTCTGTGACTTTCTCGACAAGCGCGCGTTTCTGATCTTCCGTTCGTCCTTCGAGCATTTTTACTGTAACGTATGGCATAATGGACACAGCTCCTTTTCTTTGGGTTCAACTTTATCATAGCAGAATGGAGGGAAAGTACACATGTCCAACAATGAAAAACCAAAACAAAAAGTAGGATTCACCATTATAAAAGACGACCCGACCGATGGCCATAAAGGCTACGGCATCGGTTCGCTGTCACTTGAGAACGTGTCACCGCTGTTTATCGACGTCGCAGAGCAGGAAGCTTTCATCGATATTGGGGCGATGCATGCGCGCAGCCAGGTGGAGAAAGGCATCAAATTTACGACGAACCGAGAAGATTCAGCAGGCGGCAAGGATTATTGGCTGATCTGGATCACGATTGACTTTAATCCGGAAGGCCCTTATTACGCGGGAGTTACAGCCTGTGAGATGGTCGTCAACAGAGAAAAACGCCGTGGCTACAAACTTCTGGCTGACCACGTAAATCGGATGGACAAATCGATGAAACGCCGAATTCTGGTCGACAATATGGATGCACCATCAAAACGGGTGCTTGCAGAATACCTCAGCAGCCATAACCCGGAAATGTGGAAGAACAGCGCAGAACAGCTCCATACAGAATTGGATGTATAATTTTTATATAGTAAGAAGAGCTTCAGCTGATAATGGCTGAGGCTCTTTTTCTTAGTTTTACGCAATATCGTTTGGCTAGTATAATTTCACTTTGGAATCCCCTGTCACATCGGCTTGGAAAAAGAAAGGTATTTATTTGCTTCACTCCATATTTTTTTGCCGTTTTTGACCAAAACATGAAATTTTAAAATGGGTATAACAGGCAGTTGAAGTTACCGGTCAAACGCAGTACACTAGGGATACAGCTTTTTAAAATAGAAAGCTAGGACACCTGTCGGCAAGCAAGTGCCGTGAGCGATTGTGAGTAAACCCAAGCCCAATGACTCATGTCACTTTCTTCGCTTAACAGGATAAAAAGGTTTTCTGTGCAGGGATAATATTCTCTGTGCAGAAAACCTTTTTATTTTTCGAGTAACTTTATGCCAGGGGGGTAAAGGGGACTGTGTGAAAAATTATATTGCACTTTCGGTGAAATCACTTATACTTTTTTAAGTGATTACTATATAAGATAAAGGAGTTTGATTATAAATGGCAGGATTCTGGTACACAGAAAAGCAGACCGAGAATTTCGGGATTACGATGAAAATCAATAAAACCCTTCATACGGAGCAGACGGATTTTCAGTATTTAGAGATGGCTGAAACAGCGGAATGGGGCAATATGCTGTTCCTTGACGGCATGGTCATGACTTCGGAAAAAGATGAATTCGTTTACCACGAGATGGTGGCCCATGTACCGTTGTTCACGCACCCGAATCCGGAAAATGTTTTGGTGGTCGGCGGCGGTGACGGTGGCGTTATCCGTGAAATCCTGAAACACCCTTCTGTTAAGAAAGCGACACTGGTCGATATCGACGGCAAAGTGATCGAGTACTCGAAAAAATTCCTGCCATCGATTGCGTCTGGTCTTGAAGATTCGCGCGTTGAAGTGATTGTCGGAGACGGTTTCATGCATATTGCGGAATCAGAAAATGAATACGACGTCATCATGGTCGATTCAACTGAACCGGTGGGCCCGGCAGTGAATTTATTCTCAAAAGGTTTCTATGCCGGAATTTCGAAAGCGTTGAAAGAAGACGGCATTTTCGTCGCTCAGTCTGACAACCCGTGGTTCAAAGGTGATTTGATCAAGCAGGTTCAGAGTGATGTCCGGGAAATTTTCCCGATTACGAAATTGTACCTGGCGAACATCCCGACTTATCCGAGCGGACTGTGGGCATTCACGATCGGATCGAAGAAATACGATCCGCTCGCTGTACCC
Organism: Metaplanococcus flavidus; assembly: GCF_042675885.1. Taxonomy (NCBI): domain Bacteria; kingdom Bacillati; phylum Bacillota; class Bacilli; order Caryophanales; family Caryophanaceae; genus Metaplanococcus; species Metaplanococcus flavidus. The sequence continues at coordinate 3,763 of NZ_JBHTKI010000050.1, read as the reverse complement.
GCTGAGCGGTTCCATGATATTGACACAAAATACTACACGAAAGAGCTGCACACCGCGGCGTTTGCGCTCCCTAAATTCGTAAAAGATATGGCAGGCGAATAAATTATGAGATTTGACGAAACCTATTCAGGCAAAGTGTTTATTGGAAGCCATCCGAATTACGACGAGTCAAAAGCAGTTTTATACGGCATGCCGATGGACTGGACAGTCAGCTACCGTCCTGGTTCCCGCTTCGGTCCGAACAAAATCCGTGAAGTGTCGATCGGGCTGGAAGAATACAGCCCGTATCTTGACCGTGAACTGGAAGACGTAAGGTTCTTTGATGCAGGTGATATTCCGCTGCCATTCGGCAATCCCGAAAAATCGCTGCTTGAAATTGAGACTTACGTTCATACCTTATTGAAAGACGACAAAATTCCGATGGGCATGGGCGGCGAGCATTTGGTGTCATTGCCGGTCATGAAAGCGGTAGCCAGTAAATACGACGACCTGGCGATACTCCATTTTGACGCGCACACGGATCTTCGTGAAAATTACGAAGGCGAAGAGTACTCGCATTCGACGCCGATCCGCAAAATCGCCGATCATATCGGACCGGCGAATGTGTATTCATTCGGCATCCGTTCCGGAATGAAAGAAGAATTCGAGTGGGCGAAAGAGCAGGGAATGCACATCTCGAAATTCGAAGTTCTTGAGCCGCTGAAAGAGGTATTGCCGACACTCGAAGGGCGCAACATCTATGTCACGATCGATATGGACGTATTGGATCCGGCGCATGCACCGGGCACCGGCACAGTCGACGCTGGCGGCATCACATCCCGCGAGCTGTTGGCCTCGATCCATGCCATTGCAGCGTCCGGCGTTAATGTAGTCGGATTTGATCTGGTGGAGTTAGCGCCAGTCTATGACCATTCCGACCAGACAGCGAATACAGCGAGCAAACTTATGCGCGAGATGATTTTGGGCTGGGTTAAATAAAGAAAAGGGATACCATCAAGAAGCCGGCCAACATTTTGGTCGGCTTTTTTACGGATTCTATTGGGAATCGACGATAAAAGGGTGAAAACCGACGATAAACCGAAAAAGATCGACGATAATTTGATAAATCGCTGATAAAGAAGAGAAAATCGCTGATAAACCCTCCAAAATCGCTGATAAACCTCAAAAAATCGCTGATAAACTATCAAAAACCGCTGATAAACAATTAATTGATAAACACACTTGTCTCGCGCTATAATATAAAGGTTATCAACAAACGGGGAGGCGGCAGTATTGGCCAAATCAGTGCAGATAAAACTGAAGACAACCATCCGCCAGCCGGATATGGATGATCAAGTGATGAAATTGCAGGCGGATGGGACATTGACGGAAAAGAATAACCGGCAATATCTGCAATACCGTGAACAGCAGGACGAGCTTGAAATCCGCACCATTGTGAAATTCAATGAAGAAGAAGCAGTGATCATGAGAAGCGGCGGCCTTCAGATGAGGCTTCCGTTTTTATTGCATAAAGAGCAGACGGGAAACCTGACAAACGAGCAGGGATCGTTCATGCTGACGACGACCGCCCATGAATTATCGGTTGGCGACAGTCATTTTAAAGTTCGTTATGATCTGGCGCTGGGTGCCGATTATGCCGGTGAATATGAAATGGAAATTCAATTTATGGAGGCTACAAAATGAATGCAGTTGAAAAAGTTCAGCAGGCCATTAAATCGGCGATTGCGGAAGCAGTGGAAAAAGCGGAATTGACGGCGGATCCGGTGGATGTCCATCTGGAATCGCCAAAGGATAAAGCAAACGGGGATTATGCGACGAATATCGCCATGCAATTGACGAAAGTGGCAAGAAAAGCACCAAAAGTGATTGCCGAAGCAATCGTTGCAAATATGGACAAGGAATCGGCGAATATCGAGAAAGTCGAAATCGCAGGTCCGGGCTTCATTAATATTACGATCAAGAAAGATTATCTGCTGGACGTTGTGAAAACGGTGCTGGAACAGCAGGAAAACTACGGCCGCACAAATTCCGGCGCAGGCGAAAAAATCCAGGTCGAGTTTGTCTCGGCAAATCCGACAGGCGACCTTCACCTCGGCCACGCGCGCGGCTCATCAGTCGGCGATTCGTTGTGCAATGTACTGGATATGGCGGGCTACGCTGTGTCCCGTGAATACTACATCAATGATGCCGGCAACCAGATCAATAACCTGGCACTGTCCATTGAAGGGCGCTATTTCGAGGAGCTGGGGTATACAGAAAGCATGCCGGATGACGGTTACCGCGGCCAGGACATTATCGACATCGCCAAAAACCTTGTTGCAGAATACGGTGATAAATTCTTGAACATGAGCCACGAAGAACGCTACGCGGAATTCCGTAAGCACGGGCTGAAGGTGGAACTCGCGAAATTGCAGAAAGACCTGGCTGATTTCCGCGTCGAGTTTGACGTCTGGTTTTCTGAAACGTCGTTGTATGAAAAAGGAGAAATCCAAATCGCATTGGATAAGCTGCGCGCTAACGGCCACCTCTTTGAAGAGGGTGGTGCGACCTGGTTCCGTTCGACAACATTCGGTGATGACAAAGACCGTGTCCTGATTAAGAATGATGGAACGTTTACTTATTTATTGCCTGACATTGCTTACCATGACGACAAATTGTCACGCGGATTCGAAAAGCTGATCAACATTTGGGGAGCCGATCACCATGGCTATATTTCCCGCATGAAAGCGGCAATCGAAGCGCTTGGCTACGACCGCGATACGCTCGAAGTCAGCATCATTCAAATGGTGCAATTATACAAAGACGGCGAAAAAATGAAAATGAGCAAGCGTACCGGCAAAGCTGTGACCATGCGCGAATTGGTCGACCTGGTCGGCCTTGACGCTGTGCGTTACTTCTTCGCGATGCGCTCGGGTGATTCGCATATGGATTTCGATTTGGATCTCGCAGTTTCCCAATCCAATGAAAACCCGGTTTATTATTCGCAATATGCACACGCCCGCATCTGTTCGATTTTGCGCCAGGCGGAAGAGCAGGGCTTTACTGCTTCGACTGAGCATCTGGATTTATTGTCCCATGAAAAAGAAATCGACGTCCTGAAAAAAATCGGCGATTTCCCGCAAGTCATCGCGGATGCCGCGAAACAGCGGGCACCTCACCGTGTTACAACATATATTCAGGACCTGGCATCCCAATTCCACAGTTTCTACAATGCCAATAAAGTGCTGGATCCTTCGAACGAAGACATGACCCGTGCGCGCTTGGCGTTGATTACGGCCGTCAAAACGACACTTGCCAATGCATTGAAAACGGTGGGAGTACAGGCACCAGAAAAAATGTAAGAGACATTACAGAATTTTTCTGTATAATGAAGGAGAATAAAAATTTCATACCAATCATAAAGGTGCTTATGTCTAAGAACATGAGTTAAAAGGGAAGCCGGTTCGATTCCGGCGCGGTCCCGCCACTGTAAGTGAGAGCAATCTGCAACAGCCACTGGAACAAAGTTCCGGGAAGGCGCAGAGCGCGATGATCATGAGCCAGGAGACCTGCCTTTATGAAACACCCATAAGCTTGCGAGGACAGGCTGGATGCGCATGTCTTTAATTATGGCGTCATTCCAGACCTCCCGCGGCTTTTGCGGGAGGTCTGTTTTATTTAGAAAAGCGACCGCGCCCGTTAAGCTCTGAAAGGCATAAGACGATCTGGCGAAGCGGCGTCTTTCCAGCCGCACAGCCAGAATGGCTTATGACCCGAAGAGCTG
>NZ_JBHTKI010000049.1:0-21088 GCF_042675885.1 Metaplanococcus flavidus | reverse complement strand
CTGTTATGTCCAAAAGAAAAAATAACAAAAATGCCTTTCCGACAAAAAATCGGAAAGGCATTTTCTTTTCTAAGAAACTAGGTGTTCATTATTGGACGCTTACTTATATATATAAAGACTATTCCTACTTTTTGCTGAAGCCAAACGAAAAAACGCCAAAACCCAGTTAAGGTTTTGGCGTTCTTATGTAGCTCCATAAAATCTATGGAGACGGCGGGAGTCGGACCCGCTCCCATTAAAAGTACAGTTATACCAGTGTTTCCAAGGGTTTTTACATGCTGTTTTAAAACACTGACCACGGTTTTGACTAGGTTTATAAAAATTGCTTACGGAGATGAGAATTACCTATTCAAAGGGGTGCTTTAACTAAGATGCATTAATGGTCTGCCAACACTTCGATTGAACGTGTTCCTTCTATAAAATAAGAGCTTAGTTCGTTCTATATTAATAGAAGAAACTCAGATCTTTTTTTAATGTAATATTTGTGCGGAGAATAAAGAAAACTATAGGCAAAGAGACAATTCTATCTGGAATACTCTTAATACCTTTAGTTTTCTTTTAAATTCGTTTGTTCATTTTTTACTCTTTCCACTTGTCTTATATCGACTTCAAGTATTTCAGCAATACTTTCCACTGTCATGTCTGGCATGTTTTTTAAAATTTTTTTAATGACTATTTCCGTACCTATTCTGTAACCTATTCTGTAACCTTCTTTTTTTGCACCTTCAAGATTTGTATTCATATCGGATAGCTGTTTATTTCGCAATTCGACTAGACGGCGCGTTTCCTCGTCATCATCGAGTCTTTTAAATTTTTCGGTTTCGCTTCCCATATCCATTCTCCTTTACTAAATCCTATTTCTGATCATTTAATAGTTTTAATAGAGGCGTTGTAAAGCTATGGAATTTCTCTATATCATCAATAGCAATCCATGCAATATCAATAATATCGTTATTCGCTTCATTTTCCGAATCAAGGTAAAGTTCACCACCAATGATTTCAGCAACGAACGTATATTTGTGAGATTTCTTATATAGTAATTTCTTTATAAGTACATCATATCCTTTTTCTTCTTTTGCTGCCCTAAGACAAGACTCTACAGAAGTTTCATTATCTTCTATCCCACAATCTGGAAAATTCCAAATTCTGTCTCCTTTTTGCACATATTGGCGAACCAAAATGATATACACATTCTTTCAGATACTACATTCCCCATAGATCTGTCAGAACAATGTCGCCGCTATTGGGCCGTTCTTCTTCAGCAACTTGATCGACAGCAATAAAAATTGGCATTACTAGTGCTGTGCCAGTGATTATACACATCCCACTTGCTAAAGTGGGAATAGCATTTTTCGAAACTCTATCCAAAGAAGATATGGTATTGTCTATTAATTCTAGATCTCTATAATTTACTAGTCTATGTATAAAATAATTATGAATTTGCGAAATGATGGTGGGAGAAATATCAGAAGGTCTTTGACTACTAATTGTTAGAAAAACTCCATACTTTCTCCCTTCTTTAATGATTTCTTCAAATAAATCTAATCGATAGTCATGCCATTCGGTTCCTTCTCTTTTAGACTGACTTGATAATATATTATGGGCTTCGTCAATAATTAGATGGATTGTCTTGTCAATTTTTTCTTGATTAGTATTTTCTTTATGTTTATCAAAAATCATTTTAGTAACTATAGTAGGCAAAATCTTTTTCACATCTAAATTAACGTCTCGAAAAGAATAAATTGTTAATAATGATTCTTCAATTTCTTCTCCTGGACTAATAATTTCAAATACTTTTTCTAGCTCTCGTGTTTTAGATTCAATCCTATGAATAAGCGGGCTTATATGTTCGTATTGAGCAAACTTATTAATCAAATCACTTGCTAACTGTAAACGCGCTCTATAAATTAATTGTTCGAACCAATTATTTTGGAAAAAAGCAGATGATAGAACCATTCTTTTCATTTCTTTATAACCTGATGATTGACTTTGTTCTCCTACTCTAACAGCGTCTATACTTTTAATAAACACTCCTTCACACATCCATTTACTGAATTTGGAATTCCAATCCAAGTTTTTTACAATATCAAAAAAAACTTGGCTTTCTTCTTCAGTAAAAAATCTTTCAATTATTTCTAAGATATATTCTAATGCTTCACGGTTAGAAGAAGTAATAGCTTTTATATATAGACTAGGTAACCAATGCTTTAAATGATATCCTTTCTCCTCTTCACGTTTTATACCTTGAAGAATTCTCTTAATAAATGGCTTTTGTGTTTGAGGGGTAGCACTAAAAAGTATTGAAAGAATTTCTTCATTGAAAAAATATTTAGTACTAATTCGAATTTTATCCCCATCTGTATTTTCCGAAGTAGAGAGTTGGAGTATCTTAGTTTTCCCATCTGGGAAACCGAAGATACCTTTATGAGCATATTCTCCATTAAAGTCAATTAGATGAAATCTACTTGATTCTAATCCATTTGTTCCTTCTATTTTTTTATATAATTCTGTATACAATTTTGCTAAGGTATTAGATTTCCCACTCCCTGTATTACCGAAAATGCCTATATGAGAAGCAAAAATAGTATTAAGAGGCAACGAAACAGGAAGTTCTTCATAAATTGATTTACCGATAGAAATAGTTTGCTCTAGATGCTGAAAATCACTTCTTAAACCTGAAAAAATATTTATAATTTCATTCTGTCTCGGGATATATGCAATGTTTCCAATCATCGGGAGGTGTCGTACTCCATTAGAAAATCTATTATTAGAAAAAAAACCTACAATTTGTATTTCTAAAACTCGTGATATTGAATTTTTTCTAAAGCGCTGGTCTTTTTCTATATTAACCTTCCTATTAACTAAGTCTTCTATATACTCAGCATCTATTTTTCCTACAATATCTACAATTCCTTTTTTTATTATTATAAAAGCATTCACAGTAACATTATTTATAAGTTCACCTTCATGTATTAAAGATGAATGATTCATTTCCCTTTCAACCTGAACTTTTACACGAGTCCCTTTAACTTCAACTATGTCTCCTATTTGTAATGCATTCATCATATGTTGATTCCTCCGAAAAGAAGTTCATTAAAATAAGTAAAATCAATATTTCTCTCCTCATCTTCCGGTTCTATGATTTCAATATTATTAACTCTTCTACACTCTAGTAAATTTTGAAGTGACTCTTTTTGACCATTTTTGAAAGCAAAAATATATATTTTTAAAGCTGGATTGAAGATAGATCGCTTTATCAAATTTCTAATGTGTTCATCTGCAAACGAAAAACCAAACACAATTAAAATAGATTGTTCTCGTTCAAGTTCGTAACTTAGCAACCGAAGCATACTATAATAATGTTCTTCCATTAAGGTATTTTTAAATTTTGTTTTTTCAGGATTAATGATCATGAGTTGACTATAACTACTAAAAAATTCTTTTAACTCAGTTGAATATTTATGTGTAATTTCATGGAATTTTTCTTCTCCTGAAAAGTTTTCTAAAAACTCTTTGACCTCTTTAAATTCAGTTGAATCTAAACCTACTTTTTCTGCATCTTCTTTTACTTTGTTTAACAAATCGAGGTTATTATCAATTTTAATCTTTTTGTTTCCAGATACTTCGGATGCTTCCCAACTAACTGACCCGTGGCATTTCACTAAATTAATGGTTGGTAATTCTATATGGTAATTATCAAAAGCTCCATTTCTAGAAACAGTTTTATGATAATTGTCTGAACTAAGGTATCTCTTAAATACTCCACTCGCTCCATCGTTAAAAATTGCAGAAGGATTTTGTGATATCTCTTTGTCTATAGCAACTTCTAAAAATAAATCATAATTAGTAGTGAAGATATTTACTCTAGTCGGGGAGATTCTAGAATTTCTATCTCCCATTTTCTTTATAATACTATTAATAAAATTCACGTAATTATGATATACAGAAAATATATCTTTATGTGGTACATCATAATTTTTTTTAATGTACAAATCATTTATATAAAGATTTTTTTCTACGACTTCTAAAAAGTAAATTAAATATATTAATTCTTTGTTTTGACTAGTCAAAGTATGTCCAGTTAAAATTTCTTCTATATTATTTAAAGTTGGAAAGTAAGGCGATGAAGCACCAGAACCCACTAAAAAGTTTACTCTTTTCTCAGATATTGCAGTTTTAATTTCCTGAATCGCATTTTGAAACTCCATATGTACCCCCTTAAATACTTTCAATCTCTTCATTTGTACCAATAATTAATAATTCACTAACCTCACGACTAATGTTTTTATGGAATAAGAAGATAATTTTTATCTTACTATAATAAAATCCCTTCAACTTACATTAAACACCTAGTTCTTTCATTAATTCTTCTCTTTTAACTTTTAGCGAATCATATGTTTGTATCCCGGTTAAAATAACTGCACTAACGTACTGCACTATAAGCCCAGTAAGAAAAAAAAGCTCTTTTTTAACTTGATTCTGATCTTCATATAAATCAAAAATATTTTTTCCGTTATGAACAATTTCAGTTCTCTTATCTTTTGAAATGTTGAACAATCGAGAAGACAAATCTGTATGTGCCTCTTTAGAAGATACTATAAAAGGAAGAATTTTAGCTTTTGCTCTTTTAAATTGAATCATTTCATCTTTATCAGCAAGCATTTCTATTGTAGTCATTAGATAAATAAAAGCTGTGTTTAGATTGTGCATATACATAGCTTCATTTATTCTAGTTAAAGCTGCTCTACAATTTAGAAAAACCTCGTCATTTCTGTTATTAAAAATTAGTTTGTAGTCTAATAATTCTCTATCTGAAGCATTTGGTTCTCTGAAGGGCATTAATCCAATACCATTTCTTATAATGAGAGTTACTTCTCCCGGAATCATTTCGTAGTAATCTGTTTTTATATTAATTTTAAAAACATTCTTAAATCCATCGTCTAACATTCCTGCCAGTCCTGGAAGAGTATCAAAATTACCTATTTGGCATTCTTGTAATCTCAGATAATCCATAGAACGATCAACTTTCTCACAAATACGATTAACGTATAAAAATGCTTCCTGAGCATTTTTATATTCTATTTCTTCAAAAGTAGTAATTGCTAAAGAAGAATTTATCCATTGCTGATTTGAATGCGTCTCTAAGATACCCAAACATTTCTTTATCATTTCAAATTCTTCTTCAGAAATAGAATCCGTATATGAATAACTTTGATGTAATATAGAGTACAATGGTGGCGTATAATAAACATCGCCAATCTTAAAAGCAGATTCAATAACAAAATTAGAAATTGGTATTACAAATTTAACCGCTTCCATATAATTACTCCTTTGATTTCAAATATTATAAGTAGATAAATACTTATAAATATATCGACTTTATAAATTTTCCAACTTTTTAATTCCTTGTACTTTCAGCCATCAACTCGGCCTGCTCAACAACAGTCTCTACCGCCAACTTCTGAAGATCAGGCGGATAACCATATTTCTTCAATAACCTTCGAACAGTAATCCTCATTTTCGCTCTGGCCGATTCCCGCAAGTTCCAATCAATGCTCATATTCTCTTTAATTGCCTTAGTAAGCTCATGCGCAATGACTTTTAAGATATCATCCCCTAATACTTGCTCTGCTGTTTCGTGGGAAGCTAGCGCATCGTAGAAGGCTACTTCTTCTTTGATCAATCCCAATGCTTCTCCTGTCTTTACAGACTCGTTCATTTCTTTAGCAAGTTCGATCAATTCTTCAATAATTTTGGACGTTTCAATGGCCCGTTTATTATATTTGTTGATAGCGTTGTTGAGCATCTCCGTGAACTTCTGAGCTTTTACAAGATTCGTGCGCTGGACGTTTTTCACTTTTCCCTGCAATAAACGATTTAGTAGCTCCACTGCCAAATTCTTCTGTGGCAGCGCACGGACTTCATCCAAAAATTCATCGGATAAAATTGATATGTCAGGATTCTGAATGCCAAGTGAAGTATAAATATCAATCACTTCATCTGAAATAACTGATTTTGAGATCAACTGGTTCAATTGAGCATCTACTTGTTCTGGTGTCAGTCTTTTCCCTTCAGAAGGAATCAACTTCACTAATCCAGCTTTCACAGCTTTAAGAAATCCAATCTCTGCATTTAATTCCTGCGCCTCTGGTTCAGTAGCGCATAACGCAAATGCTTTCCCTAGCTCCGTCACGACTTTCATAAAACGCTTTTTCTCTTCGTCTCCAAGACCAATCACGAAATCCATCGTTTCAGTAATAGTTCTCATGCGTTCAGATGCTTTTGCAGAATTAAAGTTGTCGTAACTGTGCTTATACAACATATCTTGAATAATCTCGAATTTTTCCAGCATGATATCCACTGCAACTGCAGTATCAATACCTGTATTACCTCGGTCGCTGTCGGTATATTGCTTTAACGCTTCTTTTAAGCTGTCTGCAATTCCAATATAATCGACAATCAATCCACCTGGCTTGTCCCGGAAGACACGGTTTACGCGTGCAATCGCCTGCATTAAATTATGACCTTTCATAGGCTTGTCTATGTACATCGTATGCATTGATGGCACATCAAATCCTGTCAGCCACATATCACGAACAATGACAATTTTCAGTTCATCGTTAACATCTTTCATGCGGCGGGATAAATCATCACGCCGTTTTTTATTGCCGATAAAAGGCTGCCAGTGTTCCGGGTCGCTCGACGTACCCGTCATTACAATTTTAATAACGCCTTTTTTATCGTCATCTGAATGCCATTCGGGACGAAGTTTAATAACTTCCTGATATAAATCGATTGCAATCCGTCGGGACATCACGACAATCATCGATTTTCCGAACATCGCATCTTGTCTGGATTCAAAATGGTTCACCGTATCACCAGCCAATTTCTGAAGGCGCTGTTCCGCACCCACCAATGCTTCTAGGCGGGACCATTTTGATTTCAAGCGCTCTCTATCCGATTGTTCTTGGAATTCAGTTATTTCATCATACTCCGAGTCGATATCCAAGCCTTCGGGCAGATCCAGTTTCACAATGCGACTTTCATAATAAATCTTCACAGTCGAGCCATCTTCAACCGCCTGGGTCATATCATAAATATCAATATAATCGCCAAAAACAGCTGGCGTATTTTTATCACTGGATTCTACTGGAGTTCCTGTGAATCCAATAAAAGAAGCATTGGGCAAAGCATCTCGCATATATTTTGCATAGCCATATTTGGTAGCCACGTCATCTGTAGTCTTGGTAACTTGTGCTTGGAAGCCATATTGTGTCCGATGCGCTTCATCAGCCATCACAATTACGTTCCGACGAGTAGTTAAAGCATCCATATGCGTGAATCCCTCTTCAGGCGCAAACTTCTGCATCGTCGTGAAAACAATCCCCCCTGATTCAACAGCCAACAGATTTCTCAGGTCGCTGCGGCTATCGGCTTGTTTCGGTGTTTGGCGCAATAAATCACTGGAAATCGAGAACGTATTAAAGAGTTGATCATCTAAGTCATTACGGTCTGTCAACACGATGACGGTCGGATTGTTCATCTCAAGAACCAGCTTTCCTGTATAGAAAACCATCGACAAACTTTTTCCAGATCCTTGAGTGTGCCATATAACACCAATTTTCCGATCACCAGTTTCATCAGCCGCACGTTTTGCCTGTTTTACTGCCTTATTCACCGCATAGTACTGATGATACGCAGCAAGGATTTTAAACGTTTTTTCTCCGTCTGTTTGAAAAACGATAAAATGGCGAAGCAAATCCAGCAACACTTTAGGTTTGAACATGCCTTGAATCAACACTTCAAGCTGCGGCATCGTGGAAGGAGCAATTGACTCTCCATCCACCGTTCGCCACATCATAAATCGTTCTTCATCCGCAGTCAGTGATCCCGCTCTGGCATTGACGCCATCGCTTGTCACCATAAAGGCATTGTATTGGAATAACGAAGGAATCGTCGCTTTATACGTTTGAAGCTGGTTAAAGCCTTTGGAAATACCTACTTGTTCATCTGTTGAATTCTTCAATTCGATAACCACTACTGGCAATCCATTTACAAAGACAATCACATCCGGCCGCTTATTGTGCTGCCCTTCAATGACCGTAAACTGATTGACTGCCAAAAAATCATTGTTTTCCGGGTTTTCGAAATCAAACAGCCATAATTTCTCTACCGTATTTCGTCCGTCTTCTTTACGAACTTCCACATCAATTCCATCAGTTACATACTTCTGGAAAATCCGATTGTTGACAATAAGATTCGGCGACTGAACCATCGTAACCAACTGAACCGCACGCAGCACCGTTTCTAGCGAGGCACCGGTATTAATCTCCTTTAACGCTTCTTCAAGCCTGCCTTCCAGCACGACATCGGCATAGCTTGACCGCTCAGGCGACTCTCCATCCATAGCAATATTTGGCCCGTTTACTATTTCATATTCCAAGTTTTCCAGCCATTCCAAAGTTGCTTGTTCCAGATCGTCTTCACGGAATTGATACATGTTCAGCCACCTCGGTTTCATTAGGCAATTCTATTTCTCCTGAAAGAAGTTTAGGAAGAAGAGTGTCACGAAGCTTTTTAAGAAGCTCATTTTCTCTATATAGTTCATTCTTCATCTCCAGTATATTTTCTATTATTCCATGAAATTTAACAATGATTTCTAAGGGGGGTAGGACTAATTTAATTCCTTCTATATCATTCTTTGTTAAATTAATATAGACACTTCCTGTAACTGTACTTTCTAAGTGATTGATACCTCTTACTAATTGAAAGTATAAATATTCTTGATATTCTTCTTTAATAGCCCGCGCTGCTCCTACTCCTCTTCCAAGAGCATATTCTTTATCTACGAAAGTAACATTTCCAACTGTAGCCCTGACTCCAAAAATAAAATCTTTTTTCTTAGATACTTTTTTGGGATCATTGGTATATTTCAAAGGATTTATTTGTCCTTCTTTAAAATCGCTGGCACCATTTAACAGAGGCAGTCCAATGCTCTCAATATTATATGTTTCGCCTTTCGGTGACTGACCCATTATTAAAGTTGCAATATCAGTAAGAAAACCTGTAACCCAACCTTTAGGTATTATTTCTAAATTACTTTCCATCATTTCTCCACCACTAGATTTATACGGTTCTCCATTTTCATTTGGAAACTCAAAATCTACAAACCAGCGTTTGAAAAATGTCTGTGCAAGTTCTTCTAAGTTTTGTATAACTTTGTTGTTAACTTCTATTTTCTCATCAAGGGGTGAAAGTATTGAAGTAATTTTTTTTTGAATATGTAAGGGTGGCAGTATGATATCAATATCATTCAGAACTTTGAGATTGATATTTTCTTGAACAGAGCCATAAGCTCTACTTTGAATTTCTTTTTTAAAGTATTGAAAGTAGTAGTAAATATAATCAATTGAACATCTGCTAGTATCCGGGATAAAGCCTACAACGCTGTCTGGAAAACATGCTTCAAAATCTAAAATGGATGTCTCCGCTATATTAGCAGCAATAGTTATACACAAAGTATCTTTTTTCCATAATTTACTTTGACTTAATCCTACTTCACTATAAGACTGCTCGAAATCCTTGATTCTTTTTCCAGCTTTTCTTATATCACCAGTTTGTATAAAGGGATATTTACCTCCGTATAAAACCGGGTCATATCTTGGTCTATGTTTTGACTTCCCCCGAGCTAAGGTACCTATTTCAGGTAATTTTACAGTTTCAAAATTATTAAACCCCATACCCAATCCCCTCCAACGCTTTACGGATTTGGTCTTCAAGTTTTTTTGATTTCACGAATTGCTCTGCAAGATCTCCAGTCAATCGCTCCATTTTTTCTTCAAACGGCTCGCTGTCTTCTTCCGCTGCTTCCAACCCAACATAGCGGCCAGGAGTCAAAATATATTCATGCTCTCGAACTTCATCCAGTTTTGCTACTTTACAGAAGCCTGCAACATCTTCGTATTCTTGTTCATTCGTTCCCCGCCATGCATGATACACGTCTGAGATTTTGTTGATGTCTTCAATAGAAAATTCTTTCAATGTACGCGAAACCATGCTACCTTGTTTTCTGGCATCGATAAAGAGGATTTCTCCACGCCGTTCTTTTTTGCCGTTTTTCGCTTTGTTGCGTGTGACGAACCACAAGCAGACTGGGATTTGCGTGGAATAGAATAATTGCCCCGGTAATGTAACGATACATTCGACAAGATCCTGCTCGATCAGGTTTTTACGGATTTCAAGTTCCGAAGTCGTACTTGTCGACATCGATCCATTCGCAAGAACAAAGCCAGCTGTTCCAGATGGAGCAAGTTTTGAAACCATATGCTGTATCCATGCGTAGTTGGCATTTCCAACTGGCGGTGTTCCAAATTGCCAGCGGACATCTTCACGTAGTTTTTCTCCGCCCCAATCGCTGATGTTGAACGGTGGATTTGCTAGGATGTAATCAGCTTTCAGACCTTTATGTAAATCATTATGGAAAGTATCCGCATTGTGGTCGCCAATATTCCCGTCAATTCCTCGGATAGCCAAGTTCATTTTCGCTAGTTTCCATGTAGTTGGGTTTGATTCTTGGCCATAAACTGCAATATCTCCTAATCGTCCCTGGTGTTCTTCCACGAATTTTTCACTTTGAACAAACATGCCTCCTGAACCACAGCAAGGATCATATACTCGGCCTTTATATGGCTCCAGCATTTGAACAAGCAGTTTAACGACAGAACTAGGCGTATAGAACTCACCGCCATTTTTTCCTTCAGCACTCGCGAATTTTGAAAGGAAGTATTCATAGACGCGGCCAAGCATATCTTTGGAGCGGCTATCTTTATCTCCGATTTTGAACGAAAACAAATCGATTGTTTCGCCAAGTCTGGTTTTATCAAGAGCGGGACGTGCATAGTCTTTCGGCAAGACGCCACGCAATGATTCGTTCTCTTTTTCCGTAGCAATCATCGCGTTATCAATAATCTGACCGATTTCCGGTTTTTTAGCGTTTTCCTTAATGAATGTCCAACGCGCTTCTTTCGGCACCCAGAAAATATTCTCTGCCAGATATTCATCTTTGTCTTCAGGATCTGCCCATTCATCTTGCGTCAGTTCTTCATACTTTTCCTCAAAGGAATCCGAAACATATTTAAGGAACAGAAGTCCCAATACGACATTTTTATATTCAGAAGCATCCATGCTGCCACGGAGCTTATCTGCCATTGACCATAACTTTTCTTCAAAACCGATATTTGCTGTAGACATTTAAATTCCTTCTTTCTTATCCAACTTTTTATTACACTTAAAACATCAACACAGTATTATGAACCTAATTTTACCAATGATTAAAGGGTTTCACAATATTACCCTTGTGGTCTCTCGTATTTTACTAAAAGATATAGCAACAGAGTTTAAGATTGTAAATTTTAGATTAGATTATCAGATCTCAATAAGAATTCTTAATAACAGCAATATAGGAGCGGGATGAATTCTGCCCTTTACTATCTGAAAGGTTTGTCGCAAATGGAACTGTTTTGAAAAATACACTCACCGCATGTTCTGTTAATTTTGTAAGCGGCAAGAAATAATTTTAAAAACCAACGCAATACACATAAAAAAACCATTCTAAGTAAAACACAACTTGCAGTTGTGTAACTTTGAATGGTTCAAAACTTTAATAGTATTCCAGCTCTATCATTTTAAAATTCCGTAAGGATTATATTTATGTTTTTCCTTTTTTAATAACACTTCCAGTCCTAATACTTTTTCTTGATTGGCTAATTCATCAATGATGTAATATCCACTTTTATTCCGATCAAGCAAAGTTCTACCAAGTGTAACTAAAAAGTTTAATGATTCTTCAACATCCGTTTTTCTTTCATTTATTTTACGAGAAATTTCCTTTTTAGATGGCTTTACTGTACTGTTATTGTCACTATAAGCAATATAGCAAAGATATACATAAACAATTAAGTCTATAACATTAATTTTTCTTTCTCTATAATCAAAAATTATGATTGTAGGAACGTAAAACTTTTCTTCTTCTTTAAGATTTTTTAAATCTACAGTAGAATTTTCATCAAGAACCTCTTTAATTACATAATTATTTTCTTTTAGTTGTAATTTTAAGTAAAGGTCCAATTCCACTGCTAATTCATCAGCGTTAAAAAATCGATCAAAGAAGTTCATCGGTAGAATAATTAAGCTTATCATTTTCTCTCTGCTTTCTATATTTGGTCTAATTTGTCATTACACTTTTCTAGTTATAGAACTTCAATACATTCGAGTGGCCAGCAGCTAAACATTGCTTTTATTCAATTTGGCAGTTAAAGTCATTAGCTTTATTATAAACTTCGTTAATCCGACGTTTTGCTATGTCAACCTGAGATTTAATATGCTTTATATCTTGCTCATTTGTAGAATTTACATGTTCTAAATTTGCGCCAATCATCCCTGTCATATATCCTTTATTTCCTAATAATAATCTTAATTCTTTAAGCAGTTCAGGAGTAATGTTCTCGTGAGCCTTATTTTTCATATCTTCTTCTGACTGCTCTACAAGTGTTGAAACCTCAATGAATAATCTTCCACTGTAAACTACCACTCGTTTACCTCCATACTAATTTATATTTTTTTCGGCGCCATTAATGTATCTATTGCAAATATCAAACCATCATTAAAACCAGTTTTATATGCAATAGTACTTTGTAAATGAACTTGATCAAAAATGTTAGCTTGCAAATCACTTAAGAGATGCACCTTGGATTCCTCATCATCAATTTGAGTTAGTTGTTTGAGTTTTTCTTCTAAGTCGTGTTCAATAACCTCAGTGTACGAAATAAAATCTTTGCTATTAATAATTTCTTCTAACCTTTGCTCTACTAAGTCTTCAATTACTTTTTGGAATCCTCTAATCATTTAATTCCTCCCCTTCTTTATTCCTTTAAAATATATATTCCTTTAGAGGGAATAAATATATTTTATATTACCTTTTGATATTTGTAAAATCAATAAATAATAAGTTAAAATCGTAGATAGTAATCTCAATCAAAAATTCGCTTGATTTTGGTTAGAATTTTTCGTTCCAGAAAGGATTGTACAATGGATAACCTTATTGCCGGAAAGCTTATTAAAGAATATAGAAAAGAAAAAAACTTTAAGTTGATTGAGTTTGCTAAGAAAATTAACATGGCTCAGTCTTCACTCTCTAGAATAGAAAACGGTACACAAGAGTTATCCATATCTGTTCTGACAAATATTTGTGATGGATTAAACATCTCTTTAAGTGAATTCTTTTTAAAATTGGAAGGAAAAAAAGAATTTTTAGACATTACCGTTGAATCCTCTAAAACAAGTCCTGTCGAAATTAATGGGGACCTAGATTCTTTATTATATTCGGCTATATCATCATTGACTCCTGATCAAAAAAGAGGCCTGTATATTCTTTTGTTTCCTTTCATAAAATAAATGAATTAAGCGTTTTAAGAATCAACTAAATAATATCTTTCGAAAATATTTCTTCGAATAGCTTATAATTATCTTTTTCTGACAATATCAACCGAATACTTTCTTCCGGCATCGCAAGGGGGAAAGTCATTTTTTGTATCCTACTTTGGACTCTTCCCATAGGGAATTTTTTCGATAGATTTTCAGTGTGTATATTCGAAGTGAAAATTGTCAATTTCCGATTGTTCATGCGTTCTTCCAGAATTTGTGTAAAAATACTCTCTGCCCATTCTGATGATTTTTCAACTCCGAAGTCGTCTATAATGAGAAGCTCTGCCATTTTATAAGCTTTTAATACTTCATGCTCTTTATATTCGCTGTCTGAACCGAAAGTTTTTTTAATTTCAGTAAAAATATCAATAGAAGAAGTATACAAGACATTGAGATTATATTTTTTAATCAAATCGTTAGCAATACTTACAGCTAAACGGCTTTTACCACTACCAGTCATTTCACTAAAAAGATACAATCCCTTCCCAAGTGATTTACATTCATCATAGTTCTCTACAAATTTACTTGCTGCGTGCTTTACAAATTTAGCCTTTTGTTTATCAGATTTGTCTTTATAAACTTCTATTTCAAAATTTTCTACTGAGCATTCAATGAAATCCAATGGAATATTTGCTGACTGCAGCTTTATTGTTACTTCTCTGTCCTTACGACAGCGGCATATTCTCATTAAAGATTCCAAATTAGAATCGATGACATGTATAAGACCCGTACCGTCACATTCCTTATACATGCATTTATCTGATACCATGGTCATCACTTGCTCTACTCTTTCGGTCGAGGAGTTTAAGCCATTCTTCTCCTGTAGATTTCTTTCTATTTTTGTTAGTTGACTGTTCAGGTTTTTCATTTATTTTTTCCTCCTGGTTTTTTTTAATTTTTATGCTCATTTCGTCAAAATTGCGATTCCTCGATATATAATTCGCTATATAAACAAAAGAACGAATTGATTCATTTGGGGACTTTATTGCAAATTCTCTATAGCATTCATCTATTAATGCTATGACTTTCAAATTAGGTAATCTCAGTTTGGCAACTTGGTGGACAGCTTCTTTTTCTTTAACTGTTAACGAAGCTTTTTTGCTTTTTTCCAAATAGTATTTAGAAATCTTTTTTGCTATATCTATATCCGCTTGGTCCTTCTTGTTTTTTATGTCTTTTTCGTCAATCAAATCTCTGGATATATTTTTTGAAGTATTGTTTGAAGTAATCTCTGGTATTGCTGCTTCACTTTGATCAGCCGTATAAGCAGAATGAATGCTCGTATGTTCATTTTTATTTATCGAATTTTTATTCTGCTCTTGAGCTTTATTGGCATATTCTTTTTCAGTGTAGTAATGCTCAAAGTCACTTAGCTCATATCCAATATTCTTTAAATCCGTTCTAATCTTATTTAAGTTAACTCGGTATTGATAAGTTTTATCGTATTTGTATTTTGGATTGGGATTTCTTCTTTCAAAAATAAACTCATATTTAACCAACTCTTTTAAATACCTTCTTACCGAAGTTTGACTCCCCAACATAATTTCTTGAGAGAGTTCTTCAGATGTCTTATAGATCCATCCATATTGCTTATCCTTCTCAGTTCTAGCGTTTTGGTCTACTTCTTCCCGGATATATTTTTCTTTATCCTTAACCTTTAAGGACCAATATAATAACTGATTTAATGTAACTGCCAAAGAAAAGTTACCGGTAAGTTTAACTAATTCTTCTTTGATGACAGCCCTCTTTAAAATTTTATTCTCCATCAGTTCCTCTACCTTTCTTAAGTAAAAAGAATCCCCAATTCAAATCAGCAGGTATAAGCAAAATAAATAGCTTAGCTGCAGATAAAAATTGGGGGTTTCCCTTTTATTGATAATTTTATTGTGAGTCCTCTTTAAAAAGTTCTGGTTGTAAATACTTACCAGCTACTTTTCCAATATCTTTTAAAGAATAAATTCCCAAGAGCAAGTTTACTTCTTTTATTCTTTCTAGAAGTTTGGTATCTTTCCTTAAATTTATCATCATATTTTCAATTCTCTTACTTCTATCACCATATTTAGTACGCATAGAAAAAGTTTCATCCGGCAATACGAATCCCAGAGCATGGACAGAATCCTTATTATTTTCTGCAACAGTACAATATTTCCAAATTTTCTCTTCTATTTGTGGCCATTGTTCTGTTCCAGTATCTAATTCAATATTTAAAACTTTTGTCTTTACAGTCGATTCAGGAAATGACCTCTCTAAAATCCAATCTGGTTTTATAAGTGTGGCATAATGTCCGCTAGTTCTTTCATAATTTGAGTTTTTCATGCTAGCTGCTGCTCTTGCATGGCTCGCCCCCGAATTATTCCTACTTATCGATCCACTTACTTTGGGTATCCATATTTCATAAGGAAATTTCGCTGGTGATAAAGACATCGTTTTCAATGACAGCCCTTTATCTTTATTAGCTGGCATAGAAAGTCTTTTCCTTAGTTCCGTAAAAACATTTAAAACTACTTGTTGAGTAAATAAAAAATGCAGGACATTCTTTTTATTTAAACGATGATATATTTGATTCTTGTTATAATCTTCAGCTAACTTTTTTTTCTGCATGAGTAGGTCAACTCCAGCAGCGCCAATAGTGTAATATTTAAACCTATCCCCATGGAATCCATCAGCAAAATTTGCTGATCTAACAATCTTATATTCTTCGAATTTTCTCAGACGATTTTTAAAGGCATATGGATGGGTAGAACTCATCAAGAATTTTGTATAATATTTAAATAACTGTTCGGTTGACATCAAGTGGTGATTTTCAAGATACAGTAACATCCATACCTCACGCGCAGTTATTTCAATTCTTGATCTGCCCTTTCCTTTTACAATAATCTTATCTTTCATGGTGTTCTCCTTTTCATTTAGAATGGTGCAAAAGCTCGCTTTAATTTTTCACCTGTCTTTCTCTTTTATTGTTTCCTCCTAAGTAACCGAGTTACCTTGGTGATATATCAACTAAGTAATCAGTTAACTTTAAGTAATAGAGTATTTTAGAATAAAAACCTTATTAGTCTCAAAGCGCTAAATTATTTTTATAAAAGAAGCAAGCTAATTACTTAGTACATGGTATCTTCAGATTATCTCTTTTCAAGGTTTTTTCAAAAAAAGATTTTGAAGCACTTTTTTATTTCTTAATTATTAAACGCTCCAACATATTTTGGAACAATACGGAAAAGGATGTTGTATTTCGCAATTGAAAAATGAGCCACCTTTAAAGAAAAATCTTCTGATTAAATTCGACTCATCGGCTTTATTTGGAGCAGCGGGCTGACACCCTTGTCCGGGTGCGAAACGCTTGCTACAACTTGTTTTTACGCAGGACTCATGCCCGCAGAGGCTTCATGTCAGGTCAATGAAAATCCATCGACCTACATACTAGTTTAAGAAAAACACCAGTAATAGAAGAAAGACTAGCTCAAGAACCACTCAGAAGAATAAGAAAACCGTTCGAAGGAAATTTTAATTCAAACTTTTATAATCACGCTTCTATCTCACATGGAATCCTTCCTATCAATGAGAATGATGGGAACAAGGGTGCGCGACCGCAATTATCGAATTAATTGAATACCATTCTGAATCGTATTCTCGATCATACCTATCAAGAAAGGATGAATGGAGATATTTTCAATGAGTAAGAAGCGCGGTTGAAACATGCCGCTCTCCTGATCAATTAATAAAAACCGTTGCTTAGAAATAACCAGTGGCATTCTTCTATACATTTAATGATCTAAGTTTCTACAATTGCTGGCTCAAAACTCCGCACAAGTCCCTTTTGTTATTCCGCAATACTTATGTCTACACAATCATTTCACAAAGCATTTTGTAAACTGAATATAAAATTGGTTCTCTTATGTTATAAATGGTTCTATTTTTTTCATAGTGATTCTACAACTTGGCACCGTGGTTCAATCAAATGGCTGTAAGCAATTAGAAGTTTATATATTCAACTATTTCTTCCTCTTACGACATACTATATGGTCACCAAGTATGGTATCTCTCAAAAGTAACTATTAAAGGTAACTATTACTCATGGTCACGGTCAATAGTTACCATTAATAGTTACTCTTAGACGTCTCCAATACTCATTCTCACCTCTTTAACTTGCTGAAAAGTTGATATGTAGTGTTTTTTAATAGTATCCATTATGGGTAACATCTATTAGTAACCATTAATTAATATCAGTTTATGTTAAGCCACTATCACTATTTTTTTAGAATTTACATTGTTAATAGAAATGTCTTTAGAAAAACCATTCTTATTTGTATACCGCAACTGAAAACTGAACCACCTGAGTAACTAAAAACTGTGCCACCTTAAAAGAGAAATTTTTCATTAAAATTGAATCAACAGCTTTATTTGGAACAACTTGCATGATAGCCTCGTCTGGGTGCGGAATGTTTGATACTACTTCTTTATACATAGGAGTCATGCTCGCAAAAGCTCCGTGACAAGCCCACAGAAACCTATCGACTTATATGCTAATTTAAACGGTCGAGTGGCTCATTATTCAATTGCGAAGTACATAGAGTAAACCCTCAAATCCTTTTCATAAATTATTTCAAAAATAAACTGCCATTCCCCGATTGAATATCGGACAATGGCAGCCTAAGTGTTTTTTCTAGTATCCTAAATTGGCGGGTCAGTTCAGGTCGGCAGGAGGGGTTTTCAATGGCCTCTGGTATACAGGTGGCATTTTTTGATGCTTATCCTTTTTGATTAATACTTTTTAAACTTCTATTACTTTAATCTGCTGCCATTTAGAATTCGATCAAGCTCGCGCAGAGCTAGCTGAGACGTTCCAACAGGCTTAATTATACATACAAGAAAAGGATTTGCTTATTTAGACATAATACTTGACGGTCTCTAAGGAGGTTCTATCAAATAATGAAAATGTTTTTATACTTTGATATATAAAAGGTTACATATATTTCTCTTTTAAATATTTCAACTTCCCATTCGGGAAGTTATTTGTATTCAAGTTGCCTACAATTCTATGAAAGGAAGTGAGACTATTTTTAATTTGTTTACTAGACATCAAACCTAAATCTACAGCAGCCTCGTATTCATCTACATCCAGGACTTTGTAACTTCCATCCTTATTGATGGAAATATCTAAAAACAAATCATGGATACAAAAAATATTTGGCCTTATTTCTTGCACTTCTACTATATCTGCCAACCACCACGAATAATTTGTTTTATGATGTAATGAAAACTGCAAACCATCTTCAATACAGTAAACAATGATAAATTTTTCTTTACTGTCTGCCGGAGGAAGTTCAACTAATGTCGTTTCATCGTGTTTAATGAACCTATTCGGATTACTTTTGCTCTTATAATGATGTTCCTTTAATCTCATAGAGCGCTCTTTTATTTCAACTGAGTTCTTTCTAATATCCGGCGCATACTCTATTTCTCCATGTTCTCTGCCAACATGATTCCAAAAAATGAATAATTCTTCCTGCAATCAAAATCCCCCTTATTGACATTCAGTCTCTAAATTATTCTGGTTACCTATGCCTTTAATATTTGAGTGTAATAATGACTATTTTCGCACTCTTATTTACTCTTACAAGTTATTGTATCGCAATATTTAATTTTAAAATGTATTATCTATTTCTTTATTGAGCTTTCCTCTCGGGATCTCTTCAATAATTTCATTTAACTTATCTTTAAATATTTTTAGCGAATCTAATATATATAATACATCCTCTTGTGCAATCTGAGCTAATTCCTCGCCATACTCAAACCCTTGTTGAGATCCTATATCTGCTATCCTTGCTAAGTTTTCTGTATCTGCTTCCAAACTATGTTCCTGAATATAGTCCATTGCAAAGTCTGTTATATCAAAAGATGCTAAATTCCATATATTAGTGTCATTACTATAAAAATTACGAATATTATCAAAATCTAGTTCAGAGATTTCTTCTTGCATCTCTTCTGTTAGTATATTGCTATCACTTAACTTATCAATAAGTTCTTTTAATAGGTCTTGTAAATCTAGAATGACATTCTCAAGATAATCTAATTCTATTATTGAAAGACTATTGTTAGCTGTATCGTAGTAATCTCCATACTCTCTTCCAGCATGTTCAAATGTACTAAAACAAGAGTAGTAAATTCTCTCTTCTGCATCTACCAACCTCGATGTCAACATAGCAAGTGTAACTATATAATAAAGTGTGTCTCCTGAGTAATAAGACTCTGAACTTGAAATGAGATCAGAAACAATCTCTGTTTTTACAAATTCAATTAATTCTACATCTGTAGAAATAACTCCAGCTTCATAATTTTTTTTTGATTCATCAGAATAATTAGCTGATCCAATATATGCAATTTTATCAGTCATTATTATTTTTGCATGGTTATCAAAACAAAAATAAGTCTCACTTATTTTCCCGAAATTTTCTGGATTTAAGCGTTTAATATAAGCATTTATTTTCTTTTTCGCTTGTTTTCTTACTAAATCATTATAATATCTTTCGTACCTTTGAGGAATATTGGTGAAAATTTGGATAGGCGTCTCCTCATTGACTTTTTCTAGATACTTTATCAATTGCTCTTGTTTTTCCGAAACATTAAATGTAACCACGAGAATATAGTCGGCGTTTTCAAATTCATCCAAAACTTCTTGATAAGCGATATCCTCTTTACTCCAAACCATCTTTGCATTTTTAAGCTCATAAGTCTTCAACAAAAAGCACCACTCCTCCACTTAGTTTATTCAATTATATGATATATTTAAGCTATGATTTAAAGAATCTTTAATAACAAATTTTAAGTAATATAAATTTCATTTAATGCAATAAAAATCTCAAAAAATTATCTTACTAAAATTAAGTATGAAAAATGTTAAAATCCATTTTTATTTCATTAAAGGGGAGAAGCAGATTTGAATAATCTTGAGTTTATATCATCATTACTGAATTCTATTGCATAGCCAGCCGCTCTAATAGTAATTGTTCTTATATTAAAAAAACCATTAATTAAAATTCTTTCTAATTTGAACAAGTTAACATACAACAACTTAGAGATGGATTTTACTAATAAATTAGAAGAGATTGAAACCACGTTAGAAGATACTTCATTGCCTGAAAGTAATACACAAATGATTAGTCAAGATAAAGAAATAATGACAGTCGCTCAAATTTCTCCTGCAGCTTCAATTACTATGTCATGGTCAATGGTTGAAAAAGAAATAATGAATACTATTAACAGAAGTGCAATATCTTCCGATTATCCGCCTTATAATTCGTCTTTAAAAAACATTCAACTTCTTAAAGACATTGGGAAAATTGATTCCGATACTCTTAATTCCTTAAATGAATTAAGAATATTGCGTAATAAGGCAGCTCATGGACATCTTTCAAATGAAAATCTTACCTTTCAAGATGCAATGACTTATTACAGTTTATCGCTAAAAGTAATTACTATTTTAGAAAAAATAAATGACTAAGTAAATGAATCAATTTCATAAATCGCCCTTTTAAAAAGTGCAGACGATTTTTCGGATCATTTTTTCCGTTTTTTAAATTTAGGCAGCTGCTAAAGCGGCGTGCTT
>NZ_JBHTKI010000048.1:0-13331 GCF_042675885.1 Metaplanococcus flavidus | reverse complement strand
CCGCCAGCGTTCGTCCTGAGCCAGGATCAAACTCTCCATTATAGAGTAGTTGATTGCTCAAATACTTGCTGGCGCATCGCCGTCCGAAGACAAGCGATTCGCTTTTGATCTGCCGAAGCTGATCAGTAGTCTTTTGCTCCGATCGCCTTGCGGCGACCCTCGCAAATTTGTTTCTCGCGCCAAGCGCTCGAAACATATTCATTGACGTTTTGCTGTTCAGTTTTCAAGGTTCATGTTTGCTGTCGTTCTTGACGACTTCTACAATACTAAAGCATCTTGCTAATGCTGTCAACAGATTTTCCAAATAAAATTATATTTAAAAAACATTTATCACTTCTACCTTTTTTCTTCTATATAATAAGCAATAAAAAAAGCGAGGACAGAGTCACAAAAATCTCTGTCATCACTTGATTTTGACATCGCGGAGCCTTGCTTCTTTTAATAGAAACAAGTGTTTACTTTCAGCAACTTTCCGTTTAGCAATTATATACAAATCATAATCGTCAGACATTTCTTCCATTTTCTTTGCCGTTTGCAACTCTTGCTTGGCATCGAAGAACTGAGAAATCAACCGCTCATCAAACTCTTTTTTTAATTTACCTCTTCTTGAAAAAAGCATCTGTTGATCTCCTCTTTATAACTCACGCCGGCCTTCAAGCGCTTTCGATAAAGTTACTTCATCTGCGTACTCCAGATCTCCACCTACCGGCAAGCCGTGGGCAATCCGCGTCGTTTTGATTCCCGAAGGCCTAACCAGACGGGAAATATACATAGCTGTCGCTTCACCTTCGATGGTAGGATTTGTCGCCAGAATCAATTCTTCAACCTGCTCATCCTGCAACCGTTTCAACAAGGACGGCACATTGATGTCTTCCGGGCCAATTCCTTCCATTGGAGATATCGCTCCTTGCAGCACATGGTACAAACCAGTGTAATCACGCATTTTTTCCATAGCGATTACATCTTTCGGATCCTGAACGACACAGATCGTCGTACGATCCCGTTTTTGGTCCTGGCAAATATGACAGGGATCCACATCGGTAATATGACCGCACACAGAGCAGAAGCTTAGATTTCGCTTTGCATCGACGAGCGCTTTTGCAAAATCAAGCACCGTGTCCTCTTTCATTCCAAGCACAAAAAATGCCAGACGGGCCGCGGTTTTCGGCCCAATCCCTGGCAATTTCATAAAACTCTCCATTAACTTCGATATGGGTTCCGGGTAATGCATAATTATTGCCTCCTATTACATTCCTGGGATGTTCAAGCCCTTCGTGAATTTCCCCATTGTGGAATTCGCGTGATCGTCCGCTTTCTTGAATGCTTCGTTTGTAGCAACTACCAGCAGGTCCTGCAACATTTCCACATCTTCCGGATCGACTACTGATGGATCCAAAGTGATATCCAAAACTTCTTTATGTCCGGAAACAGTGACTTTAACCATACCGCCGCCAGATGTACCATCAAACTTCATTGTTCCAAGTTCTTCTTGAGCTACCGCCATCTCTTTTTGCATTTTCTGCATCTGTTTCATCATACCTTGCATATTTCCGCCACCGCGCATAATTTTTTCCTCCTAATATGTTTGTTTGTCAGTCTTCATGAATTTCGACGAAGTCTTTTCCGAAAAGCCGCTCCGCTTCAGCGATGAACGGATCTTCTTCCGTTGCAGCACCTTCCTGGGAAAACGGATTTTCTTCTTCAGCATCCGCCTGTTTGTCTTCATTGCCGGCTTTTAATCCGCTGTTCTTGATGAATTCTTCACGGATCTTCAGCCATCCTGCCTCTGGAACGTAAACCGGCGTATACGCTTTACCGGTATACTGCTCAAGCAACTGGCTGAACGCTGTTGCAAAAGTCTGGTTTTCCGATGCCATCTGGCAATGAATATCATACTTGAATTTTAACACAAATGCATCACTTGATGCCGCTACCGGCTCCGCTTCATTCAATAAAGCCGAGTGGGATTTCTGGAGCTGGCCCATAACCGCAGCCCAATTCGTTTTGATGGCCTGGATATCGGGTTTCGTAGCGTTTTTCAGCACTTCCTGGATGCGTCCGGTCGGAATTTTGAAACCGCTCTGCACCCGCTGACGCTTTTTCTGTTCAGCTGGAGCTGGTGTGGAAGAGGCACCGCTGCCGTTTTTCAGCTGTTGCTGCATATCGCGCACCAGCTGTTCGAGCACCGCCACTTTCGCTTCCAGTTCCGGCGCTGCGGCTGCAGCCGTTGAAGTTTGTACCGGCGCATCCGCCTGCACCATTTTCAGCAAAGCCGTCTCCATATAAATTTTCGTATGGTTGGAGAAGCGCATTTCCTGCTGTGTTTTAGTCATGATTTCAATCCATTGATACAAAGTTGCCGGTTCAAATCGTTTTGCCAACTCTTCAAAGCGGCTTTCGTGGCTCGCAAGTTCCAGCATGTCATGCAGATCCGGCGCTGTCTGGATCAACAGGAGGTCTCGGAAGAAGGTGATGAAATCTTCCACCAGCCGGACCGGATCCTTGCCGTCGCGGACCAATTGTTCCAATAAAGTCAAAGCCTGTCCTATATCTTTCGCAAGAAGCGCTTCTGCAATATCATAAAACATATCCTGGCTGATAGATCCTGTCACGAGCAATGCATCTTCGACGGACATTTCATCTCCACTGAAAGACACCACCTGATCGAGCAGGCTCAAGGCATCCCGCATTCCACCGGCCGCTGCCTGAGCGATAATTTTCAGCACTTGTTCATTATAAGGAATCTTTGCATCGTTTAGAACTTCCACCATGCGCAGGACGATATCCGCTTGTGTATGTGACTTAAAGTCAAAGCGCTGGCACCTGGAAATGATCGTCAACGGTAATTTATGAGGCTCGGTTGTCGCCAGGATAAAGACGACATGTTCCGGCGGCTCCTCCAAAGTTTTCAGCAGGGCATTAAAAGCACTATTGGAAAGCATATGGACTTCATCGATGATGTAAATTTTAAAGCGGGAATTCGCCGGAGAAAATCGAACCTTTTCAATGATTTCCCGCATTTCTTCCACACGAGAATTGGAGGCCGCATCAAATTCGATGACATCCGTATTGGATCCCTCCATAATGCTCAGGCAAGAAGAGCATTCATTGCAGGGTTCAGCGACCGGTGCCCTTTCGCAATTCAGCGCTTTGGCAAAAATCTTTGCCGCACTTGTTTTCCCTGTGCCGCGCGGGCCAGAGAATAGATAAGCGTGAGTCGTCTTATTATAAAGGAGAGCATTTTGAAGGGTTTGTTTGACGTGCACCTGACCGGTCATTTCCGAAAAGGACTGGGGTCTGTATACACGGTAAAAAGCTTGATACGCCAACGGTTTTCTCTCCTTTTAAAAAATCTGTTTTTCGTCCTTTTATTATATCATAAATCCGCTCTTCTTAAGGTTTTCGACCGGCTTACTTTTGTTAAAAATGAAATAAGGAAAGAAAAAACCTGTCCGCATAAAGCGAACAGGTTCAGATTATAAATTTAATGCCGTGCACCTTTCTTTGACTGCTGCACACAAGCGTTACCCATGTCGCTGGCTCGATCTAGGCGATCCCGCGGCACATGAAAAGTTCCACTTAATGCTGCTTCCTTCCGGACCTGACATGGTTCATGGGTTCCCATTGCGCAGGACCCAGATGTCAACACTACGTGCATGAGGCAGGCCTTACATGCAAACAGCCTAGGAAAGGAATTCAGTCCTGCTGGAGCGGATTGCAGGTTATAGGGCACCGCTACCTCCCCACCTAGCACGGCATTTACTAGTATACAAATTGTAGCTGGAAAAATCAATCCTTACGCACAGAACTCTATTAAGTTAAATACATCTTTATGGTAAAAAGCCGTAAAAAAACCCGGACAAGTGTCCGGGCTGATGAAAGAATATTAAATATTATTGTTCGATTGTAACATCTTGTAATTGGTAGATACCTGATGTATCAATGTCAAAGCCTGAAACGTTATCAGCCACACCTACCAAGTATTCTGTGTGGAGTAAGAATGCCATCGGAGCGTCGTCCGTCAGCAATTGTGCAACTTCAGCATAGATTTCTTCACGAGCAGCCGGATCCGCTTCGCGGCGTCCTTCGTCAAGAAGTGCATCTACTTCCGGATTTTCGTAGAATGAACGGTTACCCGGGTTACCTTTTTGTGAAGAGTGGAATAGTGCGTACATGCCATAATCGGCATCGCCTGTCGGGTTAGACCAGCCAAGGATGAACATATCGTGTTCCCCTGCAGCAGTTTGATCCAAATAAGCACCGAATTCCATTACTTCGATTTCAACTTCGATATTCAATTCCGCAAGTGCTTCCTGTATCAATACAGCAATCGATTGACGTTGCGGATTATCGTTTGTCCATATAGTAGTAGAGAAGCCATCTGCCATGCCTGCCTCTTCTAACAGAGCACGCGCTTCATCCATATTGTATTCTACTGCATCAACATCGTCAGTATAACCGAAGATTCCCGGTGCCAATGGCCCGATTGCAGGGATACCATAATTTTCATATATACCAGAGATGATCGCTTCGCGGTCTATAGCAAGTGAAATTGCCTGACGCACTAATGGATCGTTAAATGGCTCTTTCTCAGTATTGAAACCTAGGTAAGCTAAACTTGATGATGCTTTTTGCAATACAGAACCCACACCTGAATTATTGATGCGTTCAACTTCGTTCGGCTGTACAGGATCGATAACGTGAACATTGCCTGTTTCAAGATCTGCTACACGTACTTGAGAATCAGGTACTACACGGAATGTGACAGAATCAACATTCGCAGGATCTCCCCAATAATCTTCGTATTTCGTAAGGCGGACTTCAGACCCGACCTGCCAAGTATCAAACTCGAAAAAGCCAGTACCTACAGGAAGTTCAGAAATTACAGAACCTGGATCCGATCCTTCTTCCAAAGCTGCATAATCCGCTTCAATAGAAGCAGGAGAAATCATACCGCCACCATTGTGTGAAAGGTGAGCCAATAAAGGAGCAAATGGATATTCAGTCGTAATTTGGACTTCATAGTCACCTGTAACTTCAACGTCCGTAATCATTTCATATAAGAAATAACGTGGTGAAGCAATCACTTCATCCCGAACACGATCCAAGTTCATTTTAACTACTTCGGCATTAAATTCTTCGCCATCATGGAAAGTGACGCCTTCACGCAATGTAAATGTCCAAGTAGTATCATCTACTTGCTCCCATGATGTTGCAAGACCTTCGATAATTTCATTGTTTTCATCACGGTTAACTAATGTTTCATAAATGTTTGCTTGAATTACGGAAGATGGTACATCATTCGAACCGTGTGGATCAAGTGATGATGCATCTGACAGCAATGCAAGAATCAGATCACCGCCACCTTCAGCTTCTCCACCAGTTTCTGTACCGGTTTCTCCGCCGTCTGTATCATCTTCTCCTGCGTCGTCTTCACTAGCGTCATCGCCGCCTGCGCAAGCTGCCAGGAACAATGCTAATGCCAGCGTTAGCATCAATGCCCACAAAGATTTTTTTGTTAATTTCATTTGTTTTTTTACCCCCTTGTTGTTTTTAAGTTAGAACATCATTCTAAAACATAATATTCTGAAAACAATATACCATAAAATAATTGGCCGGACAATAACATCTCCAAAAAATATTAACACTCTCAATTAGCAATATATTATTTCGAATAAATACTAAAATAACTTTATTCCTTTAAAACGGCTTAAAACTGCGTTTTAAACTATATCAAGATAGAATAATAATTTAAAACTAATAATAAAACTTTATTTTTTTACACACATTTTTATTTATTGGCTATGATTATTCGCGATTTTTTAGTAAACTTAAAAAAGTTTAACTAATTAAACTTCATTACCTCATTTGAGAAAGGGTGTTTTTTATGAGTCAAGAAATAGTGAATCCTCCCGTCACTGCAGAAAGGCTAAATCCTCGCCTTGAAAGCTATAAGCAGTTCTGGCGCCGCCTGGCAAAAAACAAAGCCGCTGTTATCGGCGGAATAATGATCTTGTTCATCATTATTATGGCGTTCGCCGGCCCCTGGGTCATTTCCACTTTTACCGACTATGAGCCGAACAGAACTGAACTCGGCAATAAATTGGCTGCCCCATCGTCTGCCCACTGGTTTGGTACTGATAGTTATGGCAGAGATATTTTCACACGCGTGATTTACGGAACTAAACTTACATTATATGTAGGCTTTTTATCCGTATTCATCGGTGGAGTTATAGGCGTTGTTTTTGGGATCGTTTCCGGTTATTACGGCGGCCGTACTGATACCATCATTATGCGCTTGATGGACGTGCTTCTTGCATTTCCTGGTATTTTGTTGGCGCTTGCAATCGTCGCAGTACTTGGCGGCAGCTTGACGAACGTCATCATCGCGGTCGGTATTTTCTCCGTTCCTGCATTTGCCCGGGTTGTCCGGGGCTCCACCCTCTCGGTAAGAAAGCTCGAATATGTCGACGCGGTGCGGGCACTCGGCGCATCCGATTTCCGAATCATTTTCAAGCATATTCTGCCGAATATAATGTCGCCGATCATCGTTCAGGCTTCCCTTCGGATTGCAACGGCCATTTTAACTGGCGCCGGACTCGCTTTCCTCGGACTCGGTGCACAACCGCCAACTCCCGAATGGGGCGCAATGCTCAACGAAGGTCGTGCATATATGTATGAAGCAGGCCATGTCGCCTTGTTCCCAGGTTTGATGATCGTTCTCGTCGTTCTCGCCTTTAATATTTTCGGCGATGGTGTACGTGATGCTCTGGATCCAAAAATGAAAAAATAAGAGAGGTGAATAACATTGACAAAATATATTATCCGACGTCTGCTGCAGACGATTCCCGTTCTTCTCGGGGTAACGATTTTGGTGTTTTCACTTATGCACCTTGTTCCTGGAGACCCTGCGCAAATCGTCGCCGGTGAAGGCGCTTCCGAGCAAACAGTTGACAATATCCGTGAACGATTGGGGTTGAACGAATCGATTCCAGTTCAATACGCTACATTCCTTGGAAATGCCCTGCAGGGAGACTTGGGCTCTTCTGTACGTTCGGGCCGGCCCGTAGTAGATGAGATCGCTGCCCGTTTCTGGGTCACCGTTGAATTGGCCTTTTACGCCACACTTGTCGCTGTTTTTCTGGGGTTGATAGCCGGAATTGTTTCCGCAGTCCGTCACTATACCCTTGCAGATACATCGATTATGGTAGTCGCATTATTCGGTTTGTCCATGCCTAACTTCTGGTTTGGTCTCCTGTTGATCCAATGGTTCGCAATCGGGAACTGGATGCCGGAATGGCTCGAGTTTCTAAAAATGCGGCCTTCCGGCTGGGGTGATGAATGGCGGCAGGTTATTTTGCCGGTGTTGACGCTCGGTACGGGCGGGGCTGCAATCATTGCCCGTATGACCCGTTCATCGATGCTGGAAGTCGTCGGACAGGATTATATCCGGACAGCCCGTGCAAAAGGAGTTTCCGAACGTCTGGTTACGTATCGTCATGCTTTGAAGAACGCTTTGATTCCTGTCGTTACAGTTGTTGGACTTGAATTTGGCGGATTCCTTGGGGGAGCCGTATTAACAGAAACTATTTTCGCTATCAATGGAATGGGACGTTTGACGATCGATGCGATCCGGACACGTGATTTCCCGGTTGTTCAAGGAACTGTGCTGGTCATATCCGTAATATTCGTACTCGTCAACTTACTCGTCGATATTTCATACCGCTTCTTGAATAAACGAATTGATTTCAATTAGAAATGAGGTGTCAAGAAAATGAGCACTCCAGATATAATATTGGAAATAAATAATTTGAAAACAGCATTTAAAACTGATGTAGGTGAAGTAAACGCCGTAGACGGAGTCAGCTTCAAATTGCCGAAAGGAAAAACAATCGGCATTGTTGGGGAATCCGGCTCCGGAAAAAGTATCACAGCCCTGTCAATTCTCCGTTTGCTTGACAGCAACGGAAGAAACAAAGGCGGCGAAATCCTTTATAAAGGGAATAATTTGCTGGACTACTCAGATGATCAAATGCGCAAGCTTCGCGGCAATGAAATCTCAATGATCTTTCAGGAACCGATGACTTCATTGAACCCGGTATTCACGGTAGGTCAACAAATCAGTGAGTCACTTATCCTGCACCAGAATATGTCCAAGAAAGAAGCTCACCTGCGCTCTGTCGAACTATTGACACTTGTCGGGATCCCTTCCCCGGAAAGCCGGGTTAAAAACTATCCGTTCGAATTATCGGGTGGAATGCGCCAACGGGTGATGATCGCGATGTCGCTTGCCTGCAATCCGGAAATATTGATTGCCGATGAGCCGACGACAGCACTTGACGTTACAATTCAGGCACAAATATTGGAATTGATCAGAGACCTCCAGGACCGCCTCGGAATGTCTGTTATTTTCATCACGCACGATCTTGGAGTGGTGGCTGAAACCTGTGATTATGTTGCAGTTATGTACGCTGGCCAGGTAGTGGAATATGCGGATATCCGCACATTATTCCATCAGCCGAAATTGCCGTACACGATCGGGCTTTTAAAATCCCTGCCCCGCCATGATATAGAGCAGGATAAATTGGAACCAATTGATGGCAATGTACCAAGTCCGTATAATATGCCGGTCGGCTGCCGCTTTTCACCGCGCTGCCCTGCCGCTACGGATCTATGCCGAACGAAAATGCCGTTACTCGAAACAGACGAAAACGGCAATCAAGTCCGCTGCTGGATTTATTCAGAGGAATGGGACGGAGAATCGGAGGTGGAAATCTATGGCGAGAAAAGAATTGCTAAAGGTGGAGGGACTAAAACAGTACTTTCCGATTAAAGGTGGTTTTTTAGGACGTACTATAAACCAGGTCAAAGCTGTAGATGATATCAGCTTCACAGTTTATGAAGGCGAAACCGTAAGTATCGTTGGAGAATCCGGTTGTGGGAAATCCACAACCGGCCGCGCAATACTACGCCTTGAAGAGCCCACGGAAGGAACCGTTGAATTCCGTGGTGTCAATCTGGCAACCATCTCTAAACGCGAAATGCGGGATTACAGAAAAGATCTGCAAATCATTTTCCAGGATCCTTATGCGTCGATTAACCCGCGTCAAACGGTTTCCTCCGTTTTAACAGAAGCGATGGAAATCCAAAAAGTTTTACCGGCAAACAAACGCCGGGCTCGAGCGGAAGAGTTGCTTGAGACTGTCGGATTGCTGCCTTATCAGGCTGACCGTTTCCCACATGAATTTTCAGGTGGCCAGCGCCAGCGGATCGGTATTGCACGGGCGTTGTCGGTAAACCCACAACTTATCATTTGTGACGAGGCAGTATCTGCCCTGGATGTATCAATTCAAGCACAGGTACTTAATTTGCTTGAAGAATTGCAGGAAGAGTTCCAGTTGACTTACCTGTTCATTTCACATGATTTGGGAGTTGTCCGCCATATTTCAGACCGGATCATTGTTATGTATTTGGGGAAAATCATGGAGATTGCCGATAAGAAGAGTTTATTTGAAAATCCCAAACATCCGTATACAATAGCTTTGCTGTCTGCGATTCCAGTTCCGGATCCTGACAAAAAGAAAGACCGGATCGTTTTGAAAGGTGATGTACCTTCCCCTATCGACCCACCTACGGGATGCCGTTTCCATACGCGGTGCCCGTTTGCAACTGAAAAATGTGTGACTGATGTACCTGAGCTTCGCACAACCGACAATATGGTTGAGAACCATGAAGCTGCATGTCATTATATTGAAGAAATTGCTGCAGGGACAAAAGAAAGAGTATATTAAGTTTTTAACCCCTGGCATTTTGTGCCGGGGGTTCTTATTTTAAAAATCTAATAAAAAAGTTATACGAAACTGTTGACAGCTTTTATTGATCCGTGTTAAATTAATATTTGTCTGATACGGAGGAATACCCAAGTTTGGCTGAAGGGATCGGTCTTGAAAACCGACAGGGGAGTCAAATCCCGCGGGGGTTCGAATCCCTCTTCCTCCTCCATTTTTTGAATTTACGCGCATATAAATTCGAGATTGGATTCGTTACGAAAGTAACGAATTTTTCTTAACCCATATGTGACTGAAAATTTTGATTCGATAAAATATTATCTGTAAGAGGCTTTCCTTAGGGAAGGCCTCTTTTATATTTCCCGGGAAATAAAGAAAAGCGATGGCGCCCGTTAAGCTCCGACAAGCGCTGGAGGGCTTGAAAGTAATGGCGTCCTTTTGCCTGCTGGCAAGACCGAAGCGACTCGAGGGGCTGGGTCGCTGAAGTCTGGACACTAAAAAAACCGCAAGCGATATATCCCCGCTCACGGTTTTTTCGTTTTATTTGCGTAGCACCAATGCCTGCTGCATGAAGTTTCCAACCCGTTCAACAATCTGTTCCCTGCATTCCGGGTCTTTCATCAGGTCGTAGTCATTGATGTTCAGACGCAGGACCGGACAGCCATTGAAGGTATTGATCCAGTTTTCGTAGCGCTGATGCATCTCGATCCAATACTCGATCGGCGTCTGCTGCTCCATTTGGCGGCCGCGTTCCTGGATGCGGCCGATTATATCATCGATCGAACCTTCCAGGTAAATCAACAAATCAGGATGCGGGAAATAAGGTGTCATCACCATTGCCTCGAAAAGGTTCGTGTACGTTTCGTAATCGACATTGTTCATTGTGCCTTTTTCCCAATGCATTTTGGCGAAAATGCCGGTATCTTCATAAATCGACCGGTCCTGGATAAAGCCGCCGCCATACTCGAACATGCGCTTTTGCTCCTTGAAGCGTTCCGCAAGGAAATAAATCTGTAAATGGAAACTCCATTTTTCAAAATCATCATAGAATAGATCTAGGTAAGGGTTGGAATCCACTTTTTCGAAAGAGGTACGGAATTGAAGTGCATCTGACAACGCTTTTGTCATCGTCGACTTGCCGACACCTACTGTTCCAGCAATCGTGATGACCGCATTCGCCGGAATACCATATTTTTCACGTAAATTCATATCGTCAAGCTCCTTTGTTCGAGTGTGTCGTCCACTTTGGACAGGATCAGCTGCAAATCAGCTTCATTTTGTACAAAATCTATTTCATCTCCGTTAAATCGGAGAACTGGAATTTCAGGGTGCGTACGCTCAAAATGTTCGATGAATTCATGGTAGTCAGCAGCGAGCTGCTCCATATAATCTGCTGTGATCATGTGTTCAAAATCACGGCCGCGGAGCTTGATACGGTTCATCAGGGTGTCGAGGCTGGCGTGCAGGTAAATGACCATATTCGGCTTCGGCATATCAGCCGTCAGGATTTTGTAGATCTCTTCGTACTTCGCATATTCCTCTGGCGGCAAAGTCCGCTTTGCAAAAATCAGGTTTTTAAAGATATGATAATCGGCCACTACCGATTCACGATTCGAGATGAATTTTTTCTGGATGTCGGTCAATTGCTTATAGCGGTTGCAAAGAAAGAACATCTCCGTCTGGAAGCTCCACTCTTCAATGTCTTCATAGAATTTATTTAAAAACGGATTTTCATCAACGATTTCCTTTAATAATTTAAACTGATTTTGATCAGCAATCGCTTTGCTAAGCGATGTTTTCCCTACGCCAATCGGCCCTTCTACCGTGATAAATGGCACCGGCATCCGAAGCCCCCCTTTTTCTTTTCATGTACGTTCGTTGACCTAATTTTACCATAGAAAAAGGTTGAAAAGTAGAGGCAAAAAGCACCCGCCGGATTAATGGATGGGTGCTTTAAAACTTCCGCCGTGGACTTCCTGGGCGCTCATGATGGTCAAAAATGCCTTTGGATCAATGTCATGGACCACCTGCTTCAACTTTGAAATTTCGAGTCTCGTCACGACCACATAAATAATATCTTTCTCGTTCTCGCTATAGCCGCCCATGCCATGAAGCTTCGTGATGCTCCTTCCAAGCCGGTCTTTGATGGCCTGGCCAAGTTCTTCGTATTCATCCGAAATGATGATGACCGACTTCGTATCATTCAATCCCTGGATTACGGCATCGATTGTTTTTGAAGCGATATAATAAGTCAATACCGAATACATCGCCTGCTGCCAGCCCAGCACAAAACCGGCCCAGCTGAAGATAAAGATGTTGGCGAACATGACGAATTCTCCTACAGAAAAAGGCAGCTTACGGCTGAGCAGAATCCCCAGAATCTCCGTACCATCAAGTGCTCCGCCGTTGCGGATGACAATGCCAACGCCCGCACCAAGCAGCAAGCCCCCGAACACTGTGGCCAACAGCGGGTCATCCACAAATGGTTCAAATCTGTGCATCGGCACCTCGACGATTGCCAATGTAACAATTGAAAATATGGAAGAAATAAAAAAATTGCGCCCAATATGCTTATAGCCAAAAAAGAGGAACGGCAAGTTGATGGCAACCAGCAAAATACCGAAAGGCAGATCGGTCAAATAATCCAGGATCAACGAAACACCGATAATGCCGCCATCAATAATGGAATTGGGAACCAAAAAAAGCTCGATCGAAGCCGCAGCCATCGTTGCCCCGATGAGCATCGCAATGTACCTGCGCAGAAGGTGGGCTACTGTTTCTTTTTTGTGTTCTTTTTTCATCCGCTCGGTCTCCTTAAAACGTCCTTTTTAACGTGTCTTAATTTAGTTTAATCTTCATTTCCTCTTTTGTCTTCCCTCGGCTGAAACAGAAGATGCCCTCAGCGGCAAAAAAATGCTAAACTGATTGGAAGGAGAGATGCAGCATGAACGGCATGGAATTAGATCAGCATTACATGAGTTTGGCAATTGAAGAAGCGAAGAAAGCCGGAGCAAAAGGCGAAGTGCCCATCGGCGCCGTCATCGTCCATGATGGAAATGTCATAGCTCGCGCCCATAATCTCCGCGAAACGAGCCGGAACGCCGTTACGCATGCGGAATTGATGGCGATCCAGCAGGCTTGCGAAACACTCGACAACTGGCGGTTGGAAGACACCATCCTTTACGTAACGTTAGAGCCTTGCCCGATGTGCGCGGGAGCCATCCTGCAGTCCCGGATTCCGAGAGTTGTCTACGGCGCACGCGATGCAAAAGCCGGATGTGTCGATTCACTTTACAGGTTGTTGAATGACGAACGGTTTAATCATCAATGCGAGGTCAAAGAAAATGTATTGGCCGACGAATGTGGAGGGCTGCTGACCCAATTTTTCCGGGATCTCCGGGAGAAAAAGAAAAAACGGAAGCTCCTATAGAGGTCCCGTTTTTTCTGGCTGTCGAGAAACTGACAACTTCTCCAATCATTTCGCTCTAGGCGGACGCTTTCCTCGGGGAGCTGCCTGAGCCTCCTCGCTCGCTCCGCTCCCTG
>NZ_JBHTKI010000047.1:0-12447 GCF_042675885.1 Metaplanococcus flavidus | reverse complement strand
GGAATAACATCCCGCGGAAGTCGCTGGATTACCGTACGCCCCTGGAGGCATTTTTGAGTCACCTGAATGGAGTCGATCTGTCTAGCTTAAATTGACAAACGGAATTATTTAAAACCGCTTCAGCGCTTTGGACTAAGCTCCCGCAATAAGTCGAGAAGAACACTCGTCTTATTGCTTCGCCCCGTCCTGAGCCGCGCTGGCGCTGGGTGATTAACTTACGTGAAGAGAGACACTAAGATGTGAAGCAAAACAGCGAAGACGCCTGCGGGACCAGCGAAGTGGCGAGATCCACTCGGGCGTTAGCCAAGTGTTGGCCGAAAGTAGTTCGGCCGACGCTTTGCGACGAAGCTAGCGAAGCGATGCAGGAGCACAGGGGTTTGAGTTAGCTCGACGCAAGCCCGCGGCAAGCAAGCTGTTTTGCGGAATATCTGCTACTGTAGCTATTTATTTCAACATCTATAGTTTACTCTTTTCCGGCTGAACATGTAAAAAGCTTTCCCGGGCTGCCCCGGGAAAGCTTTCCATTTTCATTATCAATCCAGAACTTTAATTTTAACCTGTTTGCGGCCGAATGCCAATGCTGCAGAACGGTCAGGCATGAACAGATCGATTTTATTGCCTTTGATTGCTCCACCAGTGTCGCCCGCGATGGCATGTCCATATCCTTCAACCCAAACTTTTGAACCGAGTGGGATTACAGAAGGGTCAACCGCGATCACTTTCAGGTGCGGATTCGCTTTCAGGTTGATGCCTGTTGCCGTAATGCCGGAACAGCCATTGCAAAATGCTGTATAAGCAGTTGCGGATACATAGAATTCACGGCTGCTTGATGCCGGCGCGCTTTGAGCCGGAGCAGAAGTTTTTGTCGTTTTTGTTGAAGTAGCAGCCGGTTTGGAAGTTGCAGCGGCTTTTTTCTGTGCCGGTGCAGCCTCTTTTTTCTGTGCTGGAGCAGAAGCTTTGTTATCAGCGCCGCGGGAAATGCTTGCGACAACTGTTTTCGTGCCAACTGCTACCACTTGTTTTTTCGCTTCTTTCACTACTTTTTCTTCTTTTAGTTCCCGTTTTACTTCTTCTCCATTTTCCATTACAACTTCATAAGTCTTTTCAACAAGACCATCTTCGCCTTTTTGAACCACTTTTTCAGATCCTTTTAAAAGAGTAGAATCTTTTTTGGTTTCTTTCGCGAACTTCACTGAATCTTCCACTACATCGGTGACCTTTTCTACACGAACAACTTTAACTTGAGATCCGGGAAGGATTAATTCATCCATTTCTTTTTCCACGCGATCGAGATCGCCCAAAGTAATTTTATGCTGTTTTAAAAAGTCAGCGACCGTAGTCGAAGTGGACCATATCTTCTTTTCTTCAAGTCCATCAAGAATTGTAACTTCATATGCTTTTTCAACAGATATTGCAGTTTCTGAGTCTACTTCCGCATCAAGTGCAGGTGTTACTTTATCGTGTTCAGTTACTTCGATGTTTGCTTTTGCCAAAATATCTTCAACTGTATTCGAAGTAGTCCAGGCCGAAGTCGACTCGCCGTCCACTGTGACAGTGAACTGATCCGCTTCCGTCCATTCGATTACGATATCTTTATCAATCGAAGCCTCTGCTGTATGGCTCAAATAGTCATCCTGCCCTACTTTGATTCCTTGTTCTTCAAGAAATGAACCTACTGTTTCAGAATGCGTTTTCACTTCTTCTTTTTCACCAGTGGAAATCATGGTCACCGTATTTTTAGTGCCTTCATAAATTGCAAAAGCCATTACTGCGGCAAACATAAGCACCGTTGCCAATGAAATGATAATGGACTTCTTTTTGGATGATTTTATTGTTGAGTAATTGTTATCCTCTTCTTCTTTCGTCAAATGTAACTCCTCCTTATTCACCTGTGTGATTATATAGACTCATTTTATGCATGTCAATTCGAACGGTTTCTTATCCATTTATTTGCTGTCATTCAATTTAAAGAATTTTTCCGCATTCTGTGTGGTGATTTTTGCCACTTCTTCCACCGGCAACTCTTTCAGTCTTGCGATTTCTTCCGCCACCAGCGTTACATAGGAAGGTTCATTGCGTTTTCCGCGGTAAGGATGAGGTGCGAGATATGGCGCGTCTGTTTCGATCAACAGATGTTCCAGCGGAATCTGCTCAGCCACTTCTTTCGGCTTCTTGGCATTTTTGAATGTCACCGGACCCCCAAGGGAGATCATGAAATTCATGTCGATGCTCACCTGTGCCGTTTCGACGCTGCCGCCGAAGCAATGCATGACGCCGCCGACTTCAGCCGCGTTTTCTTCTTTCAGGATTGTCAGCACATCTTCCGTCGCTTCACGGTTATGGATGATGATGGGCAGTTTGACTTTTTTCGCCAGCTGTATCTGCTTGCGAAACACTTCCTGCTGTACTTCTTTAGGAGATTTGTCCCAATGGTAATCAAGTCCCGTTTCACCGATTCCTACCACTTTCGGATGGGAAGAAAGTTCTTCGATCCATTTCAAATCTTCATCTGTGCAATCAACTGCATCTACAGGATGCCAGCCGATCACCGCATAAAGGAAATCGTATTCCTCTATCAATGCCATTGCCCGTTCGATTGTTTTCCGATCAAATCCGATTACAATCATTTTTGTAACATTATTTTGTAATGCACGTTCGATAACTTCTTTCAGATCATCATCGTACTGGTCAGCATTTAAATGTACATGGGTATCAATAAACATATGCATTCTCCTTACACTAAGCTTTATTTTAATCGTAAACTTCATTTCTTTCTTCTCAGCAACATTACATTTGTATAACAAAACATCTTTTTTGTGTGTCATTTTGCCCGGATAGACTCCGAAAAAGACCGCAAAATTCACCATAATAAAAATGGTCCGCTCAGTCAAGCGGACCATCTTCAGAAACGAATTTATTTTATTTTTGCGCCATTTGGCAGGCCTTCAGCAATGGAGGCCAATGTCAGGTAGCCGTCTTTCTCTCCTGCCAGAATCATGCCCTGGGACAATTCGCCCCGCAGCTTCACCGGTTTGAGATTGGCTACAACCACCACTTTTTTGCCGACCAGTTCTTCCGGCTTATAATGTTCCGCAATTCCGGACACCACCTGACGCTGCTCATAACCCATATCGAGCTGCAATTTCAGCAGTTTCGATGTTTTGGGAACAGGCTCACAGGCAATGACAGTCGCCGCCCGCAGATCCACTTTCGTAAAATCATCAATCGTAATTTCCGGCACATCCGGAACATCTTCCACGATTTCTTCTTCTGGCTCCGCAGCCGGTGCACCGCCACGCATTTCATTGCGGATAAACTCTACTTCCGGTTCGATTTCGAGACGAGGGAAAATCGGTGTTCCTTTAGCCACGACTTTCGTATTCGCAGGGATTTTGCCGAAGCTGTCCAAAGTTTCCCATGACAGATAGTCTTCTGACAAACCAAGTTGTTCAATGATCTGTTTCGGCGCATTCGGAAGAAATGGCTGCAGCATGACCGCCGTCATGCGCAGGCTTTCCGCCAGATGTGCCATGACAGAAGCAAGTTCATCTTTTCTTTCCTCATCTTTCGCCAACACCCACGGCTGTGTTTCATCGATGTATTTATTCGTTCTGGAAATCAATGTCCAAACTTCGCTCAGCACCATGCTGAACTGCATTTTTTCCATATGCTTCTCGTAAACTTCGACCGTTTCTTTCGCAACCCGCTGTAGCGTTGCATCAAATTCGGTCTTTTGGCCGGAAACTTCCGGCACATTGCCGTCAAAGTA
This sequence comes from Metaplanococcus flavidus, assembly GCF_042675885.1. Taxonomy (NCBI): domain Bacteria; kingdom Bacillati; phylum Bacillota; class Bacilli; order Caryophanales; family Caryophanaceae; genus Metaplanococcus; species Metaplanococcus flavidus. The sequence continues at coordinate 8,678 of NZ_JBHTKI010000047.1, read as the reverse complement.
TTTATTGATCATGGAGACGGTGCGGTTCAATAAATTCCCAAGATCATTGGCGAGATCATAATTCGTCCGTTCAATGAACGCTTCCGGTGAAAATACGCCGTCAGAACCGAATGGCAGCTCGCGCAACAGGAAATAACGCGTTGCATCAAGGCCATAACGCTCAACCAGCATTTCCGGATAAACGACATTGCCTTTTGATTTCGACATTTTGCCGTCTTTCATCATGATGAAGCCGTGTGCAAAGACTTTTTTCGGCAATGGCAAATCGAGCGCCATCAGGAAGATCGGCCAGTAGATCGTATGGAAACGGACGATATCCTTGCCGACTACATGAACGTCCGCCGGCCAGTATTTATTGAACAGCGAATCGTCTTCCGAACCGTAGCCGAGAGACGTAATATAATTCGACAATGCATCCACCCACACATAAATCACGTGCTTTGGATCTCCCGGAACCGGGATCCCCCAGTCGAACGAGGTGCGGGAAACGGACAGGTCCTCGAGCCCCGGTTTAATGAAATTATTGACCATTTCGTTTTTCCGCGATTCAGGCTCGATAAATTCAACGTTATTTTTATAATAATCAAGGAGACGTCCAGCGTATTTCTTCATATTAAAGAAATATGACTCTTCCTTCACTTTATGGACCGGACGGCCGCAATCCGGGCAATTACCGTTTTCCAGCTGGCTTTCCGTATAAAAAGATTCACAAGGTGTGCAGTACCAGCCTTCATAATGCCCTTTATAGATGTCGCCGTTATCCAGGAACTTCTGGAAAATCTTCTCAACGCCTTCTTTGTGTCGTGTTTCCGTCGTCTGGATAAAATCATCATAGCTGATGTCCATCGTTTTCCAGACACTTTGGGCCGCTTCCGCCATGCCATCCACATATTTCTGCGGAGCAAGGCCGGCTTCTTTCGCCTTTTCTTCAATTTTCTGGCCATGTTCATCCATGCCCGTCAAAAAACGGACGTCATAGCCGCGCAATCGCTTGTAACGGGCCATTGCATCAGAAGCGACGGTTGTATAAGCAGTTCCAATATGGAATTTTCCGCTTGGATAATAAATCGGCGTGGTCAAATAAAATGTATCTTTGTTAGCAGTCACGAAAAATTCCTCCAGTATGTTTGTATAAAGTTCATTTTAACGAAATCCGCAATTTTATACAACGTTTCAATCTGCGGGCTTAACAAGCATTATTTGTAAAATTACTATACTTATATTATTGCAAAAATTTTCCATTTGCTGAGGAGTTAATATTCATCAGAGTTTCATTTTTTATTCGTATGGAAAAAATTCCATAAATTATGTAATTTCATTATAAATTCGATAGTTTTTTATTGACCTGGAGGACAGTAGTTGGTATGCTTTATGACAGGAAGTGGTAATTGTCGAATTTTGGCGAATGTATCTAAAAATTACAAAGGGGGACGAATTTTATGAAATCAACAGGTATCGTACGTAAAGTTGACGAGTTGGGCCGTGTAGTTATTCCAATCGAATTGCGCCGCACATTGGGGATCGCAGAAAAAGACGCTTTGGAAATCTATGTCGATGACGACAAGATCATCTTGAAAAAATACATGCCGAATATGACTTGCGCTGTAACAGGTGAAGTATCAGACGACAACATGAAACTTGTCGGCGGTAAATTAGTCTTGAGTTCTGAAGGTGCAGAAATGCTGATGAAAGAAATCCAAGGCAACCTTAAAAAATAATTTTTAAAACCGGAACGCATCAAGCGTTCCGGTTTTTTTAGGTATGGAATGCCTGGTACACATCCCGTTTCGACATTTTCCGATCCGCCGATACCTTCTTGATGGCTTCTTTTGAAGTTAATTGCTCCCGCTCCATCACCGCTTCAACATGCTCTTCTATCGACAGCATTTCCCACCAGTTTGATGTCTCGACCACATCGGGCGCTGCATTGCCTTCAATGACGAGGCAGAATTCACCCCGGACTTCATTGGCATCCGCCCATGCCACAGCTTCTTCCACCGTTCCACGAAGAAATTCCTCAAATTTCTTCGTGACTTCACGCGCCAGGACAATCCGCCGTTCATTGCCAAAGTTTTTCTGGATGCTTTTCAGGCATTCCTTCAGCCGGTGCGGTGCTTCATAAAATATGAGCGTTTCCCGGTTTTGGCTCAATTGTTCGAGTTCAGCCTGACGCTCTTTTTTGCTGCGCGACAGAAAACCATAGAATTGGAAAGGCTGCGGCGCGATGCCCGACGCAATCAGCGCACTGAGCGCTGCGTTGGCCCCAGGAATCGGCACGACCGAAAAACCTGCTTCAATGACCCGTTTGACGACATCTTCGCCGGGATCGGAAATGCACGGCATGCCCGCGTCACTGACAAGGGCGACTGATCGGCCTTCTTCCAGATGGGCGAGGATCTTGTAGCCGCCGCTTTCCTGATTATGTTCATGGTAACTGACAAGCTTTGTTTGAATATCAAAGTAATTACAAAGTTTTTTCGTGTTTCGTGTATCTTCCGCCGCGATGATATCGACTTCTTTTAAAATGCGCAGCGCGCGGACCGTGATATCTTCGAGATTGCCAATCGGCGTCGCTACCAGATACAAAGTGGCGATTGTTTCCTGGAAACTTTTCTGAGATTTCATCGGGCTCCCTCCTCTCCGTCAGCAATGTAACGGACTTTTTTCGCTTTCGTTAATTGCTTGAAGGCGTATTCCGCCTTCATCGCTTCAGGCTTTGTGTCAAATTCCTCAAAATGAATCATTCGCACAGGCCCTCTCGCGCGTGTATATTTTGCGCCTTTTCCGGAATTATGGGTCTCCAGCCTTTTCTGCAGATCGTTTGTATATCCGGCGTAATAGGAGCTGTCCGCACATTCCAGCACATAAAAATAATGACTAGTTGTCTCCATAAAGCATTTCCCGCACTTCTTCCGTATATTCCCCGTCGTCTCCGTAGACAATCAGCGGCGGCAGGATTTTCAGGTCCGGCTTGCCGTCCTTTATTCCTTCTATTAATAACGTATTCGCTTCTTTTCCGGCTTTCGGGTATACCAGCCGCACCCGTTTCGGCTCCAGCCGGTTGGCACGCATTGCCGTGATCAAGTCGATCAGGCGGCCTGCCCGGTGGACAAACGCCGCCTTCCCGCCCTGCTTCAACAATTGGCTCGCGGAACGCACCGCTTCGTCCAGCGTCAAGTGCAATTCGTGCCGTGCTATCGCCATATGTTCACTGATGTTTTTATCACTCATATTATCCGCTGGAAAATAAGGCGGGTTGCAGGTCACTACATCGTATTTTTCAAAACCGAGCGTCTCCGGAATCGTCTTCACATCACCTTCCAGAATGCTGATTTGCGATTCAAGCCCGTTATAGGCAACACTGCGCTGCGCCATATGGACAAGGCGCTCCTGCAGCTCGACGCCAATGATCTGTGATTCCGTCCGCGCACTTAAAAACAGCGGAATTGCTCCGTTACCGGTGCACAGATCCACAACCTTTCCGCGCTTCAACGGCAGGTAAGCAAAACGTGCCAATAAAACCGCATCCAGCGAAAACGAAAATACGGAAGGGCTTTGAATGATTCTTAATTCCTCCGCCAGTAAATAATCCAGCCGTTCGTCGTCCAACAGCATAAAATTCAACTCCTTTAACAAAACAAAAAGCTGCCGCCACGCAAAGTGACGGAAGCTTTTGTTGATTTTGCCATCAATTCTGCTTGTTTAAAAATGAAAGGCAGAACAGGCAATCATCACCTTTTCGTGAACTGCCGAAATGCACATGGCAGACATGATAACCTTCGTGATAAAGGCGTGCCAGGTTGTCATAGCCTTCGCCGATATCCATTACCGCTCTTTCGAGTTTTACAGGATCCACAGCCGCAGCAGCTTCCGGAACAGCTTCATGAAGTTCATCCAAGCGTGCACGCAAATGATGATTTTCAAGCTGCAGCGCATGATGTTCTTCCATCGTATGCGCCACCACTGCTTTCAGTTCGCGAAATTGCTGTTGCATCGATTCGAGCTGCTGCTCAAAATCCATGACTGTGTCCAAAAAATTCTTATCTTTCACACCAACCACCTCACGCTCTCGTTCCTTGGTCCATTATCTCACTTAATGCATATTCAAGTGTCTGATCCTGCTCAGAAAGACGAATTTTCAATACGCGCTCGAGAATATTCATCCCGACCACACGGCCATCGCCGTCCGGTGTCGAAACACGGCTGCCGACATCCGGCATCTCTTTTTTCGCCTGTTCATATTCATCGTTCTCATATTTGAGGCAACACATCAAACGTCCGCACAGACCTGAGATTTTCGATGGATTCAAAGATAGATTCTGATCTTTCGCCATCTTGATCGAAACCGGTTCAAAATCACCCAGGAATGTCGAACAGCAAAGCATCCGTCCGCAAGGGCCGATGCCGCCTAACATTTTCGCTTCATCCCTCACACCGATCTGGCGCAATTCGATGCGTGTCCGGAATATCGACGCCAGGTCCTTGACCAGGTTCCGGAAATCGACACGGCCTTCCGCAGTGAAATAAAAGATCACTTTATTGCGGTCGAATGTGTATTCCACATCCACCAGTTTCATATCGAGCCGATGTTCTTCGATTTTGCCTGTACCTGTTTCAAAAGCCTGCTGCGCTTCCTGGCGGTTGTCTTCCACCTGTTGGCGGTCACGCTCACTTGCCACACGCACCACTTGTTTAAGCGGCAAAACCACGTCATTTTCACCGACCGTCTTGACCGGTACTACTACTTTACCGTATTCTATGCCGCGCGCTGTTTCCACGATGACATAATCGTCTTTTTCGATCGTAAATTCACCTGGATCGAAATAATATATTTTACCCGCTTTTTTAAAGCGGACACCTATAACATTATACAATTTTTACCCCTCCTGCAGATTCAGCATTAGTTGCTCCATCAGCAGCGTCCGGTTCATATTGCGAGGCAATTGCTGCTTAGCCTGTAAAATCGCCTGCAGCTGTGCTGACAACACAGTAAAAGAACGCTGAAGAGCCATCTGCTTCCAAGTTTCTTCCATATCCGGATACGTTCTTGCTGTCTCGAGTCCTGCCTTTACCGAAGCAATGTCCCGATATGCAAATAATAACATGTCCAGGCCTCTTTCGGTATCTTCTTTTTCCTTGAACAGCGGAAGCCAGTCCGATTGCACCATCAAAAGTGCTTCATGGACATTGCTGCTGACCACTTCCACCATCTTCAAAACAGTTTTTCTGGCCAGTGGAAATTGTTCGTCCGCACTCAAGGCCAGGGCTTCTTCTTCACTTTGTGTCAGCATGCTGACTGTTGCCGCCATCGAAGCGGTCATGCCACCTCTTATCAGCTTTTCCATCAACACTGGCCGTGACAACGGCTGAAACGACACAAGCTGGCAGCGGGAACGGATTGTGCTCATGATGGCATTCAATCGTTCCGTCTGCAGAATGGCGGTAACATTAAATTCCGGTTCCTCCAAGAATTTCAGCAAAGCATTGGCGGAAGCGTTATTCATCCGATCCGCTTCCTGGATGACGTAAATCTTACGGCCCGTATTGAGACCCGTTTTATTCATCCGATATATCAGTTCCCGAATCTGGTCAATCTTGATGTTTTGGCCATCCGGCTCAATAAAAACGATGTTCGGATGGTTGCCCGAATCATATAAATGGCAGCTTCTGCATGTTCCACATGGAACATTCTGTTGCGGATTTTCGCACAGCAACAGCTTTACAAAGAAATGTGTCACTTCTTTTATGCCGGAACCGGCTGGCCCTTCAAAAAGGAAGGCATGTGCCAGCCGCCCTTTTTCAAAAGCCCCCTGCAATTTCTTCATTACAATCGGCTGCAGTTGCTGGAATTCTTCGGTAGTCATCTGCACGGTTTCACCTTCCGCCTTTTTAAAAAAATCCCGTGTTCCAAAGGAGCACGGGTGTCATATATTTTATGGTACAACGCTAATTAGAAATGATGGAATTGTTCGATTGGCAACACGAAAATTGTGGCGCCACCCACTTCCACTTCCACTGGATATGGTATATACGAATCCGCGTTTCCACCCATTGGCGAAACAGGTGCAACCATCTGTTCCCGGGATCGGCAATTTTCACGGATCAAATCCATCAATTTTGGAACGAGGCCATCATCCACCCCGATTAAAAAAGTTGTATTCCCTGAGCGCAAAAACCCTCCTGTACTGGCAAGCTTGGTAGCCCGGAAATCATTTTTTGTCAAAGCGTTGGATAATCGGTTACTGTCTTGGTCCTGTACAACTGCAACGACGAGTTTCATCAGCACTCACTCCTTTTTATTTGTGTTTCTTCTATATAATTATAACACGAACAATTAATTACGCTGTATAACTTTCCATGCCTTTCTTTATCACTGCCATTGCATCGGCCACTACTTCTTCCGGCTCTTTTGCGGCATCGATTTTCACAATGCGTTCAGGATAGCGCCGTGATACCTCCTGGTAGCCCTCGTATACTTTTTGGTGGAACGGCAATTTCTCCATATCCAACCGGTTCTGCTCTCTTCCGCTGTTGGCCGCAATCCTTTGCAGGCCGGTCTCCGGCGCTACATCGAATAATAGGGTCAAATCCGGCCAGGTATCCTGAATGGCAAATTCATTGATTGAAAGAACTTCATCAATACCGAGACCACGGGCATATCCCTGATAAGCAAGCGAACTGTCGATAAACCGGTCGCACAGCACCACTTTGCCTTGCTGCAGCGCTGGCACAACCTTCTCCACCAGATGCTGGCGGCGGGCAGCGGCGTATAGCAGAGCCTCTGTGCGCCCATCCATCGCTAGATGATTTTTATCCAAAATCACTTCACGGATTTTTTCAGCAATTTCAATGCCTCCCGGTTCACGCGTCAATACCACGCTTACGCCCAACTCTTGGAGACGATTCATCATTTGCTCAATAGCAGTTGTTTTACCTGCCCCTTCCGGCCCTTCAATCGTAATAAAATATCCTGGTTTATTCATTGATTATTGCCTCCATGCTGAATAACAGAAAGTTGCTTGTCAGCTAAATTATGTTCTCCCTGAATCATCGCGCCGGCTGCAAGATGGTCCATTAATTGTTCTATTTTCCCTTGCGTCCATACTTCCCCAGGCAATATCAGAGGGATCCCGGGAGGATACGGTGTTACCATCGCTGCCGAGTAACGACCTATTGCCTGTGTATAGGATATCCATTCCGAATCAGCCAAACCAATGGCCTCATATGAAATGTCCGGTTCACTGATCGAAACCATCTCCTGTGGCGTTATAAGCAGCTTTGAATCTGGCTGTTCTTTTCGCAGTTTCTGGACGGCTTCCCTGATCCGGCTTCTTATTTCCGCAAAAGGGTATGTATGGCCCTGCTTTAATAATGGCAAAATCACTACAACTTGCCGCGAATCCGCCATTTCAGCGTAAACGCCCATTTCCTCCATTTTTTCCTGAAGTCTGAAACCATTATAGTTTTCCACTCTCAGCATCATTTTCAACGGATCATCCGATTCAAATAGCTCAAGTCCATAAATCGTTTTCAGACTGTCTGTAAAAAGCTTTCGTTTCTCTACAAAATATTGTATATCCGGATTGGAATACGTCTGAATATAAGAACGGGCGTCGTCCAACGAAGCCATTATCAAATAAGATGGACTGCTGGATTGGAACATCCGCAAATATTTACGGATTTTATTCACATTGATGCGCTCTCCCTGTATGTGTAAAAAAGATCCCATCGTCATAGCCGGCAATGTCTTATGTGCCGACTGCACCACGGCATCAGCACCATAAGCCAGCGCTGACTGTGGGAACGGAGGCCCGGCCAACAAATGAGCGCCGTGGGCTTCATCGACCAATACTGGCATATTAAACTGATGGCAATATTCTATAATGTCTTTCATTTCCATACCAACCATGCCGTAATAGTTGGGATAGGTCAAAATCAATGCTTTTGCTTCCGGATATTCCCGGAGGGCGTCTTTTAGCGTTTCCACCGACAACCCCTCTGCACTATGTGATGACTGTCCCCATTCCGGTGTTAGATAAACCGGTCGCAATTTGGCCAATTCCAGTGCATGAAATATTGATTTATGTGAATTCCGCTGAACCAATACGCGGTCTCCTTCTTTACAAACCGCATGAACCATCGCCATGTTTCCACTGGTCGACCCATTCACCAGAAAGAAACTCCGTTCAGTTCCATAAGCCTCGGCCAATAAATTCTGTGCTTCCCTGATTACACCTTCCGGATAATGCAGATCGTCCAAACCGCTTAATTCTGTTTGGTCATATTGAAGAGCAGAGCGAATTTCATCCGGCAACCCTGACAATACGCCATGTTTATGACCTGGTACGTGAAAAGAAACGGGTCGCTGTTGCTGAAAATTTTTTAACGCTTCCACTAACGGGCGTCGTTGCGTCATATAGTCCATCCTCACATCTTTCTTATTCCTACTATTATAACGAATTTACGCTGCAAATGGAAAAGGCGATTTAAGAAAAACATTCTTTCAGTACTTCTACTGAAAGATTTATTTCTAGAAGCCTTCCACCTCCAAATGAAAACAAAAACATTCTTTAAAAGACAAAAAAGGCCGCCACCGCTTGCGCGGTGACGACCTTCTTGTTGACTGCCCAGCGGCGTCCTACTCTCACAGGGGGAAACCCCCAACTACCATCGGCGCA
>NZ_JBHTKI010000046.1:0-12233 GCF_042675885.1 Metaplanococcus flavidus | reverse complement strand
TTGTTGTGGTGACTACCATTATACAGGATTTGGGGAGGTGCTCTATTTTCATGCCGTTACACACCTAGAGCCGCAAGGTCTCGGAATTATGAAATTTACTCAAATACTTGCAAATTCTATTTATTTTCATATTTAGTTTTTCTCTACTTTTTTATATTTAGTGAATGGAAATTAAGAAAAGTTTTGAATATATAGAAGTGAGAATTGAGTTAAATCAATTCTCACTCTTTTTTCTATAAGCTTTATTTACAAAATTAATTGAAAGAGTTCATTAAAGTAAATAATGAATAAAAAACTCAAGTGGTCTTAAAGGATGTACTTAAAGGATTGTATAAAAAATATGCATTCTTGATATTCTGTAAAAGAGAGTGCGATAATCGTAATTTTCGCACTCTCTTAGATTATTCATTTTTTATTTAAGCAACTCCTGATTACCTCTCATATGTAAACTTTTTGTTGCTCTAGCTTTCTTCAGTTGAGCAATAAAACAGATCCGTCAACTTGAAATAGGTATAGGTTTAGCAGTTGATATACGAATTAAAAAAATTGAAACACTTCGTATTGCCTTTAGAAAAATACTCTACGAAGAAACCTGCTCTATACATTTTGGGCATCTGCTTTTTTAAAGCTTATGACTGAGATGAATATAAGGACATACACGGCGGACATCAACAACGAGAAGGTTTCATAACTTATATCAACCAAGTAATTCATACCGAATAACGGTGTTATGAACAGCAAATAAAATGGGTATGGAATGGATGCTATCACATCGAGAAAAGCATAATTCATCAATGAGTCTTCCAACAGTTTAAAGACATAGACAACCAGGCCAGATGAAAAACCAACTAATAATAACAGCTTTACGCTTTTATGGTATCTGCCACTAGAAGCCCCTTTTTTAATGGCAAGCAGAAAAGCCACCAGAAACAACGCTGTAGCAAGTAAATTGAATACGTTTAGACTTGAGTCCGGGTACTTTATTGAAGGGATTAAGTTTATTGAAAAGGCAATTAAGTACGAGCTGATTAGAAAGACCAAAAATTTCAACTTCATTTTATGAACCTCTCCCTCAATGATTTTATGAATTGATGTTTTCTCCAAATTTTTTTGATGCGTCCCTGTTTGCGAAATTCCACCATTGATTCCATGTGTGCGTTATAAATGAATGCTATCCCCACCACATAGCCATCACGATAAGCGACCAAATAGAAGCACTGAATGCTGCTATAAACAGCAACAGCCCCATGGGTCCCAGATACTTAAAAGTCACGTCTTGTTTCTTGAATGAACGAAAGATCAAAAAAGCGGTCAGTAAAGCTGCATCACCTTTTTTATTCATACCAGGAGCGGGTCATTTTTTCACTTTCTTTTCCAGATACTTCAGGTGCAGCATGTCTTCCTCCATCTCAAATGAACTGAACCACCGATAATTTGAATCATCAATGATCCGGAAATGCTGACTGACGACATTCTGCTGGAGTATAAACTCTCCCCGTGACTTGGGCTGTATTTTACAGCACTTTTTGTTTGCAAAAAAATAACCCAGTTCATTTAAACTGAGTCATGAATATTATACTTTTTATTATATCTTTTTTAACTAAAGCGCCGTACTTAAAATGAAACCACTGCTATTCATTGGGTATCGTCTTCCGCTTTTTTTATAGCCCGCTTTATTCCTGCTAGTATAAGCAATCCTATCACGGCCCCGACTCCTGTAGTAATAACTTGTTCCCAATTCATCTCTTCATTTCTCCATAAACTAATTGCAAATACTGCTATAACCGTACCTAGCATAACTCCTATAAATGTTTTTAAAATACTTTTCACCATTCCCTTCTAAATACTTAACTCAATCTATGTATTTTTTTAACTCAACTGCTACGAAAGTTTAAGCACAGTCTCTTACAAACTCTACAATTATTTTACCATATATACCCAGAACCTTATATAGATTCAGTAAAATGAACAACCGATTAATGATTTGTGAATATTAAAACAGCCTCATCAGTGTACCGTTGCAATGCATTTTCAATAAACTCAGATTAAAGTAATATACCTAAGAATTTTTAGAAATTTAAAGCGTACGTAAAAGTACACTTAAACAGACAAAAGAGGAAAAGCCTCGCTGATCAGCACGGCTTTTCCTCTTTATGTGTTGCTATTAGAATAACCACTACTTCTGATAATCGCTCAAATGTTAACCTGCATATTTTAAAAAAAGATTCGCCTTTATATAAATTTCACTTGTTGTAGAATAGGTAAAACTGATTCAATTCTTTTATTTTTCTACCATCGATAAGAAACACACTCAAAAGGGATGCTAACCCTACTACTCCAAAGAAAAGTGAAAACAACTTGAAACCAGTTGTCGGAGAATCAAAGAGGCTGCTGCACAATGTAAATGATGCAATGGTAATAAGGAGCAAGATGGTATTTCTAGCGGCTCTGCGACCCTTAAATAACCAAAATGTCAGCTGAAAAACTACCCAAAGAAATGAGCTGGCCATCAACAATGGAAAAAGAGGTTCAAATTTGGCAGCGTAAACAAAATGATCAATTACTAACAGATTTTCTGCAGTTGTGTAACCGTCATTGACCCAATTAGAGAAAATCGCGGTGTGTTCCCATACCCAAGAGTTGTCGCGAAGCTGTCCCCCTTCGTACCAGCTAGCGAGCGTCGCGAATACAAATATTGAAACGGCTCCAATTAACAATACTATGCTCCGAAATGGCATAAAGCGCACTCCCTTTCTATATTTATTTACCATTCAACGTAAGAATAGCAATCAAGTGCCATTAATAGACATAGTCTTTCACAAACAATTTGGATTCTAACTACACTAAACTAATTAAATATTGTATATGACTGTAACATCTTAAGACTCTAGAATATTTTAGAATACAGATAAAAAAGGGGAAGGATTCTATAATGAGCTGTGAACTGAACCCCAAATGGATTCACTTTTTAAAGTGTCTACCATTTGGGGTTCAGTTTAGAACAAGATATTTTTCTCAATAGTATGCTTCTAGTTCAACTACTCCATTTCCTATTTTATAATCAAAATCTTCATTTTAATTTATCTTATGTTATAGTCAACTTTTTCAAAGCCTGATAAATTCGATCCTCAACTATGTCTTGGACCATTCCCGTGTTCAGGGCTATCTCTTCATTCGAATTGCCCTGGATGAACTTCATTACCAATACATCACGGTCCAACACGCCTAGTTCACTCATCAGTTTTAATAGCTCATACCGCTTTTCTTTAGTCAGCAGCTCCTCTTCAATAGACAGAGTGCTGCTTGTTTGCACATTTTCGTTATTCATTTCAAGCTGCACCTGCCTTTTTTATTTTTCATCAAATATCTTTCTGGTTATTGGTAAGGACTTGCGGTAACACAAATATACCTATGAACGAACCATGTCCAGGTCCTCCAGCAACATCAGGTTTTCTGCATTTCTCATATCCACTTATCCATTAATTTATATATATTTCGTTTAGATATAATTCGAATTTTCCCTGTTCTTCGGATGAAGTTTCTAATGCAATTTGTCCTTCAAAAAGGGTCTTTCCTGTTTGAATGTCTACAACTACAACATCCCCATTGGAATTTGAATCCATTTGATAGCTGACGACATAAAGTTTGCCTTCTTTAACGCTTATCATCGGAATTTGGAGAGGTTCATTTTCTATTGTTGCTTGGAGTTGGATTCTAAAATCCTGATCAACCTGGTTTTCCCCTAAACGATACGGAGTTATTATCAGTTCTTGCTCTTCTATTCTTGTAAAATAGATTGTTGAACCCTCAACGAAACTGAGTTGGTTCTCCTCCAGACTTAAGCCTGGTACATTCACTGTTTCATTTTCTTTTGTTGCCAGATTATAGAATATGATTTCCTGCTTAGAGTCTGTTACTCTAATGGATTCTGCTGCCTCCATCATTGCTTCTTCCATTTTCAGCAGGATTATATGTTTATTCGCTGCGGTTGGACTGTTTTCCACTAATTGTATATGTGTATGTATATCTTCATTCCACTGAGTATATTTTAATAAAGCTTCGTTGTTAGTTAGTTCTTGACTTACTAAATCAATCTCATAAATATGCATTTCATCATTAAAGCCTTCATTATTTCTCATCATGTTTTGAGTAATAATATATATCGTGTCCTCAACCAATTGCACATCTATAACGAAAACATGATTCACGTTCTCTTCATCTGGCACTTCCAATGTAAAGGAGTTTACTTTATCATCAGCTTTATTTAAAACTGATATTTCAAAATTAAAGTTATTCGGTCCCAGCGAACTTATTCTATGATCTGCATATGCATAAGCCAGAAACTCATTGTCTTCAAAAAACAGGTTAACCATTGGATGCTTTCCTCTCATGAAGGTACGATGCTCTTCCTGCAATTCTTTAATCACAGTCGGATAATATCCGATTATCCGGTCTAAAAAAGAACGACTATGATATGAAGAACCTTGAGCAGTAATTTTTAAGTCCGTGCTTACATAATTCGCAGGTGAAGAAATTATATAAGATCCATCTAAAACTAATGATTCCACTTCTTCTGGATCCCCACTAAGAGTTTGAATAGCAAAGTCTGGGTAATTTTCAGCGGACATGGCAGAATTCACATAAAAAGTTCCGATGCCAAGTACAATACCTATAACAATCGCCATTGATTTCCAGTATTTCCTCATTTTCTCCACTCCTTATACGGTAATTTTTTTCATCAATAAAAATCTGCTAAACCAAATAGATGCTGTGAGAACAATTAAACCCATACCGATTTCAAGTACTAACAATTCCATTGGATAGAAAAAGCCATTCAAAACAAACTTATGTAAAAATATCGGTAGCAACCAAACAGCTATTGCAAGACCGGTATATATAATGCCAGCCAAAATCCCTTTCCATCTGAAACATCTTTCCAAAAGTATCGCGGTGAACAGAATGGAAACAACCAACAATCCCGCTCCATAATATAAGAAAAATTCACCAATACTACTTGCAATAACGATATTTAATTCAGGCAAACTTGCCACAAATGCTTTCACAGTCATATCGCTTCGGAATTCATCTGGCACCAGGGTTTTCATAAAGGCCATCTCGATTGGAAGTAAGATAAGTTGAAAAGCGACCAGGCCGAATGTCATGGCCAGGATTGTAGTAATCTTTGCATAAAAGATGTTCAAACGGGTTGTTGGAAGCATTAACAATCGATATACAAACGTATTTTTCCCAATCCAATCCCTATACCAGATAAGGAAAATATAGAATCCAATTCCAGCAATACAGAGTGCAATTGGTGTCACGAACCATAGACTTTTTGCTACCTGTAAGAAGCTCATTTGACCGACTTGCTCCAGAAACTGTGCTTGAGTCATCTCTCCAAAGATGCTCTCATTAGCCAGGTTCATATACTGTCTTGATTTAACAATAACCCCGATCATCTGCGTAATGAATGTGATACCAAGCAAGACAGCAAATAGTTTTGCAATACGGTTAATTTCAAAATTAACGAGCTTCAAATAATTGTTCATCGTTGATACACCTCTCTCATTACATCAATGACAGACTTCCCTTCGTTTTCACGAGCTTCCTCAGCGCTAAATTCCTTTGTCACCATTCCATCATCCAGCAGGACAACCTTATCAATTAAATGCTCAATATCTCCTACCTCATGAGTCGTAATGATTACAGCACGATTTTCAAGCAAATGACTCGTGAATACATTTGCAATTTCCTCACGACTGAACATGTCTATTCCTGAAAATGGCTCATCCATTAATACATAATCCACATTTAGGGCCAAACCGAGCAATAGATTTACTTTTGCAGCATTTCCTTTGGACAAAGAAGCGATTCGATCACGCTGATTTAATCTAAAAAAGGCTAACAATTCAGTAGCACGTTCCTGGTTCCAACACTTATAAAAATCTTTCATAAACTCCATGGCTTCTGTTATGGTCATTTGCGGAAGCATTGTAGTGGTATCAGGGATAAAGGCGATTTTTTCGAATGTCGTCTTATCTAATGGTAATCCGTCTATTAAAATCTGCCCTTTATTTATAGGAGTAAGTGCCATAATGGCATTCAAAACTGTGGTCTTCCCAACTCCATTAATTCCAATTAAACAAGTAATTTCACCTTTGTTCGCTGTAAAAGATACACCTTTCAGTATCTTCTTCCGCCCATAATTCTTTTCAACCTCTTTCACTTCAATCATGCTTTTACCTCCTCATCATCCTGGACCGTATACTTTGTTCTGACTAATTCAAGCAATTCTTCAACAGGCACATTAATGGACTGAACAGATGTCACAAATGCATCAACAGCTTCAATAATTAACTCTTCTCTCACTTTTCCCAGTATTTTGGTATCTGTAGTAATTTTGCTCGGGTGGTTACGTTCCGTATAGATCAATTCCTGCAGCTCCATTTCTTTATAAGCTCGTTGTGCTGTGTTCGGATTTACTTTCATCCTGTTAGCCAGCTCACGTCTGGATGGTATTTCATCACCAGGCTGCAATTCACCAATGGCAATTTGCTCTTTAAAGTAACGAATGATTTGTAAATAGACTGGGTCGCGATTATTATTATTATTTCTCTCCATCGAAACAACTCCTATACATCCTTTTGATGCAAATGTGTATGTATTAATTGATTCATACACCTTAAGTGTATTATAGGGTTAATACATAAAAATTGTCAATCCAATACTTAAAATTTATCTAAAATGGAAATAAAGAGGGGATCAAACCAAGTCTTATATAAACTCCCTAATTATTAGAGGCGTCTTTTAAAATAACGAATTTCATTTCTTTCCAAAATATGTTTATGATAACGACTGGAAAATCGCATGTTAAGATTCAGTTGTTAAGTCGAGAGAAGCAAACCATATTTAAACACCAATTAGACCGGTAGTTCGTGCCTGTAAATAAAAAACGGTGAAACTATTTATTAGTAGCTAGTTTCCTATTTGCATGCCATAAAATACGGCAAAATGGTCACGAATAAGAAATAGTGCCAACACACCACCCACTGACCCAAATAAAACTGCTAATAGTAATATTGTAAAAGCCACAGAATATAGAAACGGGTTCCGTTACCTATCACAAAACACGAAATCACACTATAAAATGCACATAAAATTACGTAATGAATTGTACACTGATTTGTAGTGACAATTGTAATTGAAATTAAAAAATCTCAGTTCAGTGAACTGAGATTTTTCTTCTATTTACTTTTAATTTTTTCTTCAACTACAGCACCCCTTTAGTACCATAAGAGAAGACCGTCAATTTGATAGTTGTGATTTCTACCTTTGCTCTGGTTACTGTAAATACTTTTTGGTTTTTTTAATTATCGACACTACAATGGCGAAAAGTAAGACGAACATACTGTTATAAAACGCCGATTGTAAAATTAAGCTAGACAACTAAAAAGCCATCCGTGGTACACTCACAATGTATTTTCCGACCAAAGAAAAACATAGGAGTGACCACGAATGACCTACACCCATCTTACCACGGACGAACTGGTGATGATAGAAGCTTATTATCATCAAAATATACCTGTAACGAGAATAGCTGAACGCCTAAGCCGTTCCAGGCAGCCGATTTATAATGTCATTAACTTTCTGAAATCAGGTCACACAGCTCTCGATTTTTACACACAGTACAAGAAAAACAAGAAACGCTGCGGCCGACGGAAAATCGTCTTACCGAAAAAACAAATGGCCTATATCCAAGAAAAGGTGGCCCAAGGTTGGACACCTGACGTCATTGTTGGCCGCGCAGAGATGGTCCTTGATTGTTCCATTCGTACGCTTTACCGCATGTTCAAAAATCGTGTCTTTGATGTCGCCACACTGCCGATGAAAGGGAAACGGAAACCCAATGGCCACCAGGAACGCCGGGGAAAGCAGGCGTTCAAACGGCATATTTCCGAAAGGGAAGCCGATTATCCTTCTTTCCAAAAAGAGTTCGGGCACATCGAAGGTGACACCATTGTGGGCGCCCGCCACAAAAGTGCGGTGATTACGCTGGTCGAAAGGCTGACGAAAGTCATCATCGCCTTGAAGCCTGCAGGACGCAAGGCATGCGATATTGAAACCGCTTTGAATGAGTGGTTTCAACGGATCCCGAGAAATCTCTTCAAATCTATTACTTTTGATTGTGGGAAGGAATTCTCCAACTGGAAGCCGTTGTGCAACCGGCACGACGTCTCGATTTATTTTGCGGATCCCGGCACGCCTTCCCAACGTGCGCTAAATGAAAACTCCAACGGGCTCCTTCGAAAAGACGGCTTGGCAAAGGAAATGGACTTCAACGAGGTCGATCAACCGTTCATTTCCACGGTAGCTGACAAGCGGAATAACATCCCAAGGAAGTCGCTGGACTACCGCACACCCCTGGAGGCATTTTTGAGTCACCTGAATGGAATGGACTTGTCTAGCTTATATTGACAAACGGAAAAATAAAAAGAGAGCAAGGTTTAAACCTGAAATTGCCGCAAAGGTATCTTTCAAAATCGATAAAACCAAAATGGTCATAATTGCTCCAAATATTACAGCTAGCACCAAAATAACCAATGCTGCTAAGTATAGGTTTTTACTCTTTTTGAAGACGAAGAACCCGATTAGGTTTGCCGTAACAACTAAAGCGACAAGAAGTATCTCGAAAAAAATAATCAATTAATCATCTCCACTTATTTCTGTTATCTGTTAATGAATCAACTGTTCAATTAGGTCAAGATTTATATATGAAAACTCTTCTTAAACTAAACTGCTCCTTCGTTTAAGTACATTTCTACACAACCTCTATATATAGTTCACCATATAGATTCTTCTTTATATTGTAGGATATAAATCCAATAATATTTGCGAGAATTATTAAAGAACCATGAGTATTAAGAAGAAATAACTCATTTAGCCCCTCCTTACATAATTTTATTTCGCTGAATTTCAACTTCATTGCGACATAATATTTTACGCATAAAGGAAGAAAGGTAGCGATAGGAAAGAGTTGGTTACTGCAAAACGTATTGGGTTAGCGGATAATGTCTTTGATTTGAAAGACCTCACCTAAAAATGCAAAGGACATTAATTCCTTTGCAGTTCATTTTTCATTAAATTGAAGCACGTTAATTTAAGAAGATTCACTTGTATTATGGTGTATATGACCTGACAAAAATCACAAGAATTGCTAGTATAATTAGCAAAATCAATGCTAAAGCAAGCCCCAAAATAGCGATCATATTTTTTTCATTCTTTTTAATCAGGGCAATCATGCTTAAAATAACTGCTAATGGAGCGCCAATAATTTGTGCATAAAAAATAGTTTTAGTCAAAGATCCTTGGGTTAAATTCGGCAATACAAACCATAAAGCAATTAACACTAGTGGAATTCCCAATGATAAATAACTTATCCACGAATACTTTTTCATTCCCATTCCCCTCCAATAAATAAGGTTTTTAGTGAAAATGTCTCTTACATTTTATCATTGCACCTAACTAATTGTTCTATTTAGAATCACTTATGGATAGCGACTTCTATATTCTATAAATGGTCTCTTTTATATCCAAACACACACAACCTCTTTCAATTAACAACTAGCTCATCTTTTTCTTCTTAAAACGCTCTGTTAATGAAGTTTTAGTAAAGACGACACCAGCTGTAACAAAGAAGAAGATAATTCTGAAAGGCTTGGAGTTGGCTTCCGCTATTTTATAAACGGTTTCTTTGGCGCGATATAAAAGCAATCTTAATCAATTTACCAGTATCTAATGTCGAATTGTTAATACAACAGTCGGGAGATGAAACACATACTGAGAAAGTTTTTATTTTAACGGAGAAAGGAAAACTCACTTTTAGACAAAATACACTGCAAATGCGATGTCGTTTCCTTAACTTAATATGTAAATGGATAACTGTCTAATTTTTCATTTGTATTTTGATTAACCAAGTGTAATTGCAGTTCATTTATATTCGATAAATTGTCCGTTTCAAAATACCAGAGGTATACGTTTTTTAAGTCCATCTCAACCGATTCTTTATATAGAGAAACTTCTAGGTTAATTTTTCCAGAGGGCATGTCGTCAATCATTACTGTGAGATCTTGTCCATTTTTCATCAAACCAAATATTATTTCTTCCCCATAAGTCTGATAATCCCTAATCTGTTCATCAGTTATCGTATCAACAGTCGTACTCCAAACTAAGTAGTCTGATTTCCATCCGAAAAGTCCTTTTTTAACCATAGCAGCACCAATATTGTTTGAATCTTTGATGAAAAAGTATAGAGCTTCACCCTGCTTTTTATAAGCAGGAATCAAAATCAAGTTCTTGTTTTCGGCTAATAGTGCTTCCTGGGGTTCTTCATAAGAAATCTTGTTTTGTGATATAGACCATATGGTAAATATTGATACTAATACTATCCCTAAGACTATTAATACAATGAATAACTTAAAATTACGTTTCATAGTAGTCTCCTCCCCTCTTAGATTTTAAATCTTAATGCTGAATTTCCATTTAACTTCCTTCTTCATTTCATTCTACCTTAATTCTCTATAAAAACTATTTGTTTTTAGATTTCCTTATCGGAATATATTAGCGAATAAAAAGGAAAAATAACACCGACGATTCGCGATTTCAGTGAACATCTTGCGAATCGGGGTGCTATTTTGTTTGTTAAAACGGAATCTGTTTGTTGCTAAAATGTTGCGGTTTTATAAGGTATTTATGATTTTATTTCAGTTAACCGAACGCGTTAGTGATACAAAGGTTTTTCCCTTCCGATAAGAACGTGATATGTCAACTGAAAATCCGGTTAGAACTCCCTTCTAATCCATTTACACAAGATATTTTAAGCACTCCTTTTCAAAGGAATTACCAGTTTTATGTTAAAAAGTAAGTTATAATGATTTATATACCTATTTTGAATAATCGATTATATAAAAGGAGTAGATTGTAATCATTAAAAAAAGTCTAGCCACTTTAATGTTTGGCACATTTATTCTTCTTGCAGGTTGTCAGGAAGAAACAAACAACGGAACAGTTGAATCTGAGACTGAAATAGGAACACCAGAAGAACAAATTGCTAATTTACAGGAAGATTTCAATGAGATTATTTCAGAAACGGAAACAGAGTATGGAAAGCTAGTCTTTTATTCTCTAGAAAATGAAGAAAAAGCTAAAGGTGTAGGTTTAGCGGTATTTAATGAGGAAGATGGAACCTGGGTTTATTCAGAGGGAACAGCACATTTAGTTTCAGCTTCTTCTGAATCAGAGGCATTTTCTTCCGACAGAATAGAGATCAATGATGAAACGAAAGTGGTTTATGGATACAGGCACGAATCTCCAAATTCAGAAATACAAGAAGTGGAAAGTGAAGACTTAGTAGACAATGCTTTGGTTTTAGAGGAATCTGTTATTTCTTACACGTTCGTTTCTCCTAATGAAACTGTAACCATTTCCAAAAACAATTAAAATTAAATTTCAAACGCCATCCTTAAGCAGGTTGGCGTTTTTTAGTTCATATAAAAAAACTCAACCATAGGATTGGCCGAGTTCACGAAGCTATAACATTTTTACATAACATCTTCCCACCACCCTTAAATGAGCAGATTTCAACTACAAGTTAATTGAATAAAACCCTTCGTAAAGGTACACCTTAACGAATAAAAAAAGCAGAAACTTTGTACGAAAATCCTACTTTTTCAGTGAGGTGTCATATGCAACGCTCAAACCACAATATTTAAAAATTATCAGTTTAAGGTTACGGGGGTGATGCTTCAGAAGCTTATTTCTAGCGTATCTTTGAATTCCTCAAGTATATCTGGATGTTTTTCTTTTGAAGAATAAATAGTTTCATTCGTAGTTTCAGACTGGAAATGAATAATACCATCACTGAAAATATGAATATAAAAATTCTTTTCATAATTCCCGTCAGATAATGCGAATATATAATTTCCTGGATTATTCAATTCTTGTATCTTCTTTACCAACTCTTCTTTAGGAGGAGTTGTGACTTCAACCTGTTCTACCGAACTGATAAAGTTCTCAATTTTATCAGCATTAGTTATAGATTTACTGGTTAAATTTGAAGCAGCTCCGTTTTCATGTAAGCGTCCAATAGCGAACACATTTAAATAGAAGAAACTTCGTGAGATACTCTTTCCAGAATTGAATTTTGGGAGGAGTTTCTTTGATAAGAAAAGAGAAAG
>NZ_JBHTKI010000045.1:0-10908 GCF_042675885.1 Metaplanococcus flavidus | reverse complement strand
GGAATAACATCCCGCGGAAGTCGCTGGATTACCGTACGCCCCTGGAGGCATTTTTGAGTCACCTGAATGGAGTCGATCTGTCTAGCTTAAATTGACAAACGGAATAGAATGAAATTGTATTCACTTTGGTTACGCCATTGTCTTTGGTTACTCGTTCTTCCACTTTTTCGAAATCCGTCCAATTGTATGTTTCGGGTGCTAAAGTGAAAGAGTCGTTGTAAACGAATTTTTCTGAAGTTATGTAGTAGTAATCAGCTAATGAAAAAGTCAGTCCGATGATACTAAAAACAAATAAAGCAAGGGCCGTTCCATATTTCTTCAGCCGATTTTCCATAGTAGCCAAAGCAATCAAAACTCCTGCCAGCAGTGCAAGTCCGATACCACCTGTTACCAATGAAAGGGAAGAGGTCCCAATCTCAATCGCCTCTGGTGTGATGAACATTGCTTTAATGGGAAGAAAAATTCCAACCGGGGCAATTAAAGCGGAGATTAACAAAATAATTGCAAAAACAACATACACTACTTTCTTTTGGTCAGCAAATTCATACATATTAATTCCTCCTCTTAAAATGAGTTTCAAAAATCAGAATAGTCCAACACTACTAATACGTATAAAACATAGTTTGGTTTCAATTTTGTAAATTTGGATAAATTTGTTCAAAACTGAATTACAAAAATTACTATCATTTCATTTTATAAAAAAGTAGTTTGGCTAGTTTTTTGAAATAAATAGCATTATAGGTAAAATTTTCAGAATAATTATTATATTATTGATATACTATAAGTATCTGATGATAGTAAGAAAATAGACACTCTAGTAAGGGGGAATAAGATGATACTGTCTGTAAACAATATACATAAGTCTTACGGTAAAGAAAAAGTATTGAACAACATCTCTTTTGACATGAAAGGACCTCAAATCCTCGCCTTAGTAGGGCCAAACGGGTCTGGAAAATCTACGTTGCTGAACATCATTACTAATTTATTGCCTGCAGATCAGGGAAGTATTTCGATTATAGATAAAACCAATCAGGATCCGTCAATCTTCCGGGATGTGTCGTATATGCAGGATAACTCGGTGCTCTACGATTATTTGACGGGGTATGACCATCTGCAATTCATCGGGGATGTGCAGAAAGTCTCGAAAAAGAAAGTTTTGGCTGCGGCTGAGCGCATCGGCATTACGAGTTTCCTGAACAAAAAAGTGAGCAATTATTCGCTTGGCATGAAACAGCAATTGCTGCTGACGATGGCGATTGTCAACGAGCCGAAACTGCTGATCATGGATGAGCCGCTAAACGGACTCGATCCGACCAATTCCATCAAAGTACGGAATCTGTTGCTTGAGCTGGCGAAGGAAGGCACAGCCATTCTCCTGTCTTCACACAATTTGTCTGAAATCGATCACGTCACTTCCAATATTTTATTTTTGAAAGATGGCCAACTGCTGAATGAGAATTTAGCGGATTACGAAAATGTTTATTATCACTTCACCTTAACTACACTGGAAGATCCCGAACCCCTCTTGAAGGATACGAAAGCAATCGTCAAAAGCTTTGCGGATAATCGACTGGTCTTGTCTTTAAACGGCACGGCGCTCACTGAAATTTTGGGAATTTTCGATCGGGAAGGTATGGTAATCACAGATGTGGAGAAGAAGGTAGTGGGCTCGGAAGAACGTTACAAGGAACTTTTCGGAAAACAGGAAGCGGAAGAATGAAATTATACATATTCGAACTGAAAAAAATCGTGAAACAAAAAAGTTTCCTCTGGCTGTTGCTGCTTGTCGCATTGACCACAGCGTTTATTTTCCAGCAAAATGCGGCGATGCAGGAAGGAAAAGTTGAACGCGTCTATGAACAAACCGAGGCGATCAATGGGGAAGTTGGCCAATCCATCGAAAGGCTGGCAGAGGACCAGATGGATGGCCTTTTAGATGACGCCGGTCTGCAGCAATTGGAACTATTGAAAGAGATGCGGAGCGCGCTTTACCCATGGCGGGATGCGATTTACCAGGCGAAATGGGAAGAAGTTCCGCTTCATGAAGGGGAATTTTTGGTGCTTCTCCAGCTATTCAATGAGAGCGGCGGCGAGCTTTCGGCTTTAACGGGATTGGAGAAGGAAATCGCCATTGAGAAAAACGATTGGCTCCTGGAACACGGGTTGGCGTATGAAGAGGAAGCCTTTCCGGTTTCCCCACACTTAGTGCTGATCGAATCGGGTCTATTCTTGCTTGGCTTAGTGGGCGTGGCAATTTTGTTACTGGTTTTCGGTGGGACTTTGACGTCAGAAAAAGAGAATAGTACATGGCTGACGCTACGGACGCAGCCGACCAGCAAACGGCAGATTGTCCTCGCGAAACTTGGCGGTGTGCTGACGGTGGCATTGCTGTATACCTTGTTGGTGATAGGCATCGGATTGTTGGTGCCGCTGGCATTCGGAGATCTCTCTTTGATTCTCCAATACCCGCAGGTGCTGACAGGAGATGGGGAATTTGCAATTCTTTCGTCATTCAGTTTTCTCATTCGAGCATTGTTGCTGTTTTTCGCAGCCGTGCTTGTAGGATTCAGCCTGTGTCTATTCCTGAGTGTTTGGATCAAGAATTCTTTTACCTTGAACATTGCAGTATTTTTTGTCCTGTTGACAGGTCTCACTGTTACTCAGTCGGTACCGTTACTGCAGTCAGCATTTAATCCGTTCCACTTGTTCCAGTTCCAGCAAATATTGGGAGGGGTACCTCAAACTACAGACTGGATGTACCTGATGTCTGCAATCCTGTGGAGTGTCATTTTCCTGACCCTTTTAATAACGCTGCCGGAAAAGGATGCAAGTGCATTTCAACGATCAACAAATCACAAGCCATTCGGAAAAGGTAGAATGCCAGCAACTTCGGCCGGTTTAACGAGTGTGCTGCTGTTCGAATGGCGAAAACTCCGTCGAAAAGGAATGTTCCAGAAAGTCATGATTCTGCTCGTCTTATTCCTGGGAATGGGGTATTGGGGAATTTCCCAATTGACAGATCAAAAAGAGGAGGCTTACTTAGAGGAATTAAACCAGTTTACAGCAGGGATGGAAAATAACTTCATTCCTCAGTTTGAAGAAAGTGCTGCTTCTTTGAAAGAGGCGCTTCGAGCCGCCGAAAAAGAGAATGACGAAATGATTATTCCCAGCTTAAAAGATCAAATCGCCCGTACTGAAAGTATGATTACCTTCAATACGGATTGGAAAAACAAAGCGGCGGACGCAATCGCCGGCTATCAGGAAGACAATTGGGACGCTTTTTATGAATACCAGCTTTTCATAAACCAGGTCCACAATAATGAGTTTGATTACCTTGCCGTGGTCGGAAGTTCATGGCCTCAGATCATTGGCCAGTTCACAATGGATGTGGCGTTAGAGGAGAAAAAATGGTTAATGGAAAAAAATATCCAACCTGTTTTATCCGGCGAATATATTCAAACGATGCATACTGCTGATGGATGGCCCTCTGAAAAGTACCGTCTGGAGTGGGAAGAAGAAAACCGGAAAATTGATGACAGCGGCTTGTATTCTTTCTACCTGTTTTTTGAAAACTACGTCTATTTTGTGCCTTTGGCATTGCTGCTGTTCGTGTTGGCAGGCGGATTTGCTTCTGAAAGAGGGAAGAAGCGGACATTGGATTTTCTTCAAACGCAACCGCTGGCGGCAAGAACTATTTTTATGGGGAAAACCCTCCATTCTATTATGGTTGCAGCCATCAGCTGTATTTCTTTATTTGGGCTGCTGGTATTGGTTGGCACGCTATTTAACCGTTTGGGCGATTGGAATTATCCTGTTCTTTACTACGATGCAGAAAGTGTGACATTGACAGCTGATTACGCAGGAATGCTTTCTCGTGGGCTTGGCTTCCATTTCATTCCGTTGGGCACTTATTTAGTGAACAGCACCATACTGTTTCTGTTTGTTCTCCTGTTTTTCCTGGTATTGGCGAATTTCTTATCGCTATTTCTTAAGAATACCTTTACGTCATTTGCGCTGACACTGCTGATAGGATCGGGAGGATTCGTGCTGAGCAAATACTATTTGACGGGTATGGCCCAGTGGTCGCCGTTCACTTATCTGCAAACCAATAAAGTGGCAAACGGGGAATTAGGGACTTTGTTAGATGCTCAATATCTGAATGTGATGACCGGGAGTCTGGTGCTCTTAGGTTCAACGGTTCTTCTATTGCTAGTAGGAATGCTTTTTACTGGTAAAAAAGCGAACATCTCCAAAAGCGGTCAGCAGAAAAAGACTGATTCAGAACATGTAGATAAATCACTGGAAACTAAACCTTACGTAAAATGATTAGGTTAACATATGAGGGAATATGAGAAGTTCCAAAGTAAGAACAGATACTTTTTTTATAAGTAACCCGTTCGGTTGACTGGTATAAAATTACAAATAACATTTTAAATCGCAACAGTTTTAGCATCAATTAAACATCATATTAAAATACAAAACCGCATCTTAATTCGCACAGCAATCAGAACCAAACTCGCATTCTATTTCGTGAGAAATTTTGGTAATTCAAAGTTTCCGCATCGGGGTATTTTTTGAATAATGAATCTCTTTAAAGAGTTATGCGTATACTACGTATAAGAATAAAGATAAGGAGGGATGATTTGAGAAATTACATTTTATTAACGTCGATCGCATTGATATTAATTTTATCGGGGTGCTCGGCTAGTGCAAACTCAGAAACTGGACCATTCCCTGCAACTGAAATTATTTCTAAAGAGCCAGTAGTGATTGGTTATATTGTAGAAGTATTAGAAGAAGACCAAGTCATTTTTGTAAAGAGTGACGTCACAAAAGAAGAAGCTATGAAAACGAATAGAAATGACACAGGAAATAATATGCATATGTTTTTCTCAAATGCCACTACATTTGATGGAGAGCTAGAGAAAGGTTATAAAGTAGCTGTTTGGGAATTTGCAGATAAAGAAGCAAAAGATAATTCCATTTCAGAAAGAATTGTAATCCTAGAGAAATAATACTGTTTTTTCTAAATCAGTTCGTTTATGTTTCATCGTAAAATTAAAAGCACCGCAGTTCGCAAGGTTTTTAAAAAAACTGAAATCGCGGAGTGGCAGTGCTTTTTTTCTTTTAATTTTTTAGACTTTGTGAGGTCGAAAAGTGATTATACTTCGGTTCAATTTTTATTGCGTTATTTACTGATAAATGAATTTATCGTTAAGGCAATAAAATTGAAGGAGTGAAAATAATGAAAAAAGGTTGGATTTCAATTATTGGGGGAACCATCTTAGGAATCGTTATTTCCTTCTTCACACTTGAATATAATGGTTGGCAAATTAATAGACACGATAGAGACGGGGTCGCTTACCAAAGTATTAATGATATTGATATTAATCTTGTGCACAATTCTTTTATCATTATCGTTGTGTCTTGCCTTGCGATTTATTTTGTTTTATTTTTGTTAGAAAAACGCAGAAATCGGTTCAATTAAAGATAGTAAATGACTTGATTATGTAGATTATCATATTAAGTCGAACGGTTAGAAAAATAAAAATAGCTCAAGTGGGTACACAGTAGTTAACGCGAATCAACTAAGGAGTGTCCCCAAATGAGCTATGCCCAAATTATATCACGGGAACGTGTGCTAATCGAGAGTTATTGCCTGGAAGAGAAATCGCTGTCCTACATGGCGAAACAGTTGAAACGAAGTAAAAGCACCATCAACTATGAGTTGAAACGATGTAAGCCGTATAACGCCCTTTTGGCACAGGCTGATTACGAGGCTAAACGTGAAAACTGCGGCTCCAGACGATCGGTTAATCAAGAAGACGTCGATTATATCCTGTCCAAACTGAAGATGGGCTGGTCGCCCGAAAGCATCGTTGGACGGTACTGGAAAACGCATAAGAAACCCTTTCCTATCAGTGTCTCGAGCATCTACCGGTACGCTGCACTCGGCCTGTTCAAGCTTTCCCAAAAGCTTCTGATCCGCAAAGGGAGAAAGTTAAAGAACAATGAAGTGGAGACGCGAGGCAAGATGCCCCGTCTGAAAAAGATTCATGCACGTCTGGCGCCACGAAGCCAGGTGGGACATTGGGAAGTCGATACCGTCATCGGCAAGTCGCACAAGAGCCAGATCCTCACATTGACTGAACGCACCACCCGGTTTGAGATTATCTACAAGCTGGCTGCGAAGACGGCAAGTGAAACAGCGCAGGCAATCATCCATGTGTTGAAAAACCTGCCAAAGAAAGTGGTGAAATCCATCATCGCCGACCGGGGCAAGGAATTTCACGGATGGGTCGAGGTGGAAAAGGCACTGGAAATTCCCGTTTACTTTTCCGATCCTGGCGTGCCGGGCCAACGCGGCACCAACGAAAACAGCAATGGCCGTGTTCGCCGCACCTATCCAAAAGGAACCGACTTCAGCCGGATGACCCAGAAGGAGATCATGGACTTTCTCCTAGTATTCAATCAGGTCCCCCGGAAAGTACTGAATTACAATACGCCATTTGAGGTATTCATGAATTTCTTGCCACGTTCGACTTGAGTTGACAATTTACATTATAAAATATATTTTGGTTTCCATATCAGTAGGTTATCGGAAGCTGCATAAGTAGGAAAAGAGAGATGAAGCTGTTGACAGCAACTCATCTTTCTTTTTTTCTTTTAAAAGGGGAATCTTTTGGAAGGGTTGAAAGAAATTTCGATTTTAACTTTTAGAATAAAGTAATGGGAAATTATGTTACAATTATTGTAAAAAGAAAATTCTTTTCTATAGCGTACTAAACTTACTAATACTAGAAATGTATTAAAAGCTCAATTAAAAAAGGAGGTAAATATTGGATATTATACAGTTTTTCATCGGACCAGTGATCGTAATTTTAATAGTTCATGTGATCATGTCGGTTGTATATAAAGACGCAGAAAAAAAGGATAAAGGATTTGTTTTTAACGGATATAAATTAAGTGATAGAAGAAGGTTTATCCGTTCCCTATGGGTGATTCCATTTATACTTGTACTGTATATTGCTATCTATTGGTATGGTGATTTAACTACAAATGAATATATGGTAATAGGAATTATTTTCATACTCTTAGCCTTATTAGAGAGCGCTATCAGTTATGTGAAATGGAAAAAGAATGAGAAGGAAGCATAAATCACTGTGAAGGAATTTACTTAAAGCAACGTATGCGTTTGTAGAAGAGCAGGTTTAATAAAATCAGTTAACATATAACGTTTTATGGAAGGAGAGAAACTTGGTTTCAAGTTTCTCTCCTTCCTTTTGTTCGTATTGTTCGTATACGTGTACTTTTACGATCGGTTTGTCTTGCCAAGAGATTAAAAGGTATTTAAATTAAAATCGCAAGTATTCTACGGTATTGATTTCGCCGATTGTAAAATAAGCTGGACAACTGAAAAAGCCATTAGTAGTACACTCTAAATGTATTTTCCGACCAAAGAAAAACTCAGGAGTGAGATCACGAATGACCGACACCAATTTTATCATGGATGAAATGGTGATAATAGATTCCCCCTAAATACACTGCTCTCACCGCCTTTTCAGCATGCGTTACTAATAAGGAAGAATAAGTGGTAAATCCGGAGAAAGCAAGGGAAAGCGAACAGAAAAGCAAAGAATTGTTTGATGATACCTCTTTTAAGGATATGAAAAATCATCTATATAAAAAGTACCTGTGTGAATCACCTAAGTGTAAGGACAACAAGAAAAAGGAGAGGGTTTTATGAAAAGAAGCTTAAAAATAGCCAGTGCCTTTATTGGGATTGTCGTCGGCGCCGGTTTCGCTTCTGGACAAGAGATTTTGCAATATTATACAAGCTACGGTTATTGGGGGCTTGGCGGCGTTCTTGTAGCGACCGCGCTATTCGGTTATATCGGAATGATTCTGACGCGTCTTGGAAGCCGCATGCAAACGACGTCCCATGAAGATGTCGTCTACCGCATCAGTGGGAAATGGCTCGGCAAAGTGATTGACTATACCTTGATTTTAACCTTATTCGGTATTTTGGTCGTCATGATTGCCGGGGCCGGCTCAATTTTTTCCCAGCAGTTCAACCTAGCTCCAGCATTCGGGCGCGGAATCATGATCGTGCTGGTCATCGTGACAATCATGATGAACGTAAAAAAAGTCATCACCGTCATTTCCAGCATTACGCCATTCTTGATCTTGATGGTCGTAGGAATCGCCGTCTATAGTGTTATGACGATGGAGGGCAGTTTCAGTTCACTGGACCCGGTGGCCAAAGAGCAGCTGTCGGCAACACCGAACTGGCTATTATCGGCAATCAACTATGTATCACTTGCAATTGCGCTAGGGCCTCGATGTCGCTCGTCATGGGTGGCGCTGAAAAAGATGAGAAAGTGGCTGCCCGTGGGGGCTTGATCGGCGGACTCGGCTTCGGCTTCCTTATCCTGCTCAGTTATGTGGCGATATTTGCGAAAGTGGATGTTGTCGGAGGAGCAGATCTTCCGATGCTTGCCATAGGCGATGATATTTCACCAATACTCGGCATTATCATGGCAGTCGTCATCTTCGCAATGATCTATAATACAGCGGTCAGCATGCTTTTATCATTTTCTGCCCGTTTTACGGAAATCGGCACTAAGAAATACCGTATTTTCGTCATCATTGCAGGACTCATTGCTTTTGCTCTTAGCTTCTTCGGCTTTACATCTCTAGTCAACTGGCTCTATCCAGCAGTCGGCTATCTCGGCTTGTTGTTGATCGGTGCATTGATTTTGGCGGATATCCGCAAAGTAGGAAAAAACGACAAAGCAAACAATAAAAAAGCAACAAACTAAGAAAAGGCCTTCTGTTTGAACAGAAGGCCTTTTCAGTCTGTCGAGAAACCTCATCAGCTTTTTGTATGTTCCGTTCCAGCCGGACCGCGTTCCGCGAGCACGGCCTCAGCCACTTAGCCGCTGCTCCCGCTGGAGTCGCCGGCTTCTATTTCAATGGCGTTATGATTCGACTATTCAGTTCTAAAAATCGGCGTATACTGATTAATCACCAATAGAACAACGACTTAATTTGGTGACCAATATGGTTAAAAAGAAAATAGACAGAATAATTTTATGCAGAAATCAAAGTTGCGAAATAAAAGGTAGCATAATACAAAAATTTTTACTTTTTTATGAATATGGAATTAAGTGAAGAGCAATAGTACTGAAACAAATAGCATAATAACAATCCGCAAGAAACCAGAAAATTTAGGGAAAAAGGAGGAATCAGACAGTTTTGAATAGAAATGGTATGAGGTGCCTATTTTTATAAGGTTTTATCAGCAGATAGAGAGGAAGAGGGGACTGAGCCAATTGGAAAACAAAGTTGCTGTGGTGACTGGAGGAGCCCAAGGCATTGGAGCGGGGATTGTTGAACGTTTCCTTGCAGAGGGAGTGAAAGTCGCAGTAATCGACGTCAATGCAGAAAAACTGAACAAGCGGTGGAGTGAGGCAGGAGATGAGCTTGCCACATTTGAATGTGATGTGACTGACGGAGGACAAGTGAAACGGGTCTTCGAGGAAATTTACAGCCGTTTCGGAACGATCGACATTCTTGTCAATAATGCCGGGATCACCCGTGATGCCATTTTTCATAAGATGACTGAAGAGCAATGGCATTCCGTAATGGATGTCAATTTGACCTCGATGTTCCATACATGCCAGGCGGTTATACCGAAGATGCGAAAGCAGGAGTATGGCAAGATTGTTAATATCTCCTCAGTATCAAGCTGGGGGAACGCGGGGCAGGCAAATTACAGTGCTTCAAAAGCCGGCGTTCTTGGCTTCACCAAAACATTGGCGAAGGAAAACGGCGGGAAAAATATAACGGTGAATGCAATTGCACCGGGACAAATCGATACAGAGATGACGAAGGATCTGCCGGAAAACATTCAGATGATGGCATTGATGCTGACACCCGCAGGCCGACTCGGAAAACCGGAAGAAGTGGCATCAGTGGCACGTTTCCTGGCATCGGATGACTCGAGCTTCGTCAACGGTGAATGCATCCAAGTCAACGGCGGATTTTTGATGGCTTAACAAATTTAAAGGGGATGAAAAGAGATGGCGTTGTCCACATTAACTGAAACGATGAAACAGATTGAAAAAGAAATCAACAGCAATCCGGAGCCGATTTCAGGCATGGATACGGTTTACCAATTTGAGATTGACGGGGAGACTTATCAAATGGAGTTGAAAGACGGCAATGCGAAAGTTTTAGAGAATGCTGAAGCTGATCCCAACTGCACGCTGATCATGTCCGCAAATAACTTCCATAAATTCCTGGCAGGAAAGTTGAATGGCATGACTGCTTTCATGACCGGTAAGCTGAAAATCCAGGGAGATATGACAAAAGCGTTGAAACTTGAGAATATCGTAAAGCAATATGAGTTGGATATTTAATAGTAGATGATTGATCAAAACTCGTTTGGGCAAAGTAGGCGCCCAAACGAGTTTTTTATTGTAGATGAATACATAGACCATTCTCTATGAAAAAAAATTCTGAATGAGTATGTTGAATTAAGGAATTAGCATTTATACAGTGCTTCGGCATTAGGTAACGCCTAGATATGGAGCAAAAAAGCGAAGACGCCCAGGGGAGCAGGCGAATGCCGACGAAGTGCAAGATCCACTCGGGCGAAGTGAAACGAGACCGAGTTAGCTCAGCGCGAGCCCCCAGGCAAGCAAGCTGTTTTGCGGAATATCGGCTACAATAGTTTTGTAAATTCAATATAATTAATAAAGTACTTATTGCAAACATACGTTCCCTTTGGTATTATTAATTTACTCAACTTTCGCAGAGTGAAATTGGCAAATAAGCCTTGATGTAACTGGGCAGACCGCCAATCCAAAGCTGTAGTTGACTTTCAATTAGTTTTTTCATTTT
>NZ_JBHTKI010000044.1:0-9775 GCF_042675885.1 Metaplanococcus flavidus | reverse complement strand
CCGGATCCTAGAAAAATTAGGCTACCTGACACCCAAAGAATTTGGGGCGCAAGCAGCCTAAAGATGGTGTTTTATATGTGTCTCAAATCGCTATGTCAGTCTAGGTCGCGCCTTTTATTTATTGTCCAGACTCCAGCGGCCCAGCTCTTCGGGTCATAAGCCACTTTGGCTGTCGCTTTTCTAGGCTACTGCTGAAACTGAATGCGGTGCAGATTTGCAAAGATGCCGTCGTATTCAAGCAGTTCGTTGTAAGCGCCTTGTTCGGCGATGCCGTCTTCGGTTACCACGATTACGCGGTCTGCATCGCGTATTGTTGCAAGCCTGTGCGCAATGATCAATGTTGTGCGGTTTTCCGCAAGCTCGGACAATGCTTCCTGGATGACGCGTTCCGTTTCCGTATCGAGGGCGGAAGTGGCTTCATCCAAAATCAGGATTGGCGGATTTTTCAGGAACATGCGTGCAATGGCGAGCCGTTGCTTCTGGCCGCCTGATAATTTCAAACCGCGTTCCCCAATCTGGGTTTCATAGCCTGCCGGCAGTTTATTGACGAAGTCTTCCAAATGGGCTTTACGGGCGGCCGCGAGAATTTCCTCGTCGCTTGCGCCTTGCTTTCCGTATGCAATATTTTCACGGATCGTTCCAGTGAACAGGAAGACATCCTGCTGCACGATACCGATATGGGAGCGCAACGAATGCTTCGTCATGTCCCGGATATCGATGCCATCAATGGCGATCGATCCTTGCTGGATATCGTAAAAGCGGGGAATCAACGTACAGATAGTCGTTTTACCGGCGCCGGATGGTCCGACAAACGCGATTGTTTCACCAGCCCGCAAATTCAGGTCGATGCCATTAAGGACTTTTTTGTGTTCATCATAACCAAAGTGAACATTGTCGAAGGTGATATTGCCTTGCAGGCCCGTAATTGGCTTTGCCCCTTTTTTGTCGACGATATCCGGATCCTGGTCAATCAGATCGCGGAAGCGGCTGAAGCCGGCCATGCCTTTCGGATACAATTCGAGCAACGCGCTGATTTTATCGATCGGTTTGATCAACACATTCAGGAACAGTACAAAACTGACCAGTTCGCCGTAACTCAACTCGTCTTGGTAGTTCAGCCATGCACCGTACACAAGAACGATTAATGTCAGAAAGCGTGTCATCATATAGATGCTGGAATGTGTGGCAGCCATAACTTTGTAAGCTGCAATCTTGGCGATGCGGAAACTTCCATTGTCTTTTTTGAAACGGCCAATTTCAAATTCTTCGTTAGTGAACGATTGAACAACACGCGCGCCGGAAACACTGTCTTCCACGCGCCCATTGACGTCTGCGATTTTTCCGTACATACTGCTCCACGCATAATTCATCTTGATATTGCAATAAGTGATCAGCCAAACCAGAAACGGAACGACGATCAGCGTAACAAGCGCCAGGTTCGGATTAATCCAGAACATGATGCCGAATGCGCCGAAGAAGGTCATGATGGCGATAAAGAAATCTTCCGGGCCGTGGTGGGCAAGCTCGCCGATATCGAATAAATCATTCGTGATGCGACTCATAATATGGCCGGTTTTAATATTGTCGAAAAAGCGGAAAGACTGGCGTTGCACATGGGTGAACAATTCTTCCCGCATATCGGTTTCAATATTGATGCCGAGTTTATGACCAAGATAACTGACGATGTATTGAAGGAAAGTGCTGATCAGGAAGACTGCCAGCAAGAGCAGGCTCACTGTAACGATTGTATTCCATTCGCCTTTTGGCAACAATTCATCGATAAAATATTGAACAGCCACAGGAAAGGCCAATTCAAGGATAGCGACAATTACTGCGCTGGAGAAATCAATGATGAACAGCCGCTTATGCGGTTTGTAATACTTGAAAAAATGCTTTAAATTCAAAGAATCCACCTCTTGTATTTTGTTGTACAGTCCGGATAAATATGGGCTGATTGCTGCAATATTTTTTCTCACAATGAAAAGTATAATCCAAAACCTTGGAATAAACGATTGGAATTTCGGGAATTGAACTATTTATTGAAACTTTCTGCTGTTTTCTTCGTACTAATAACTAACAGAGCAACTTGAAAGGGTGAACGATTTGAAGAAATGGATGACTTTTATGGGGGCAGGAGCACTTGCTTTCACCTTGTCAGGGTGCGGGGAAACGGCACAGCCTGCAGACGATTCCGAAAAGGAGAATGCATCAGACACCAGCGGTTTAACTTTAGAGGAAGTTTTCAGTCGTTCGGCTGAAGCTACTGATGAAGTTTCAAGTTTGCATGCAGACGTTTTGACCGATCAATTAATGGCGATGGGTGAAGAGGGCATGGAGATGGAAATGACCGTGGATCTGGGTATGGATATGACGAGAGAACCGCTGGCATTTTATCAGACAGCAGAAACTTCGATCGTTTCTGAAGATATCCAAAATGAAAATCCGATGGCTACAGAAATGTATTATACCGAAGCAGGACTTTTCACATATGAACCTACAATGGACATGTGGATAAAAATGCCGGAGGACAGCCTGGTGGGCATGGAGGATTTAATAAGCCAGGATTCAGTTGATCCTTCCGAGCAGTTGGAGCAGCTGCAAGCGTTTCAGGATGACTTTGTTTTTGAGCAGTCAGCGGATGAATATATTTTGAAATTGGATGCTACGGGAGAAGAGTTTAAAGCCCTGCTTGATGAGCAGATGGAAGGAACGCTCGGGAAAATGGAAATCGAGGCGCAGAGGTTTCTCGAGGACATGACAATCCAGTCGGCAAGCTATGAAGTTTTTATTGATAAAGAGACGTTTTTAACAAACAGTATGAATATTAAAATGGATATGGACTTGAATATCGAAGGAGATACAATGAACATAGTATCCGATATCCAGACCACTTACA
Organism: Metaplanococcus flavidus; assembly: GCF_042675885.1. Lineage (NCBI taxonomy): Bacteria > Bacillati > Bacillota > Bacilli > Caryophanales > Caryophanaceae > Metaplanococcus > Metaplanococcus flavidus. The sequence continues at coordinate 6,879 of NZ_JBHTKI010000044.1, read as the reverse complement.
GCCAATACGATGAAATCGACGCCATTACTGTTCCGGACGAAGTTCTGGAGCAGACTGAAGAAAATTCATAAGAATATGGGAAAAGAACATGTCTCCTGACATGTTCTTTTTTTTGCGCAACACTTGACGAACTTTCACCAAATAATGGAAAATCAAACCTAATTGAAAATAATTCTCATTTATTCGTTGACTCTTGTTTTCGGACTGTTATACTTAGATTTGTGAGTAAGTGATAATGATTATCAATCTCATAATCAATCAATTTCTTTTTATTGAACACGGATGAGGGTCAGCTATGAAAAAACGTTATTTAATACCGGCATTAATCATACTGTCTTTCATCTCTCTGTTTGTCGGAGTTAGCAGTATCAGTCCTTTGGATCTGCTGGATTTCCAATCGGAAGAAACACAGATTTTCCTGATCAGCCGTCTGCCAAGGCTGGTCGCGATATTGCTGGCGGGTGCAGGGATGAGTATGGCAGGACTCATCATGCAGCAATTGAGCCGCAATAAGTTTGTGTCACCAACAACCGCAGGCACACTTGATGCTACAAGGCTTGGCATTCTCGTCTCGATGCTGCTGTTCGCGAATGCATCGATGATTGAGAAGATGGCTGTAGCTTTCGCATTTGCGCTTGCGGGAACGTTCCTCTTTATGCAGATTCTCAACCGCATCAAATTCAAAGATGCGATATTTATTCCTTTGGTCGGTTTGATGTTCGGGAATATCCTGTCATCCATCACAACATTTTTCGCTTACCGCGCGGATGTCATACAGAATATGTCCGCCTGGTTGCAAGGCGATTTCTCGATGGTCATGAAAGGCAGCTACGAACTGCTCTACATCAGTGTTCCGGTATTTATCATCGCTTATCTATACGCCAACCGCTTTACGGTTGCAGGAATGGGCGAGGATTTTTCCAAGAACCTGGGGCTGAAATACCGCAGCATCGTGAACATCGGTTTGGTGCTTGTAGCGCTGATTACAGCGACAGTCGTTTTGACAGTGGGGATCATCCCGTTTCTCGGCTTGATCATCCCTAACATCATTTCAATTTTCAAAGGCGATCATTTACAAAAAACATTGCCGCATACAGCAATGCTTGGAGCCATCTTCTTGCTGCTGTGCGATATTCTGGGGAGAGTTTTGATTTACCCGTATGAAATTTCCATCAGCCTGATGGTCGGTGTCATTGGAAGCTTCATCTTCCTCTTCTTGTTGTTTAGGAGGAAGTCGTATGCGTGATTTACATAAAATGTTTATATTGCTTGGGCTGGCTCTGGCCGCTTGTGGAATGTATCTCTTCCATGACCTGAACGGAAGTTTCGACTATGCATTGCCAAGGCGCGGCGTCAAAGTATTCGCCATGGTGCTGACGGGGATAGCGATCGCCTATGCGACGGTGGTTTTTCAGACCATCACGCATAACCGGATCCTTACCCCAAGCATCATGGGGCTCGATTCACTTTATATGCTGCTCCAGACTTTGCTGATTTTCTTCCTCGGTTCCGACCACATCAGCATCATGAACCGGCAGGTGAACTTCATTCTGTCGATTGCGGCTATGGTCGTTTTCGCCTTGTTGTTCTACCACCTTCTGTTTAAGAAAGGGAACCAGCCGATTTATTTCCTGTTGTTGATCGGCATCATTTTCGGCACATTTTTTGGAAGCATTTCTACCTTCCTGCAAGTATTGATCGATCCGAATGAATTCCAGATCGTCCAGGACCAGATGTTTGCGAGTTTCAATAACGTCAACTCAGACCTGGTCTGGCTGTCTCTGGTCATCATCGTTCTATTGATCGCATTTGCCTGGAAGCATAACCCATCGCTTGACGTGCTGTCGCTCGGCCGGGATACTGCGGTGAATCTGGGAGTCAATTATGATTCCATTGTCCGCCATATGCTCATCCTGTCCGCGGTGTTGATCGCCATCGCCACAGCCCTTGTCGGCCCCATTACATTCTTCGGGCTGATTGTGGCGAATCTGTCCTATCAATTTTTCAAGTCGTACAAACATTCAGTGTTGCTGACTGGCGCAATTGTTATCAGCATCGTTGCACTGGTTGGAGGCCAATGGGTAGTGGAACGGATCTTTACTTTCAACACGACACTAAGCGTCATCATCAACTTCATCGGCGGAGTTTACTTCATCTATCTGTTATTAAAGGAGAGTCGGGCTAAATGATCCAAGTACGCGAACTGACAAAACTTTACGGAAAAAAACAAGTCGTGGAAAATGTCTCGGTGAATATCCAGCGCGGCCAGATCACATCTTTCATCGGACCCAACGGTGCCGGGAAATCCACACTCCTGTCAATGATCAGCCGGCTCCTGGATGCAGATACCGGTGAAGTTTTGATTGATGCCACGAATACGAAAAAAATGAAATCCAGTGAATTAGCGAAACGGGTTTCCATTTTAAAGCAATCGAACTTTATGAACGTCCGGCTGACGATCCGTGAATTGGTATCATTCGGACGCTTCCCTTATTCCAAAGGGCGCTTGAATGATGAAGATGAGAAAATGGTCGACCAGGCGATTGAATATATGGATCTTGGAGAAATGGAACATTCCTATTTGGACGAATTATCCGGTGGCCAGCGCCAGCGTGCATTTATTGCCATGGTCATTGCCCAGGACACGGATTATGTCCTGCTCGATGAGCCATTGAATAACCTGGACATGAAACATTCCGTCCAGATCATGAAAATTCTGCGCAGGCTTGTCGATGAACTCGGCAAAACTGTCATTATCGTGTTGCATGACATCAACTTCGCATCCGTCTACTCGGACCGGATTGTTGCTTTGAAAAATGGCCGTGTCGTAAAAGATGGGCCGACAGAAGAAATTATCCAAAGTGCAGCTTTAAAAGAAATCTACGATATGGATATTCCGATTCGGCAAATGGACAATTGCCGGATTTGTGTGTATTTCAATTCTTAAAAAAAGAGGAGCTCGAATAATATGAAAAAATTATTATTGATCGCATTCACATTAATGATGGTGGCTTTCCTTGCAGCCTGTGGTGCGGATAAAGAAGCAGCAGATACAAACACTGCCTCAGCGGATACGAAAGAAGAGGAAGTTGAAACGGTAACAGTAACTCATGAACTGGGCAAAACAAAAGTTGGCAAAAATCCTGAAAAAGTAGTCGTATTCGACTTCGGAATCCTTGATTCAATGGACAAACTGGGTATCGAAGCGGTTGCCGGTGTGCCTCAGGGGAACATTCCGGGTTACCTGGAAAAATTTGCTGACGCTGAAAAATACGAAAATGTCGGGACGTTGAAAGAAGCCGATTTCGAAGCGATTCACGCCATGAAGCCGGATCTGATCATCATTTCAGGTCGTCAGGCTGCTATGTACGAAGAATTTACCGATATCGCGCCGACAGTTCACTTGGGCGTGGATACAACGAAATACATGGAATCGTTTGAAGGCAATATGACGACACTTGGTGAAATCTTCGGGAAAGAAGATGAAGTGAAAGAAGAATTGGCTGCAATCGAAACTCAGATTGAAGATGTTAAAGCGAGCGCAACTGATGAAGAAGCATTGATCGTGTTGGCAAATGAAGGCAAAGTGAGTGCATACGGAGCAGCTTCACGCTTCGGTATCATCCATGATGTGTTTGGTGTAAAACAGGCTGACGAAGGAATCGAAGCTTCAACTCACGGACAAAGCATTTCATTTGAATACATTCTGGAAACCAATCCGGATATGATGTTTGTTGTTGACCGCAATGCTGCAGTCGGCGCGGATGCAAGTGCCAAAGATTCGCTTGAAAATGAATTGGTGCAAAAAACAACTGCTTATAAAGAAGAAAAAATCATCTACCTTGACCCTGACTACTGGTATCTGTCTGGCGGCGGATTACAATCAGTCAGCGAAATGGTGAAAGCGATCCAGTCTGCTTTCGAATAATTTTTCAATAGTATTAAAACGAAAAGTATCTTAGTTCACTTTTTAGGAGGAACCAAAACATGTTCGTGCAAATGAAAACCTTTGTTGTAAAAGTAGGGACTTCGCAGATTGTGTTAGATCGTTTTGCGGGTCAGAACAAATTAGCTGAGCAGCCTGGTTTTATTGACCGCGCCATCCTGGAGAAGGATGTTCGCCGCGGTGATGAAGAAGTGGTCCTGTATGTCCGCTGGGAATCGAAAGAGGACTGGAAGAATTGGGAGAAGCATCCCGACCATATCGCTGGCCACAAAGCGAAAATCGGCAAGCCGAAACCCGATCATATAATCGAAGTCACTCAAAGCACTTACCATGTACACACATAAGTAATGTATATCAGAAAAAGCGATCCGAATTTACGGATCGCTTTTTTATTTTACAATATTACAAAAAAGAAGATTTTTTAATCTTTTCGCTCTAGGCGGACGCGTTCCGCAGGGAGCGGCCTGAGCCTCCTCGCTCGCTACGCTCACTGTGGGGTCTCAGGATTCGCTCGATTTCCTGCTGGAAGCGGTTCGCGCTTGCGGGAATCGTTTGCGACGAAGCTAGCGAAGCGATGCAGGAGCACATCTTTGCCCTTCGCCGCCTTCCGCTTCATTCAATTTTGTCTAAAAAAGGTTGTGACTAACTTTTACAATATAAACTTAAATTTTTAGCCTTTTATAGAAAGTAATCTGAGATATGGAGCAAAACAGCGAAGACGCCCGGGGGACTAAGCGAAGTGCTGAGATCCACTCGGGCGAAGTGGAACGAGACCGAGTTAGCTCAGCGCGAGCCCCCCCAGGCAAGCGCAGTTGTTTTGCGCAATATCGATTTTCTTTCTCAATAAGATAAGGAAGATTCGGTTCGCTTTTTCTGTTTCATATAGAAGGAACAGGAAAGTCTTCTATGATAAACTGAATATACTGAAGAAAGAGGGTGAAGGCTATCAAACGTCTATTCTATCCACTGGGAATGGCGACTTTGATCGGTTTTTTTGCAATCTTGACGAGTTATACGAACGATGGAATTTTGGAATTTGATGTGAGTTCGATGGAAGTGCTCCACGGCATGTTCGGGCTGGAGATGCTGTCGGTTTTTGGGGAGCGCCGGGTTATTTTCGTGGCCAGCCTGGGTCTGATCGTTTACCTGTGGGTGATGAGGCAAAATTTCAGGGGGATGTTCTTTGTCTTTCTTACTGTTGGAGTCGGCAATGCCTTGAATGAGCTGATGGAATACTTTTTCGTCGAGGAACGGCCGGATCTTCCGCGCGGACTGGAAACTTTCGGGTATCCGTCCAGCCATGCGATGCTTGGCTTATTATTCTTCTTTACTTTGGCTTATTTCTTAACCGATCACATGGCATCCAGATATGTGAGCTGGATAATCTGGCTGCTCGCGGTGTTCGTGGTGGTGCTGGTCGGACTGTCCCAATTGGCCGCCGGTGTGCATTTCTTCTCGGATGTAATGGCAGGGTGGTTTGCCGGCTACTCACTGTTTGTGGCTGTAGCCATATGGTATGAGATGCGGGAAAAGAAATTTAAAAAGAGAATTGAAGAAGACGTTGAATAAATTGGAACAGAGAAAGGGCGACGCTGTTTAAGCGGTCGCCCTTTCTCTGTTTATCATAAAATATTATTCAGGATTTCTGGACTTCGACATGGTCGCCTAACTGGTTGAGGCGGTTGGCGAAAGAATCTCCTGCACCAGAAGATCCTTGCAGAACTTCATCCATAGAATATGCTTGCGAACCGTGCTCTGCGAAATCCAGTCCGCTTTCCTCTTCTTCAGCAGAAACGCGAAGAGGTATAAACAGGCTGATGGCTCCGAGCACAAGTCCTGTTGCAATTGAAGTCCAAAAAACTACTGCAAGGACACCTACCGTTTGAATGCCGAGGATTTCTGCGCCTCCGCCATAGAGCAAGCCTCCCGAAGTATCGAACAATCCGATTGCAAGTGTACCCCAAATTCCGGCGATGCCGTGGACCGAGATGGCTCCGACCGGATCGTCGATGCGGATTTTTGAATCCAGCAATCGAATAGCTTCTGTCATGATAACGCCAGCTGCCAAACCGATTGCAATGGCTCCGATAAATGAGACATTCGCTGCGCCGGCTGTAATTCCGACAAGCCCTGCAAGTGCACCGTTCAACGTTAACGAAGGATCAATTTGTCCGTATTTGAAACGTGTATATCCTGCGGTTGCAAGAACACCTGCAGAAGCCGCCAATAAAGTGTTGGCAATCACCGATGGCACAAGCTCCGGATCAGCTGCAAGTGTACTGCCGCCATTAAATCCAAACCATCCTAGCCACAGGATAAAAACTCCTAATGCGCCAAGTGGAATATTATGCCCGGGAATCGAATTGACAATCTTCCCGTTGTATTTACCGATGCGGGGTCCAATTTTCCACGCTGCCACAAATGCTGCAACTGCCCCGGTCAAGTGAACCACAGTTGAACCGGCAAAATCGATAAAGCCAAGCCCTGCCAGCCAGCCGTCTGCCCAGACCCAATGTCCGACAACCGGATAAATGACTGCAGTAATAGCGACAGTCAATAAAATATATGCCGATAGATTAACCCTTTCTGCAACAGCGCCGGAAACAATCGTTGCACAAGTTGCTGCAAAAACTGCCTGGAAGACGAAGAACGCTATGTCCGCATCCCCTAAAAGTGCAAACCCTTGTGTACCAATCATGCCGAAAGCCGATGGGCCGAACATAAGCGCAAATCCGACAATAAAATAAAGGATTGAACCAAGTGATATAGTAATAATATTTTTCATTAAAATATTCAATGTATTTTTCGAACGTGTAAATCCTGACTCCTGTGTAGTGCAATATAGAAGTACAGAGTTATGAAACGAAAAAGTACATAACGCTGCACTGTGCAAAGGCACAAAAAAAGACTTGCCAGTCTTCCAAAATTTCTCT
>NZ_JBHTKI010000043.1:0-9184 GCF_042675885.1 Metaplanococcus flavidus | reverse complement strand
GCCGCCAAGCACGCCGCTTTAGCAGCTGCCTAAATTTAAAAAACGGAAAAAATGATCCGAAAAATCGTCTGCACTTTTTAAAAGGGCGATTTATGAAATTGATTCCCATAAATAAAATACTTTATTTTCCTCCTTCTTCTTGATTCGTTACTGTGTTTTTCCATACAAAAAAGATGCGCCGGATTTTGGCACACCTCCCAATTCACTATTTATATAGAAGAAAAAATTGCTGCATTATGCAGGCAACACATATTCACGCGTCTGCGCATCTTCAAGCAATAGATCCTTCAGCCTTTGCTTGCCGCGGAAAAGACGTGATTTGACGGTTCCGATCGATACTTTCATCGCTTCAGCAATTTCAATCAATGACAGCTGATGTACATAGAAATAGACGATTGTTGTCCGGTAAATCGCATCCAATTCCGAGATCTTATTTTGCAGTAAAACAGAGACGTCCTGCTGCTCCAATATTTCAGGAGCTCCTGCAGTGTCTGATGGGATCAGGTCCAGCAGCGAAATATCCAGGCCTTCCGGCTGCTGCTGCACGTGTTTGCTGCGGCGTACATTTTTGCGGTAACGATCACGGAAAGTATTCATACAGATTGTTGTCAGCCAGGCTTTAACATGGTCTACGTCCTGGATTGACGATTCATAACGCACCACTTTCAGCCAGACTTCCTGCATAAGGTCTTCCGCTTCCACCTTATTGCGCGTCAGCTTCAGGCATAAATGATAAATGTAGCGATTGTATTCTGTATATAAACTTTCCATGAGCGGTTCCTCCGTCCGTTTTTTCTTCTTGACCTTATTGTGCCGGAAAGGAACCTTTCACTCTATCGCTCCCGCTTTCATTTGCCTTACATTGTTGTAATAAAGAAAAGCGACGGCGCCCGTTAAGCTCTGAAAGGCATAAGACGATTTGGGAAAGCGGCGTACTTTGTCTCACAGCCAAAGTGGCTTATGACCCGAAGAGCTGGGCTGCCGAAGTCTGGACACCGAAAAGCGACGCCGTTTGAAACAGCCGATATTCCGCAAACCAGCTTGCTTGCAAAAACCGTACTCCTGTCTCTGCATCGCTGCGCTAGCTTCGAGACATGAAAAACCGTTGCATCGCTACGCTGCTTCGTCGCAAAGAATTGCCCTCGCAGGCTTCGGACAATTCTTCGCTGTTTTGCTACATATCTATAAGTCACCTAGCAACGGGGCGGTATGGCAGCTCTTTAATTTAACTTATATAGAGTCAGGCAAGATTCATTCTTTCTTTAATAATATTTTTATTGAACTACTCTTTCTTATATAGACAAACAAAAAACCCGCCCACAGGCAGGTTTTACGCAAAAATTTCTTCATCTTTTTTGGTGATCGTCAACCGGACAATCCGATTGCGGTCCATTTCGTTCACTTCGACATGAAGATTTTCATAAGAGAATTGTTCGCCTTCGTCCGGCACATGGCCAAGCTGCTGCATGACAAATCCCGCGATGGTATCATGGTCGTTCGGAACTTCCACTTCGAACATTTCGTTAACATCTTCAATTTCCAGGCGGCCGTGGCAGGACAATGTCGTGTCAGTCATTACAAAGACCAGCTCGTCATCTTCCTCATCCGTTTCATCTTCTATATCCTGGCCGATCATTTCTTCGATAATGTCTTCGTGCGTGACAATACCGAGCGTTCCGCCGTATTCATCCAAAATGACTGCCATGTGTTTTTTCTTGGCCATCATCATTTTGAAAACTTTCTCGACGCTTACAGATTGTACAACGAATAATGGATTATCATCCATCAATTCCTGCAATGTCAGATTCGGGTTCATTGACCATTCGATCAATTTCTTGGAATAAAACAGGCCAACTACGTTATCCAGGCTGTCTTCATATACCGGGTAACGCGTGTACGATGAATCCAGGATCAGATCCCGGATTTCTTCGTAGGTTGAATCCAACGGTATCCCGACAATATCTGTCCGGTGTGCCGACATGACGTCCGAGACATCTTTATGCGGAAAATCCAGGACTCCTTTGATGCGTTCGGATTCCCCTTCTTCAAAAGTACCTTCAGTCGAGGCGATATCAACCATGGTCCGCAATTCTTCCTTGGTCATCGTCGCTTCTTTGACGTGGCCTTTGGAAATGATGCGGATGAATATATTGGTGAACTGCGCGAGCAGCCATGTAAGCGGCTTGAGTAAAACCACAAGCACCCAGATTACAGGACCAACAATATAGGCGACTTTATCAGAAAATGTTGCCGCAATTGTTTTTGGCAGCACTTCACCGAAGATAATCAATGTGAGCGTCAAAATTGCCGTAGCAAGCCCGACTTCCCATCCTCTATCAATAGCAATCATGGTGACCAGTGTCGGCAGCATGATATTGGCGATATTATTTCCGATTAATATGGTAGTGATCATCCGGTCCGGCTTCGCAATTAACTTCTGCAGGTTCTGTGCCTTTACATCCCCCTGCTCCGCGCGAAGATGGACCTTCATCCTATTAACCGCAGTCAATGCCGTTTCGCTTCCCGATAAGAAGAACGACATCATTAAAAATATTCCCAACGCTATAAACAAAATTGTTTCCTCCAGTGTCTAAAACACAAATTTTTACGAGCTATTTCCGTAATTATAATTATATCACAGCGTTTTTCCATCTGTCGAAAACAATCACTTTCTTATGTTATACTTTTCCCATTAATAAGAAATTTATGAAAAGAGGTTTTTAAATGGAAGCAAAACAAATTGATCGCTATTTTCAGGAACGCCGGAGTGAACATCTCGAAGAACTGGAAACATTCCTGCGGATTCCTTCTGTCAGTTCATTATCGGAACATAAAGAAGATATGCAGACTGCCGCTGAATGGCTGGTCAAAGCTTTTGAGAAAGCGGGACTTGAGAATGTCAAAATCGATGAAACCGGCGGCCATCCGCTCGTTTACGCTGATTGGCTCCACGCAGAGGGCAAACCGACTGTATTGGTGTATGGCCATTACGACGTCCAGCCGGTAGACCCGCTGCATCTATGGGAATCTCCACCTTTCGAGCCCCAGATTCGTGACAATAAACTTTACGCGCGCGGCGCCAGCGATGATAAAGGACAGACTTTCATGCACATCAAAGCAGCTGAAGCTCTGCTGCAGCAGAACGGAGAACTTCCCGTCAATATGAAATTCATCATCGAAGGTGAAGAAGAAATCGGCAGTCCAAGTCTGCCGGCATATGTCGAAAAAAATAAAGAAGCGCTTGAAGCTGATATCATTGTCATCTCCGATACCGGCATGCAAGGGCCTGGCCGACCGGCAGTGTGCTATGGCTTGCGCGGGCTCGCAGGCATCCAGATTGATGTGAAAGGCCCGAAAGGAGATCTTCATTCCGGATTATACGGTGGAGCTGTTCAGAATCCACTTCATGCCATCGTTGAAATTCTGGAAAGCTTCCGCAACAAAGAAGGAGTCATTCAAGTCGAAGGATTCTACGATGACGTTCTGCCAGTGTCCGATAAAGAGCGCGCAGAATTCGCTTCCCTCGAATTCGATCTTGACAATGAAAAGCGGGATCTCGGCATTACAGAAGACTATGGCGAACAGGGCTATTCATTTGTTGAACGAACATGGATCCGTCCGACACTTGAACTCAACGGCATCACTGGCGGGTTCTCCGGTGAAGGCATCAAGACCGTCCTTCCTGCAGAAGCCAGCAGCAAAATCACTTGCCGCCTTGTACCGAATCAGGATCCGGATGATATTGTCGCCAAATTGAAAGCACATGTCGAGGCTCATAAGCCGGCAGGCGTTTCAGTGGAAATCACTGAATTCGATAAAGGCAAGCCTTTCCTGACACCATTCGACCATCCTGCCATTCAGGCAGCCGGACGCTCTTATGAGAAAATTTATGGCGTGCCGACAGCGTTCACCCGCATGGGGGGATCGATTCCAATCGTTGCAGCTTTCGATGAAATCCTCGAAAGGCCTGTCGTATTGATGGGCTTCGGCCTGGCGTCTGAAAACTTCCATGCGCCAAACGAACATTTCCATCTTGAAAACTTCGACAAAGGTTTGCGAGTCATCTGTGACTACCTGTTTGAAGCTTCATCATTAAAATAATCTGGTTTATTCACCTTCCCGCTCCAGTCAGCGGGAAGGTTTTTTCATGGAGTGTTTCATTCCTGGTGGAAAACTGATTTACTTATATATAGAAACAATTATTGGAGGCAACACTATGTTTATTTATTTTATTTTCTCCTATTTGGCCGGAACGCTCATGACCGCATGGCTCGTCGGTAAATGGAAAGGAGTCGATCTCAGTAAAGAGCGAAGCGGCAATCTTGGCGCACGCAATGCGGGTGCTGTCATCGGCAAGCGCGCTTTTCTGCTGACCTTCCTGGGCGATGCCGGGAAAGGGGCATTATTGGTTTTTATCGGGTTTTATTTTAATTTTCCGTTATGGGCCATTGCTGTCTCCGGACTGCTGGCGGTCTTCGGCCATCTATTTCCATTTTGGCTCCGCGGACACGGTGGAAAAGGCATCGCGGTTTTTATGGGTGTCACCTTCTTTTTGACGCCTGTACTTTTTCTCGCCATGTTTATCATGTTCATCGCCTTTTATCCATTTTTCAAAAGTGCCACCCTATGCATGTTATGCGCTTTTACCGCCTTCATTACAATGGCCGCAGTGCTGCAGGTGCTCACTATTGTGTGGCCGCTGATTCTTGCGATTATTATTATTGTTTATCGGCATCGTTTTGATATCGAGGAATCCTACAAGAAGAGATTTATTAAGAGTTGATGCCTGTTGGTTGCAATGTCTGAAAATTCAGCGGTGCCGCTCTATCCGCTTAATACTATTCGTGTTATAGTTTTATTATTCAAAAAACTAATAGATGGGATGTTGTCTTATGAAAAAACCAATTGCATGGGTAATTGATACAACAGGATATGTTACTGAAGAAATGAAAGCGCATCCAGATGTTTATGTTGTGCCGTTGAATATCCATTTTGGCACTGAGGAATTTATTGACGGAGTTGATCTTACACAGGCTCAATTGTATGAAAAAATCAAAGCCGCATCGGAATTCCCAAAAACTTCGCAGCCGTCAGCAGGTAAATTTGCCGAGCTTTATGACAAGTTGAAAGAAGAATATGAATGCGCCATCGCGGTTCATGCTTCTGCAAAACTGAGCGGGACGATTGCCTCCTCTACAGCTGGTGCTGATATGTCGGGTTTTAAAGTTTATGCGGTTGATTCGCTTGCTTTGTCCTATGGCTTGTCGGGTCTTATGGAACGCGGTTGGGAACTGCAAAAAGAAGGGCTCGATGCGGAACAGATCGCAAAAAAACTCGAGAAAGAAACGGCTGATTTCCGCAATTACATTTTAATCGGCAACCTTACGCAATTGTATAAAGGCGGACGCATGAGTGGTGCCCAATATTATATCGGCAGCCTTCTGCAAGTTAAACCGATTGTCCAGCTCACTCCTGATGGCGAATTAAAGCCAATCGATAAAGTGCGATCCCATAAGAAAGCTATGAAATACTTGATCGACCATGCAGTGAAAGATCACGAAGAACATGGCGTAGACACTTTTCAGATTATGCACGGCAATACCCTTGAAGAAGCTGAAAATCTGAAGCGCGAAGTGTTGAAAGTCATCCCGGAAGCGCAGATCGTCATCGGTGATTTAAGTTCATCTCTTGCCGTCCACGCAGGTGAAGGCACTTTGGCATTTATGTGGAGAAGAAGTCCCCAATAATAGCTGGCTGCAGGGAGTTCTTAGGAGATATCAACTGTTTCTTCTGCTACAATGAAAGCAGAATGACGGTGAGGTGGAATTTATGCAGCATCTGGAACGTGAGATTTATACAACTGTAGAATTATGTGATGCAAAAGGCCATTTAAACCCTGAAGCCATCGGATTCGCGCGTACACCGCTTATCGTCAGCAACCTTAAAGGCAATTTCATGCGTAAGAAGAAATGGAATTATTGGTGTATTTTCGGAGAAGAAATCATGTTTTCAGCTACCATCAGCCAATTGGATTATGCCACAGTCTGTTTTGTTTATTTCCTGAATTACGAAACCCAGCGTTTTTACGAAAAGACTATCGTTATGCCATTTTCAAGAAAACGCATCATTGCGGACGCAGCGCTGGAAACCTGTAAATTTAAGCATCCCGAAATGGAGATCGAATTCCTTTATAAACAAGATTCAACACGCATTACGGTAAAGGTCGATGATTTTGATGGAGAACAATTGAGTGCTGATCTCGATATCAGCTATCCTAACTACCATGAATCGATGAATGTGGTCATTCCATGGAATCGCCAGACTTTCCAATTTACAGGCAAGCATCTGTGCCTGCCGGCAACCGGTTCCATTAAGATTGGGACAGAGCTTTACAATTTCGAGCCGGTAGAAAGTTTTGCCGTATTGGATACCGGAAGAGGTGTATGGCCAAGGGAATCTTCCTGGAATTGGGCCATGGCTTCCCAGCGGTCACTTGGCAAAATTATCGGATTGAATTTCGGAGGCAAATGGACGGATGGGACCGGCATGACGGAGAATGCATTTTTCGTCAATGGCAAAATGCATAAAATCCATGAAGATGTGCTGTTTCATTACAATACCGAAAACTATAAAGAACCGTGGAAAATTACCACCAAATTTTCAGACGATGTGAAATTGGAATTTACCCCTTTTTTCGAACGAATTTCCAAAAGCGGCATGAAATTAGTGAAATCGGAAGTTCACCAAATGTTTGGTTATTATAACGGGTACGTGCGTTACGAAGACGGAAAAAAGTTGAAAATTTCCCAATTGCTCGGATCGATTGAAGAACATTATGCAAAATGGTAAACAAGAAGACGCCGGCGAGCTGTCGGCGTCTTTTTGAGTTGTTTATTCTACTAACCGATATTCCGCAAAACAGCTTCGCTTGCCTGGGGACTTGCGCTGAGCTAACTCGGGCTCGGTCCCCTTCGCCCGAGTGGATCTCAGCACTTCGCTTGGACCCCTGGGCGTCTTCGCTGTTTTGCTCCATATCTCAGGATCACCTTTTATAACAGGAGATCCCTTTAAGCCTGTTTCAAGAAGGCGTCACCATGATTCTACACAGAATCAGAATGAAGCGGTAGGCGGCGAAGAGCAAAGATGTGCTCCTGTCTCTGCATCGCTTCGCTAGCTTCGAGACATGAAAAACCGTTGCATCGCTGCGCTGCTTCGGCCAATGTCTTTCCTGCGGGATCAAGAGCGAGACTGAGACCCCGTAAGAGCGTCAGCGATGAGGAGGCTCAGGCCGCTCCCCGCGGAACGCGTCCGCCTAGAGCGAAATGCTTGGAATAGTATTAATTTTATTTGTTAACTCTTCTATATTAGTGTTCACTGATTTACCGGGCTTTCCAGTCCTGCCAGCATCTTCTCCGGAAAATCAGTGAAGATGCCGTGGATGCCGATTTGCTGTAATTGCTGCGCGTATTCGAGTTTATTGACTGTGTACACATACACAATTGCTCCCTTATACAATGCATCTGTAGCCATCCTGCGAAAAGAGGCGGGCAGCGACAGGTGGATGCGGTTCGTCCCAACCACTCTCGCGTAATCGTAGACATCAACATAGACATCCAAGGTTAAAATTGCAGATTCCACCGTTTTCTTATGGCAGACGGTCTGAACATCCTCGTGATTAAAGGATGATATGAGGATACGATCAGAAAACCCGCGTTTCTTGGCTTTTTCCAGTACTTTATCCACAAGACCCACGTATGGGAAAACGTCTGTTTTCAACTCTATATTCAAACGATGATTAGTGTCCTGGAAAATATCGAAAACTTCGTCCAGTGTGGGTATTTTCTCAGCTGCCCATTCTTCCGAAAACCACGAACCCGCATCCAGCTTTTTCACTTCACTCAACGTCATATCTTTAATATAGCCTTTTCCATCCGTTGTCCGATTGACTTTTTCATCATGGATCACCACGATTTCGCCATCGATTGTCAGATGAACATCGATTTCAACGCCTGTAATCGGTAACTCTGCAGCTGCTTTAAAAGCTGCCAATGTATTTTCAGGATGTGTTCCTGAACATCCCCTGTGCGCGTAAATTCTCATAAGACACCCCTTAAATTTCAGTTCGTATATCCCATAATTCCGGGAAGAAATATTGATCCAGTACTTTTTTCAAATAATTGACTCCAGAAGAGCCGCCTGTCCCCTGCTTGAATCCGATGATGCGTTCCACCGTCTTCATATGACGGAAGCGCCATTGCTGAAGCCAGTCTTCTATATCGACCAGTTTCTCTGCCATTTGATACAGTTCCCAATGTGTATCAACATCACGATAAACCGCTTTCCACGCTTCCCTGACACTGTCATTCGGTTCATAAACCGTCGTAATGTCCCGTTCGAGAACTTCCTTATCTATCGTAAAGCCGCTCCGTGCCAATTTTTGAATGGCGGCGTCATAGAGCCCCGGTGCATTGAATGCTGCTGTCAATTCTTCAAGCAGCGCCGGATCCTTTTCGTATATTTTCAGTACATGTTTGGTTTTATAGCCCAATGCGAATT
This sequence comes from Metaplanococcus flavidus, assembly GCF_042675885.1. NCBI lineage: Bacteria > Bacillati > Bacillota > Bacilli > Caryophanales > Caryophanaceae > Metaplanococcus > Metaplanococcus flavidus. Next base: position 628 of record NZ_JBHTKI010000043.1, on the reverse strand, counting down.
CGATCATCCGGTATTGATAGGACTGGAAACCACTGGCATTTCCCAAGTCATCCCGGAATTCCATATACTCGGCAGGAGTCATCGTCGCGAGAACGTCCCAACCGTTAATGATTTGTGATTGAATTTTTGATACTCGTGCCATTTGCTTGAAAGCGGGCTGTAAATCATCCCTCTCAATGCTGCGTATTGCTGCACGCAGTTCATGCAGAATCAGCTTCATCCAAAGTTCTGACACCTGATGAATCACAATAAACAGGGTTTCATCATGATGGCCGCTGACCCCCTCCTGTGCTGTCAGCAATTGATCCAGGTGCAAGTAATCCCCGTAAGTCATGCTTTCTTTAAAATCGGTCCGGATACTTTTCTCTGATGCCGCTGCTATGTTCTGGCCGTTATTATATTTGTCCATTGGACTGGCTCCTTTTGGCTCTGCTTTTTCTCTTCTGGTGTGTAAACTTGGCTAACATTCTATAATCTTTGATTGAAAAGCTTAATCTTTTGAAATTCGGGAATAAAATCTATAAGTGAATCAATTTCATAAATCGCCCTTTTAAAAAGTGCAGACGATTTTTCGGATCATTTTTTCCGTTTTTTAAATTTAGGCAGCTGCTAAAGCGGCGTGCTTGGC
>NZ_JBHTKI010000042.1:0-5544 GCF_042675885.1 Metaplanococcus flavidus | reverse complement strand
TTTATATGCATTGACTGTCCATTTTGGCTTTTCCATACACCAAATATAACATATAAGTAATAAAATATCGAGTATACTAAACAGATTTCGAATGTAACATATGTGCAGATAAGTTACATTCAAAACCCCGAAACCATTGAGTTTTCGAGAAAAAACAAGTAAAACTAGAATTACTATAAAAAATGATACATTCAGATCGTTGATTCTACTGGTTTCTTAGTCTGATAATCGAAGGTAATATAAAATGAAATAAATCCTGATTTTTTAGTTTATTTGTTTAAAATGAGCTAGTATTTAGAGAAGGAGAGATTTCGTGAAAAATTTAATTGCTTTATCGCCTATACTTTTAATGTTGTTCTTAGCTGTCCTTATTACTGCGGTTATTTTCTTTATAGCAAAACGCTCAAGCCGTTCTGAGAAAATAACGGAATATGAGAGACGAATTCAAGCCCTAGAAGAAGAAAACAGAAGACTAAAAGAAACCCAGAGACATCAATAAGGGTTTTTATGGACTCGTATTTCCTTAGCGATGCTCTTTTATCTTTCCTCTGAATCTCGTTGAGTAGTTCGCTACATATGAATTTCCTTAAAAATGATTGGAGGGAACCAGAAATGAAAAGACTGTGCTTCGCTATCATGATTAGTTTGGTTTTAGCTGCTTGCAGCCAAGGAACCTCCTCCGGAAGTTATGCCATGATACTGGTTGTAAATGATACCGAATACAACGGGACAGAAGCCCATCTCACAGACTATGAGGCAGACAAAGTAATCGGGAAAGTAACAAAGAAAGTGCCCCCCAATGTCTTTCCAGCCAATAATCAGTCCAATTTCTTTGAAGAAGGTACGGTCATCTTCTCGGTGAAAGATCAGACAGAACTTGTGATTGCCGAAGATCCAGCCGGGGAAAGGCATTTGTTGCAATACGCTCCGGGAAATGACTTAAAATAGCAGGGTATAAATGTAGAAATACAGGGGACAAAACTTGAAAGAAGGATGCAGGCAGATGAACAAACAGCATGAAATCAAAGACGTGCAACCGATTCAATTGGCGACTTTTCGGTGTAACGTTTTGAAAATACTTTGATTAAGGAAAAGTATTCTGCAATCAAGCCAATTCGTGCTGCAGTCCAATCCAGTTAGGGGAAAATATATGAAAATATTTAAAAACACAATTGAATTCCTTAACAGAATGAAAGTAATTGATTTATGGGGAGATAAAATGGAAGGCATTTCCGATAAAAAAGAAGAGAGTGTAAAATATCTTGTGTAAATAAATTAGAAGAGACTCCTGATCAGGTTTTCAGTTCACACATCATCAGGTTATCGGAAGTTACTTAAAAACGGGCGGTATTTTCTCTGTTTTACAACAGATGTAATAAGAGTTAAAACCCTTATATACAAAAACGGAGGGTGATTTTTTACACAAAAAATAACACCGCTATAAGCAATGTCATTTACCAGTTGTTAATATTAGATTTTCTGTCTGCCCATTCCACGTAATTTCTACTTCTATTTCTTCATCTTTTTGAATAACAGCGCAGCCCTGACAGCCTCCTCCTCCAGTTTGCGTCACTCCGTTATCTAAAGTTTTACCAGTTCCAGAATCACTTCCTGCAGTGAATTCAATTTTGTAATCTAAAGTTTCTGGAGCTTGTTTTTCCCCTATATATTTAATGGTTCCAGTGTCATTTTGCTCATCCCAGTTTCGAACGTCTACTACGTAAACAACATCCCAATTTTCACTGCTTCCAGAAAAATTATATCTGTCCCCATCGACACAACCACTTAAAATGAGCACCATAATCAGTAATGTGATTAATTTTTTCAAGTTCATCCCCTCCTATTGATTTCTCAATTTTGTCACCTTTTCCTCTTCTATATTATTCTACCTTACTATTCAGACAATTATAACCAATTTCTTATTATAATAATATCGAGCATTTGTAATTTCAAATATAAAGTCGGTATAAAACAGGCAATTGCAAACATTCGAGCTGCATTTTAAAATATATTCTTCTTCATTTTTATTTATATCTGGTTTACATATGAGAGATTATAGGTAGAACTGTGAAACTAAAGCTGTACTAACGAGAAAAAGTGTTGGTTTGAAAGTGCCTTACGTTTCTATTAACTGAAAAATGATAATTATGAATGCTTAGAATGATATCACTTGTCGTATGTAGATACATCGTATATACTGAGTATATAAATAGTACTCTGAGGAGTTGATTCACATGCCGCAAATCAAACAAAAAGTTAGTCGTCGAGAGGCTAGACTTCAGAATTGGGGGAACAGCAAAGCTGTTCGCCTCACACGAGATATTCTAGAGGAAGCCGGATTCAATGAAACTGAGGATGCTGTACTTGATGTAGAGATTGAGCCCAATCGAATTTCGTTGGTTCGAAAAAGCAAATTAACTCCCTTTCAAAAGTTATTTGTTGGTTACAATGGCGGAAAGCCTGAACCTGAATCACTTTGGGATGAAGTAGAACCAGTCGGAAAAGAAGACTGGTGATCAGTTAATAGGCTTAAAGATTATGTGCCTGTACTTAATCCTTAATGGAAAAGTACAGGCACTATTTAATTGGAGGAATAGTGATGACAAGATTTTTTAAAGTTGGTGACATTATAAAGGTCGATATGTCCCCGGCAAAAGGGCACGAACAGCAAGGTTATCGTCCAGCCATCGTAGTTTCAGAAGAAAACGTACATAAAGAAACCGACTTGATTTGGGTCTTGCCAATAACCAATACGAATAAAGGGTATCCAACTCATGTACCGGTAAATGGAAGAACCAAGAATAGCAAGAAAAGTGGAGCAGACAATCAGACAACTGGGTATGTATTGTGTGAAAAGATAAAGGCAATTGATCCATCGGCTAGAGCAGCAAGGTTAACAGATGAAGCTGATCAAGACTTGGTTGAAGATTGTAAGGCTATTATCGATGCCATTACTTTTATAGGGTAAAAAAGTAAGACCAATCAGAATGATTGGTCTTTTTGAGTATCTAAATTTCAATTTCCGTTCGTAAAAGTGTACTTTTACGAACGGTTTTTTCTAGGATAAAAATTTATTGTAGATACTTAAAATGTAAAATTTACCATTCATGATATAATATAACTACAAACCATAGATAGAGGAGGAGTCAAATGAAAACATCAAATAGATTATTCTTAATTCTATCTTTTTTTGCTCTAATACTTTTATTAGGCGGATGTATGAATGCTAATGCTTCGCAAACTCTTACGATTAACAGTCCAGAAGGTTATGAAGGAGTATTGGTTTCTGAGGCGACTTCATTAGTTGAAACGGGTGGGTACGAAGAGATGTTAGTTAATGGAAAAGACAAAGCGAATGATTTGATTGCTGTACTAAATGGAAAAGAACTTATCGAAGCTACCGAGCAGGAACTTCAAGAAAGAATGGATGAACTCGAAGAGCCCGGTAACTACCGATTGCTGCTTTACAACAAACCAAGCGTTGACAGTTCAAGCGAGGATCTTTATCTCCTTCTTTTTTATAAAGATGGAACGATTCAAGTAAATCAAGAAGGGATTTCTTACTTCATCGTCGATCCTCCTAAGGATTTGCTTATTCAGTTAAAAGAAGAGTGGGATATTACCTTTTAAAAACCAAAAAAGATATCTAAATTCATAAAGAAATATTACATCTCCATTGTTAGACATTTATCTAATAGTGGAGATGCAATATTATGGGAAGAAATTCAAGTAGGTTTCACACTAAAATTACTTCAGTTTTCACTAGCTTTATATTCTATGTCTTAAACACTAATGAAATTATTAGAAGGTTAATTTACATATCATGAGTTTTATCGGAAGTCAGATAAAAAATAGGATTCTAAAAGGCCGAAACGAAGAATATTATTCATTTCGGCCTTTTTTATCATTCACTACAGTCGTTCAAGCCCATAATTCCAGAGATGGAAGACATGGTCCCATAAAATATCGGTGTCTTCCTAATATGATTCCCTTGGAAGCAATTTAACAAAATGAATTGGCATGTGTTTGCCGACTTTCAGATTATGTTCGTAAACGCTTTTGAAAACTGAGGACATTCAGAAAGTGGTTTGATCATTTTCAGACAATTTTTATAGGAGTGTTTTTGGGATGTGGTGGAACGTGAATGCTAACTGAAAAATTCATTCATGGAACTCATGCAAGGTACATAAACCCGTTAAATAATCCACTGAAGTATTGACAATAAATTCAAATAATTTTATACTGATGCTAACTACTTGGCAATACAAGGTAGCTTATTTTTTACATTGCTACATTGTTAGACCGAGTACCGGAAGAGGTGAACGCATTGGCGCTTCGTAGCCAATTATTAAGAGGGGTTTTGGAGGCCTGTGTCATGGCGGTTGTAGAGGAAGGAGCTGTGTATGGTTATGAATTATCGCAAAAGCTTCAGAATATCGGATTGCCGGACATCAGTGACGGGACAATTTATCCGCTCCTGGTGCGGCTGCAGAAGAATGGTTTTATTCGCGGAGAAATGAGGCCATCAGCATCAGGTCCGAATCGTAAATATTATTTTTTGACGGACAGCGGTAAAGAGGAGTTGCGGAAAATTTCCGCCGAATGGAAAGAAATCGCTGTGCCGGTAAGCGAATTATTGAAAAGGAGTGAAAAGGCATGAGATCAGCCGAAGTATTGATTGAAGAAAATAACCAAAAACGGGAATTGTTAAATAAAGAAAATCTCACACTTTATGAAGAGTTTCTGCTTTATATCCGGATAGATCTCCGTGTTGATGAACAGGCAGGAGAAGAAGTGCTGATGGATTTGCTAGACCATTTGCTGGAGGCGCAGGAAGAAGATAAAGAGGCTTCCGATTTGTTCGGTGAATCTCCCCAAGCATATGCGAATGAGGTGATTGAAGCATTACCGAAAGAGAAAAAGCGTAATGTTGCTTTATTTATCTTCTCGCAGGTGCTATCTCTCGCTGGATGGTTCAGTATTATGTTCGGAGTTGTCACATTAATCATGTCATTCTTCCAGGAAGTGGATTCGTCAATTCCGCTTGGAAACATACTAGTGATTTTCGGATCCGTAGTAGTGTTTTCGCTTTCGGCTGTGTCAGTAGTTTTCAAAATCGTCCGCACAACTTTGTTCGGTCCAAAGAAAAAAAGGGTATTGGGTTATGTGAAAGCCGGTTTGTTCGGCGGGAGCGCCGTTGGATTGATTATCCTTCTGGCCTGGATTGTCCCCGATTTCGGTCCGGTGATACGGCTAGAGTGGTGGGTGTATGTCCTAAGTGGTCTGATGTTGTTGGGGGTCTACAAATTGATGGGGCGAATGAAACTGTATTAATATGAATCTGGTCCCGGCAGATAAGATTCTGCTGGGGTCTTTTTTTAAAAATATCCTAAATTCCCATCTATTTCTGTCCCCATTTTTGGTAAAAAGATTTATTAATCGCCGATTGTAAAATTAAGCTAGACAACTGAAAAAGCCATTCGTGGTACACTCAAAATGTATTTTCCGACCAAAGAAAAACAGAGGAGTGACCACGAATGACCT
>NZ_JBHTKI010000041.1:0-4393 GCF_042675885.1 Metaplanococcus flavidus | reverse complement strand
AGCAGCCTTAAAATCGTGCTCCTGCAGTGCTACGCACTTCGTCGCAAAGGCAATATCCTCGCAGGGGTCGGATACTGCCTTCGAAGCTGTTTTGCGGAATATCGGCTTTCATTTTTACTTTCTCAACAAGCTCAAAAAACGGAAGCTCCTATAGAGGTCCCGTTTTTTCTTCGCCCAAAAATTCCTCAATCAGTCCATTCACAATCAGCGGCTGTTCATGATGTACCCAGTGGGTCGCCTGGCCGATGAAAATCAGTTCTGCGTCCGAACAAAAATTCAAACTTTCTTTCGCCAGCTTCCGTGAAAGGGACTGGTCGCCAACTCCCCACAGAATCCGTACAGGAACTTCGACTTTCCTTTTTGGCGTTTGGCTGAAACTGCCCTTCGGCAATGCACGGTACCAATTCAGCATGCCGGTCAGTGCCCCCCGCTGTGCCCATGCTCTTCCGTAACGTTCAAGATCTTCCTCAGAAAACGCATTCTTTCGGCTTGTGCCGGCCATTGCCTGCTTCATAAAGCTGAAATCTTCTGCCGCCATCATCGCTTCCGGCAGCTTCGGTATTTGGAAATAAACCATATAGGAACTCTTCACCCATTGCAATGGACTCCGCATCATTATGCGCGGCATGGCCTGCGGATGCGGGATATTGATGACAATCAGCTTCTCCACCAATTCCGGCTTGGTCGCAGCCAGCTGCCACGCGACCGCTCCGCCCCAATCGTGCCCAATGATCACCGCTTTTTCATTTCCGCTCTGTTCAATCAGTCCCGCAACATCATCGCGCAAATCGTTCAGCGTGTAATTCTCTGCTCCCTGCGGCTTGCTGCTCAAATTATAGCCCCGCTGATCCGGTGCCATCACCCGGTAGCCCTGTTCTGCCAAAGCATCAATCTGATGCTTCCAGCCATACCAGAACTCCGGAAAGCCATGAAGCAGAACCACCAGTGGCCCGTCTTTTGGTCCCGCCACAGCCGTATGCAGCGAGACACCATTTGTTTCAATCGTTTCGAACGCAATCTTCTCCACATTAAAAACTCCCTTCCATTCGATTCTTCTGCTCCTCCATACCCTTTTTCGAATCAAAGGAATCGATTAGTGCATAGAATATAAAAAAGCTCCCTAAGCACAATGCTTAGGGAGCTCCCTTGTTTTATTTGATGAATTCTTTGCCGCCCATATAAGGACGCAATACTTCCGGAACGCGGACAGAGCCGTCTTCCTGCTGGAAGTTTTCAAGTAATGCTGCAACAGTCCGGCCGACTGCCAGTCCACTGCCGTTGAGTGTGTGAACAAATTCCGGCTTGCCACCTGCCTCGCGTCGGAATTTAATATTGGCGCGTCTCGCCTGGAAATCTTCGAAATTACTGCAAGAAGAAATTTCGCGGTACATTTCCTGGCTCGGAATCCATACTTCGATATCGTATTTCTTCGCTGCCGTAAATCCAAGGTCCGCCGTACACATTTTCAGGACGCGATATGGAAGACCCAATAATTGCAGCACCTTCTCTGCGTGGCCCGTCAATTTCTCCAGTTCATCATAAGATTCTTCCGGCTTCACAAAGCGCACCAGCTCGACTTTATTGAATTGGTGCTGACGAATCAACCCCCGGGTGTCGCGCCCCGCAGAACCCGCTTCAGAGCGGAAATTTGCGCTGTAAGAAGCAAATGCCTGCGGCAGCATGTCGCCCGGCAAAATTTCATCGCGGTAGAAGTTTGTGACCGGTACTTCAGAAGTCGGGATCAGGAAGAAATCCTCTTTTTCGATCAGGAATGCATCTTCTTCGAATTTCGGCAATTGCCCTGTTCCGGTCAAACTTTCGCGATTCACCAGATAAGGCGGCAACATTTCTTCATAGTCATGCTCTTCCTGATGAAGGTCCATCATGAAATTGATCAATGCACGCTCAAGGCGTGCCCCGAGGCCGCGGTAAAACACAAAACGGCTGCCCGTCACTTTCGCCGCGCGTTCAAAGTCAACGATATTCAAGTCTGTGGCAATATCCCAATGCGGTTTCGCTTCATAACCGAAGTCCGGCTTGTCGCCCCACGTGCGGATTTCTTCATTGTCGTCTTCAGAATCACCAAGCGGCACACTGTCATGCGGAATATTCGGCACGCGCATCATGATGTAATTCAGACGCTCTTCGACCTCCCGCAATTCGTCGTCGATCGCTTTGATCTGTTCACCCACTTCACGCATTTTCGCGATAGCTTCATCGGCATTTTCTTTATTGCGCTTCATTACTGCAATATTCTGTGAAGCTTCGTTGCGTTCCGCTTTCAACTTCTCAGTCTGAGCAATCAATTCCCGGCGTTTGGCATCAAGCGGCTGAAAATCCTCCAGCACTGAAATATCTTCTCCCCGTTTCGCAAGCTTGCTTTTCACTTCTTCAAAATTATCCCGTACAAATCGGACATCCAACATGATAAATTCCTCCTCTGTCATTTGACGCAAATGGAAAAAAGACAACAAAAATAGCCCCCGTCCCCTGGTAAAGGGACGAGAGCTACCCGCGTTGCCACCCTGATTAACCGGCAAAAATCTCCGGTTCTCTTCATCACATAACGGCATTAAAACCGGCAATGGCTTATGTCGCCATGCAACTCCGGGGTGGATTCAAACGCGCTTTTCACCGGTTCGCACCAACCACCGGCTCTCTTTGGAAAAACAGACGTTTTACTAATTCCCATCAACGTTTCTTCTTTGAAATTAATCATACTTTACTATAATCTTTCAATTTTGGCAAGAGGACGCCGTATACATCCGGTTTTGCCTGAACCTTCCCTTTGCGTTATACTTATGCTGACCATACGATAAACACTAAAATGTTAATAATAATAATGTCAGTTTGGAGGAAACTAATGGATATGCTCATGTTCCAATTGAAGAAAAGCAGCGCCACCCCAATTTATAAACAACTGTATACCGAAATCAAGCAGGCTATCATCGGCGGCAAAATCTCTGTTGAGACAAAATTGCCGAGCAAGCGAAAATTGGCGGAATTTCTTGATATCAGCCAGACAACCGTTGAATTGGCGTATGGCCAGCTCGTTGCCGAAGGATTTATCGAATCCCGTCCCCGAAAAGGCTATTACGCGCAAGCCATCGAAGAACTCGCTTACCTTGATTTACCACAGGAAGAGCCCGTAATTCCGGAAAAGATCAATTACCTCTACGATTTCAACCCGGCACAAATTGATACCGAATCTTTTCCTTTTTCGACTTGGCGTAAATTAGCCAAGGAAGTCCTTGATGAATTGAACGGTGAATTTCTGCTGTCCGGTCATCCGCAAGGTGACGACATGCTGCGCCAGGAAATCGCCCGCTATCTGTTCCAGTCCCGCGGCGTCGTCTGCCAGGCGAACCAGATCATCATCGGTTCAGGAACCGAGCAATTGATGCCATTATTGATTCGCCTGCTGCCTAAAAACCTGATCTTCGGTTTTGAAAATCCCGGCTATGCCCTGACACACAGCATTTTCAGCCACCACGACCGCCAGTCACTGCCAATCCCTATCGACGAGGACGGCATTAACGTCGGAGAACTCGAAGCCTCTCCGGTCGATGTGCCCTACGTTACCCCGTCCCATCAGTTTCCGACAGGATCCGTCCTGAGTGCGACACGGCGCGCCCAATTATTGAACTGGGCAACTGCCAAACCTGACCGTTATATCATTGAAGACGATTATGACAGCGAATTCCGCTACACCAGCAGACCGATTCCCGCACTCCAAAGCATGGATCTCAGCGGACGGGTCATCTACATCAGTACATTTTCAAAATCGCTGATGCCCTCCCTCCGTATCGCTTATATGGTATTGCCGAAAACCTTGCTGCTCGAATACAATAAAACCTTTCTTCATTATTCATCTTCTGTACCAAGGCTTGACCAGCAGATTGTGGCGCAATTCATGAAAGGAGGACATTTCTCAAGACATCTCAACCGCATGCGAAAATTGTATAAGAAGAAACTTGAATGTTTGACGGCTTCACTGGCTCCATTCGCGCCAGCCGTTACAATTTCAGGAGAACAGGCCGGAATGCATGTCGTTTTGACTGTCCAGAGCCCATTTAGTGAAAAAGAGCTGATCAATCGTGCGAAAACGCCTGGCATACGAGTTTTCGGACTGCATTCCTACGATGTCGAAAAATCCGAAAGCCCGTCCCCCCGCATTGTAATCGGTTTTGGCGGCCTGTCAGAACAGCAAATCGAAGAAGGCATCCATAAACTCATGGCCAGCTGGGAAATAGGCAAAACAAAAAGCAGCTCATCTTTTTGAAAGATGTAGACTAACATAATTAAGCGAGACAATATAAAACACCTTCGTGATGGTACACTTTACAAAAGTACTTTAATCGGAGGTGTTTTTGCGTGGGCAAAAACGTATATT
>NZ_JBHTKI010000040.1:0-3484 GCF_042675885.1 Metaplanococcus flavidus | reverse complement strand
GGCAAAGAGGCCACACCCGTTCCCATCCCGAACACGGCAGTTAAGCTCTTTTGCGCCGATGGTAGTTGGGGGTTTCCCCCTGTGAGAGTAGGACGCCGCTGGGCACTAAAAAAAGAAGGTCGCCACCGCGCAAGCGGTGACGGCCTTTTTTTCGTTGAAAAATTTTTAATTATTAATAGAAGGAAGTCGAAAAGATATTCGACAACTGCCGGTGATTTTATTTCTTGTACTCAGCTTATTTAAAAAAAGAGAATGTCATTAAACGGTATTCGCTCAAACTTCTCCCAAAAAATTGAAGAGGACTGCAGGCAGTTCTCTAAACATTAGTCGGAATAGTTTTTCTATTTCTGAATTCTTGACACCTCGAATACTCACTGATAACCTTACAATAATATTTAATAGGAAGCAGGAGGCGTGTCGATAATGTGGGAATCGAAATTTGTAAAAGAGGGTCTGACTTTTGATGATGTATTGCTTGTTCCGGGACATTCGGAAATATTGCCGAAAGATGCTGATTTATCGGTGGAGTTGACCCCGAAATTGAAGCTGAATATCCCAATTATCAGTGCCGGTATGGATACTGTAACAGAAGCAAAAATGGCGATTGCAATGGCACGCCAAGGTGGACTTGGTATCATTCATAAGAATATGAGTATCGAGGAACAAGCGGAACATGTTATAACTGTCAAACGTTCAGAAAATGGTGTTATTACAGACCCATTCTTTTTGACTCCCGACCATCAGGTATATGACGCTGAACATTTAATGGGCAAGTACCGGATTTCTGGTGTGCCAATTGTTAATAATGAAGAAGAATTAAAATTGGTGGGCATTATTACGAACCGGGATCTCCGGTTTATTCAGGATTATTCTTTAATAATCAATGATGTTATGACCAAAGAAAAATTGGTTACAGCCCCGGTCGGCACGACTTTGGAAGACGCAGAGAAAATTCTTCAACAATATAAAATCGAAAAATTGCCGATTGTTGATAAGGCTGGTATATTAAAAGGCCTTATCACAATCAAAGACATCGAGAAAGTTATCGAATTTCCGAGTGCGGCAAAAGATTTTCACGGCCGCCTTCTTGTCGGGGCAGCAGTCGGAGTGACTTCCGATACGCTAAGACGAGTTGAACAGCTTGTGAAAGCACAGGTAGATGTTGTGGTGTTGGATACGGCGCATGGCCATTCGAAAGGTGTTTTGGAAGTGGTCAGCGCAATCCGCTCCCAATTTCCAGAACTGACAATCATCGCTGGAAATGTTGCGACAGCAGAAGGAACAAAGGCTTTGATCGACGCCGGAGCAGACGTTGTTAAAATTGGAATTGGTCCAGGCTCAATTTGTACAACTCGTGTAGTGGCGGGTGTTGGTGTTCCTCAGATTACTGCAGTTTATGATTGTGCCACAGAAGCGCGCAAACATGGAAAAGCGATTATTGCTGATGGTGGAATTAAATATTCAGGAGATATCATCAAAGCACTTGCTGCTGGAGGACATGTCGTAATGCTGGGCAGCCTTCTGGCAGGAACAACCGAAAGCCCGGGAGACACTGAAATTTTCCAAGGCCGCCGCTTTAAGACTTACCGTGGCATGGGCTCTATCGCCTCTATGGAAAAAGGATCAAAAGACCGCTATTTCCAGGATGAAGCGAAAAAGCTGGTACCGGAAGGGATTGAAGGAAGGTTACCTTATAAAGGGCCGCTTACCGATACAATCCATCAATTGCTTGGCGGAGTCCGCGCAGGCATGGGTTATTGCGGAACAAAAGATTTGGAGTCGTTGCGCAATGAGGCTCAGTTTATCCGTATGACAGGGGCCGGATTACGCGAGAGCCATCCGCATGATGTTCAAATCACAAAAGAATCGCCAAATTACTCAATTTGACAAAAGCTGAACCTTTTAGCACTCTTTTCCACCTTAATTCGGTGGGAAAGAGTGCTTTTTGCATATATTTATTTCAGGACATTAATAATATGATAGAATAGCATGGGGAAACAGAATAATGGAGGTATAGAGAGAATTGAAGAAAGCTTTTAAGATGACAATGTTGCTAACAGTATTGACTTTATTTATGTCGACTATTATCGTTCCGCAACAGGCAAACGCGAACGAATCATTGAATATACTGGCAGATGCCGCTATTTTGGTGGATGCTGAAAGTGGTAAGATTCTATACGAACAAAATGCTGATACGCCGCTTGGTGTCGCAAGTATGACGAAAATGATGACGGAATATCTGCTTTTTGAAGCAATCGAAGATGGACGGATTACTTGGGATCAGCAATACAGTGTGACTGATTTTACGTACCAAGTTTCTCAGGATAGAGCGCTCAGCAATGTGCCGCTTCGTGCTGATGGAACTTATTCCATAAAGGAATTATACGAAGCTTTGGCAATTTATTCAGCGAATGCCGCAACGATCGGAATTGCTGAGACAATTGCCGGTACGGAAGGCGAATTCGTTCGTTTAATGAATAAAAAAGCGGAAGAACTGGGTCTTGAAGATACGAAGTTCGTTAACTCGACTGGATTGAATAATTCCGATTTAAAAGGTATGCATCCGGAAGGTACTGGAGAAACGGATGAAAACGTAATGCCTGCCCGTTCTGTGGCAAAATTGGCGAAAGCATTGATGGATGATTATCCGGAAGTTCTTGAAACAACAAGTATTGCCAAAGCGGTTTTCCGTGAGGATACGGATGATAAAACAAGTATGCCAAACTGGAATTTCATGCTTCCAGGTTTAATCTATGAATACGAAGGCATGGATGGGTTAAAGACCGGTACAACTGACTTTGCCGGCCACTCATTCACCGGAACAGCAAAACGCGATGATGTCCGTTTAATCACTGTCGTAATGAAAGCCGTAGACAGTGAAGGCGTCGGTTCTTATAAAGCCCGCTTTGATGCTACCCGCGCATTGATGGATTTCGGTTTTGGACAATTTACAAAACAGGAAATTGTTCCTGCCGGTTATCAATTTGAAGACCAGCAAGCATTGCCGGTTTCAAAAGGTAAAGAAGATGAAGTTAATATAGCAGTTAAGGAACCAATTACGATGATGGTCCGTTCAAGCGAAAAAGATGCTTATGTTCCTCAATTGATAGTTGATGAGTCTTTGCTTGATAATGGCAAACTCGAAGCTTCAATTGAAAAAGACCAGGTAGTGGGAACTGTTAACCTTACAAAGGAATCCGGTTCCGATTATGGCTATCTGGACGGTTCAGCGAGCGGCGTGGAAGTTATCACAACTGAAAGTGTTGAGCGCGCTAACTGGTTTTCCCTTTCCCTGCAGGCAGTTGGCAGCTTCTTCACTACCATGTGGACTGGCGCTGTTGATTTTGTAAAAGGTCTATTTTAAATAAAAGCAGTTCATTAGACTGACATAGCGATTTGAGACACATATAAAACACCATCTTTAGGCTGCTTGCGCCCCAAATTCTTTGGGTGTCAGGTAGCCTAATTTTTCTAGGATCCGGTC
>NZ_JBHTKI010000039.1:0-2744 GCF_042675885.1 Metaplanococcus flavidus | reverse complement strand
TTGTTGTGGTGACTACCATTATACAGGATTTGGGGAGGTGCTCTATTTTCATGCCGTTACACACCTAGAGCCGCAAGGTCTCGGAATTATGAAATTTACTCAATTATATTCTTAAATATAATTACTAATTCTGCATATACAAAATTTAGTCAAAACTTGAAGCTATTGATGTATTTTCAGTTGTATACGCCTAGCTTGAAAATTCTTAGAGCAACTTGATAAATGTAAATATAACAAGGTGCAACCTGGAGTATAGATTCCTCCACGATAAAGATGTTTCCCCTTTTTTATAGAGCAGAACAAAATGATACAAAAACGGCAGGTAACCACTTATAAAATATGATTAGCAATCGACTAATTAAAGGATCTATTGTTACGGTAGAGGCTATTATATTCACATTTTTGAAAATCGATTTAGAGAACTCTTAGGTGGGAAACATTCTCATATTTAAAAAAGTGTAGTAATGACAAAAAACTTAAGAACCCATTCTCATCAATTGTAATTAGTGGATTGACCAAGTTAATCTTAAATAGTTTAAAAATATCACCTCATCTTTCATTACAAATAATGGATGGTATTTGCTTTAAAGCGCTTCGTAAATAAGAAAGCTTACCCCATGAACTTAATGTGAGTATCTAAATCAATAAAATTAGAGTTTCCACATTCCACCTTAATAATTTTAAAATTCATTTTATTCAAGAATTTCATGAAGAATACATTGCTAAGAAAGGTGTTGGTCAGAGATTTATGAAGAAGGTAATTTTACTTTCATTAATTTTAAGCGTCTTACTAAGTGGAAAAGCTTATGCAGGTGATTTAGGGATGCTTAGCTACTACTATAGTGATAGTTCAAGTATTGCTAGATATAAATCTAGTCCCTTAGTATATTTTGGCTCATTAGATTCAAGTGTTAGTGGCACTCAACTTTCTACTATGATAAACCACGCAACTAACCAATGGACTAATGGTGGGGTGAGAGTTACAACTACAACTAGAAAAGATTGGTCCAATATTGAGGTTTATGCAGGCAATCTTACTAGCTTGAGAACAATCTATCCCAGTTATGATTCAAGCAATACAGGTTTAATGAGGCCCCTATCTACTGCATATGAAGGAGAGTGGAGATATGCTGGGACCTACATTAAAAATGGCTTTCAACATCTTAGAACTCAAGTACTTATTAAAAATAGAACAGAAACGAATCTTACAACAAGAATGAATTATTATCGTAAAACAGCAACCCATGAAATTGGGCACGCACTTGGTTGGAGAGGACATAGCTCTTCTTCTAACGATATAATGTATAGTAGCTCTAGTGCTGTTCAAAATCTTACAACAAGAGATAAAGTGCACTTAAATCAAATCTACTAACTCGGAGGAAAAGTTTATGAAAAGAATTTGTCTGTTAGTACTTTTACTGATTCTTTCTGCTTGCCAATCACAAGAGCCAGTGAATCTTCAAGACTCAGAAAACACTGAGGAAGTAGATTTGGGATATATAGAAGAAGGAGAGAAAGAATACATTTTTGAAGACATAGAATCGTTAATTGACATGTCGCAATTTGTAGTGATTGGAGTGGTTGAAAAAGCTGAAGATTACGCTGTGGACGGTACAGTTTATAACATCAAATTAGAACATGTTTACAAAGGAAACATTAGTGATTCTTATATAAACGTTTATGAGAAGCCCCAAGACATGACAGTCGACCAAAGAGTGATCTTGTTTTTAGAGGGCTGGGAGAGTGAGTTATACAGTGAACCTCTTTACAACGCTCTAAGCGAATCGATTTTAGTAGTAGAAAATCAGAAAGTATTAGGGAAACAAAAATTTTTAAAAAACGATCTTGATGATGTAAAAACGTTATTACCCTATATCGAAAAAAAATCTAAAGAATCCACAAACAGCAAAAAAATCAGGAAAGTAAAAGATAGAGCCACAACCGAAAATGAGTTGATAGAGTTATCAACCTACGTGTCAGTTATAGTTCCCAAAGAAATAAGCATAGAGAGTAGTAATGTTAAACTAGTTAATTATGAGTTGGTGGAAAATATTAAAGGCACTCTTGCAGGAAGTCAGTTGTTTCTTCCTCCACATATAAAAATCGGGCAAAAATACAAAGTTTATCTTCAAGAACTAGATGATGGAAACATCACTTTGACAACTCGATATGGAAGTGTAGTACCAGTAGAATAAAAATAGAATGAACGTTCAAACATAAACTTGGTCAAATAAAAATCATTAGTTGCACTATAGCAGCTCTTTTAGTTATTTTGCTCTCTCTTACCATTAATTTAATTGTCAATTTTTTTAATAATTCTAGATTTCTGCAGTTGAATAAAAGTTGAATTATCTAACAATAAATATAGACAGGAAAGAGTTGTACCTTACTCTAAACAGCAAACTATTTCCAAAAGTACTTTGTACCTTTCAAATTTTAAGGTCGCTTATATATAAAAAGAATCATTAGAAAATGTATTGAAGGAGCACTAATTCTCTAAATTTAGAGATTGGATGCTTCTTTCTTGTATTCCTCTTATTTATGTTTGGATAATTAGTTATAATGCCATATAAGCTTTCGAATAAATCAGCCCTTATACACTCCTTTTTATATAGGATACTACACACTATTTTTTTTACTATATGAATCAATTTCATAAATCGCCCTTTTAAAAAGTGCAGACGATTTTTCGGATCATTTTTTCCGTTTTTTAAATTTAGGCAGCTGCTAAAGCGGCGTGCTTG
>NZ_JBHTKI010000038.1:0-2738 GCF_042675885.1 Metaplanococcus flavidus | reverse complement strand
GGGTCTCAAACGCACTGTCACGGCAAAAATAATGATAAAAAGGAAGACTGGCAAGCTTCTGTACTTTCCATTGCATTCTTCTGCACTTTTCTATTGCATTACACATCTCCACCATAGCAAACCCGGCATGCATGAAAAAGACAAGCATGGCGCCGAGCATAATCCATATCATATCAACTGAGCTTTGTACTGCTTCCATCCAATCTCCTCCTTATCCGACCGCGACATCGCCGCGCTCTTTCGTTCTGATTCTGATTGCTTCTTCAACAGGGAAAATAAAAATTTTTCCGTCTCCGACTTCTCCGGTTGCCGCATAGTCCAAAAGAGCTTCAATAATGGCTTCCACTTTCGAATCTTCCACAACCATTTCCAATTTTAATTTTGGTGAAAACTCCATTTTATACGTATTTCCCCGGAACATGCCGATTCGTCCTTCCTGTTTGCCTATCCCGGCTATTTCCGTGACACTCAAACCGTCAATTCCTTCAAGGGCCAAAGCTTGCCGCACGCTTCCGAAAACAGATGGACGGATAATAGTCTCGATCTTTTTCATTCTTCTCCTCCTAGATGTTAAGTTTTCTAACACTAAAATTATGTTAAGTTTCTTAACATAATAAATAAAGTTTTCAGAAAATGCAAGTATTTATTAAATAAATTGTTAGGAAAGTTAACATTAAAATTATGATAAACTATTTTTGAGGTGATGAATCATGTATAAAATTAGTGATGAACTTGTAGCTTCAGGCTTAGCCCGTATAGCTGGATTTCCAGTAGAAGGGTTTGTGAGAGGGAGTGGGCCGCTGCGGCCTGCCGTCATGCTGGTCGGCGAAGCGCCCGGTGAAAACGAGTTGGAGACAGGAATTCCGTTCACCGGTCGGGCCGGGAAAGAATTGGTGCAATCGCTGGCGAGTGTCGGACTGAGCCGTGAAGATGTTTATATTACCAGTGCTGTCAGAAGCAGGCCGTATAAATGGGGGAAAAAGAAAAAGCGGAATGGGGAAACGGAGGAAAGGAGATACAATCGCGCCCCGACAAAAGGGGAGATTATTGCACATGCACCGATTCTGGATACGGAAATACGTGATATTAAACCGCCTTTAATCGTCACTTTGGGGAATGTCGGCCTTCAACGTTTGATCGGTCCGCAGGCAAAAGTGACGGAAATGCACGGTGTTCTATTGGAAACGCCGATTTTAATGTGGGAAGAAGAGGCGGGGAAGTTTGTTGAATCCACGGAGATTTATCACATTTTGCCGACTTTCCATCCGGCCAGTGTCTTTTACAATCCATCCGTCCGTGCTCTGAAGGAAGAGGATTGGCGAAAGTTAGGGGAAATTCTGAAGTTCCAGAAGTAAAGGAATAATCCAATATCTTTCTTTGTTAAAAAAAGTTGCACAAAGGAAACTTTAAGCGTACAATAACCATATTCAATAGAAGCGGAAGGAAGTCATGGGTATGGACAGTACGGTCTTATTTGCATTGGCGTTGACGCTTTTTGCAGGTCTTGCAACGGGTATCGGCAGTTTGCTGGCGTTTTTCGCCTCCCGGACCAACACGAAATTTTTATCTCTTTCTCTCGGTTTTTCAGCGGGTGTAATGATATATGTATCAATGATTGAAATTTTTGTTAAAGCCAAAGACTCTTTGACGGGCGTGCACGGTGAAACCAACGGCTATTGGCTGACGCTTGCCGGCTTTTTCGGCGGCATGATCTTCATGGCGGTTCTGGACCGTATTCTGCCGCAGCTCGGAAATCCGCATGAAGTCAAAACAATCGAAGATATGGACGAGGGCCCGAGTAATGACGAATATGCCAGACTTCGGAAAATGGGGATTTTTACAGCGCTCGCCATCGGTATCCATAACTTCCCGGAAGGAATCGCGACATTCATGTCAGCGATCCAGGATCCTGCGCTTGGCATCGCGATCGCCATAGCCGTTGCCATCCATAATATTCCGGAAGGGATCGCAGTATCGGTTCCAATTTATTACGCAACGGGCAGTCGGAAAAAAGCATTGCTTTACAGTGTGCTTTCAGGGATCTCGGAACCTATTGGTGCTCTTGCCGCCTGGTTGTTCCTGATGCCTTTCCTGAGCGATACGCTTTTCGGCATCGTCTTTGCTTCGGTCGCGGGAATTATGGTTTTCATTTCACTGGATGAATTATTGCCTGCCGCCAAGCGTTATGATGAAGCGCATCTGTCCATTTACGGGCTTGTTGGCGGCATGGCAGTCATGGCGATAAGCCTGGTATTATTGACTTGACCGCAGCTAAAAGCCGCCGTCTTCCTTATTGAAGGAAGGCGGCGGTTTTTTATAGTCGTAGAAGTAGTTGGATTTAATAAAAAGTTGAACTAATAATTTTGAGAAACCGATATTCCGCAAAACAGCTCGCTTGCCTGGGGGCTCGCGCTGAGCTAACTCGGGCTCTTCGCCCGAGTGGATCTCAGCACTTCGCTTGATCCCCTGGGCGTCTTCGCTGTTTTGCTCCATATCTTTAGAAAGTTCACTCAGCGAAGGCACGTCTCCGGACTGAGCGAATCAATAAGACGAGTGGTCTTCTCGGCTTATTGAGGGAGCTTTGTCCTAAGCGCCGAAGCGTCATGTTTATGCTCATCCTTAATTTAATTTATATGAGTAAATTTCATAATTCCGAGACCTTGCGGCTCTAGGTGTGTAACGGCATGAAAATAGAGCACCTCCCCAAATCCTGTATAATGGTAGTCACCACAACAACA
>NZ_JBHTKI010000037.1:0-2609 GCF_042675885.1 Metaplanococcus flavidus | reverse complement strand
GCTTTTCTTTTCGCAAATTTACTTGTCAAGGAACCATTTGAATTACAGAAGCGCTTTACAGCCGCACCGACTGGCTCAAGTTATATCGGTGCGAAAGTTGAGTAATTTACTAAAAGATGGAATGGCGGATTCTTTTGCCGCTCATTCAACGGATGCCTCAACAGTAATGAAATAAAAAACTGAAGGAGGAATTGTATGTTTCAATCAGGAAAAGAGTTGGAAACGGTTTTTTCCACAGAAGCCGCTTTCTACAAATTGAAAACGAATGGAATAACCCATGTGTGCAGGAGCCGCGCTGCTATCCGCAGAAAAGGCTCACAAGAGGATGGAGTCAATGCTCTTTTTGTGTTACTGAATCCAGGGAAATGTCTTCCTGCGGACGGGGAAGATTCTATTTCCTTCTTAACCGGAGAAACAGGCAAGTTACCTCTTGTACCGGCATTACCTGATAACACGATGTATCAGCTGATGCGGCTGATGGAACGGATGAACTGGAATTTGATCGAGGTCATCAATCTCACGGATATTAGGACCGGTAAATTTGATGACTATAAAGAAAGCCAGAAGTTAATGAACAAGCATTGGGACAGCCGCCACAACATCTTTTCATTTGATCGCTGCATCGAGTTACTGGATTGTGTTGAGAGAGCAGATTCCTTGATCGCAGGATGGGGAACAAAGGCACCAATCAGTCCAGCTGCCGAAAAGGCTTATACGATATTATCCCAATTTGGAACGATCAACGGTGTGACTTATAGAAATCATCCTCTGTACTATCATCCATTTCCCTGGATCAAGGCAAAATGCATCCAATGGCTGGATGAAATGGAAGAGCAACTGAAAAGGGCAGAGCAAGTGGTATAGCAATAGAAATTAATAAGTCAAAATTTGAGTTTAAGGAATTTGAGTTCCTACTATAGTATATAGATGTGCAGCAATGCAATTCAATAATACAGAAAAAGTATAGTAAATCAGCCGGTGACCAATACTTCAACCGATAAAAAGCCATCCCGAAATCAATAGATATCCGGATGGCTTTTTGCCTGCTGCGAGCGTACAGTTTTAAATAGAAGGTATTGTTGAATTTCGCCTATAAGCGCATACTAAGATCAAACAGAGGACAGAAAGAAGGAAGTTTTGTGGTACAGGTGAATAAAAAACACAATTCAGGACCGCAGAATTCAGACTTGGTGAGACAGTATGCCGAATCACCGGAAATGCAGCAGCAACTGTATCGGAAAACGTTGTGGATCGTTGTCTTTTCACAGATCATGGGAGGCGCAGGACTGACGGCCGGCATTACGGTAGGTGCATTATTGGCTCAGGACATGTTCGGAGATGCGAACTTTGCAGGCGTTCCGACCGCCCTGTTCACATTAGGCGCAGCAGGTGGGGCATATTATATTGGGAAGCTGTCACAAAAATTCGGCCGACGCCCGGGGCTCGCTACAGGATTTTTCGTCGGAGGCGTTGGAGCTGTCGGCGTCGTTTTGTCGGCTGTTGCGGACAATTTAGTATTGCTTTTGATTTCGCTCCTGTTTTACGGGGGAGGGACAGCGACCAATTTGCTGGCACGTTACGCCGGCACGGATCTCGCAAGCTCGGAACAACGTGGAAAGGCGATCAGCATTGCGATGGTCGGTACGACATTCGGTGCATTCGCGGGACCAAACCTTGTCGTCGTCATGGGCCGTTTCGCCGAGTCCATCAGCATTCCGGCACTCGCTGGACCATTCATTTTAGCTGCTGCGGCTTATTTTGCAGCAGCCCTCGTGCTGGTCTCATTCCTGCGGCCGGATCCTTTGATTATCGCTAAAGCAGTTGCGGAGAAAAAAGTGCAGGATGATAAGGCGTCGAATAAAGCCGCTGCTGCAGCACCGGCAATAAACAGCCGCGGTGTGTTTCTTGGGGCAACGGTGATGGTCATCGTACAAATGGTCATGGTGGCAATCATGACAATGACACCAGTCCATATGGGTCATCACGGCCATTCTCTCAGCGCTATGGGGATGGTCATCAGTATCCATATTACGGCAATGTATTTGCCGTCATTGCTGACGGGCGTATTGGTCGATAGAATCAGCCGAATGGCAATGGTTGTCGCGGCAGGCGCCACACTTTTATCTGCCGGAATCATTGCGGCAATTGCACCAGGCGATTCACTTCCTATGCTCATCCTGGCGCTCGCTTTGCTTGGCTTAGGCTGGAACTTCGGTTTGATCAGCGGCACAGCGCTGATCGTCGATTCGACGCTGCCGGAAGCGAGGGCAAAAACCCAGGGAACGGTCGATGTGCTTGTCGCCCTATCCGGCGCGGCAGGGGGCATGCTTTCCGGCATGGTTGTTGCGGGCTTCAGCTTCGGCATATTGTCGCTGGGCGGTGGATTCCTGGCGCTGTTGCTCATACCAGTAGTCGTCTGGTCACTTGGCAATAGCAAGACTAAGGCAGTGGGGCCCAGCTGATTTGGACATATTGCTTCATTGAAAAAGTTAAAAAAGGCGATTCCTAGACTGACATAGCGATTTGAGACACATATAAAACACCATCTTTAGGCTGCTTGCGCCCCAAATTCTTTGGGTGTCAGGTAGCCTAATTTTTCTAGGATCCGG
>NZ_JBHTKI010000036.1:0-2444 GCF_042675885.1 Metaplanococcus flavidus | reverse complement strand
GTAAGCGTCCAATAGCGAACACATTTAAATAGAAGAAACTTCGTGAGATACTCTTTCCAGAATTGAATTTTGGGAGGAGTTTCTTTGATAAGAAAAGAGAAAGCAATCTATTGGTCAAAACAAATAAATGAATATCGGCAAAGCGGAGAATCGTTAGCCAAATGGTGTGAGAAAAATGACATCAAAATTCATACGATGAAATATTGGCTGCGCAAGCAGTCTCCCGTCTCCAAAGAAAAACCTGAGACCGCTTGGGTCTCCTGTATGGTGGAGGAACCGGTGAGAGATACGATTACGTTGAAGATAAAAAATGTGGAAATCGAGGTGATGAGTGGCTTCCAGGATGAACTGTTACTGAAGGTCCTTCGGACACTTGGACAGTTATGATGAACGGCCGAATCGTCGAGCGGGTGTATTTGGCAGCTGGACCGACGGATCTCCGGAAGTCAATTGACGGACTGGCGGTCATCGTTCAGGAATTATTCCAACTCGATCCTTTTTCCAACGCGCTCTTTGTATTCTGTAACCGGAAGAAAGACAAGCTCAAGATTCTGTTCTGGGATCACAATGGCTTCTGGCTCTATTACCGGCGATTGGAAAAAGGGTTGTTCGATTGGCCGGACCCTGGGTCCAGCCAGCCTCTTCCCATCACGCCCCGGCAGTTGAATTGGTTACTTGATGGCCTGCCACTGAACCAGCGCCAGGCACACCCATCCGTGGCGGCGAAAAAAATCATTTAGGTCTTTTTGGCACTGAAATTCTGTGCTATTCTTAGACCTATGAAAACAATGGACGGAAACACCTCACCTACAATTGAAGAACTGGAAAAGAAAAACGCGCAACTCGAGAACCAGATGAAGGCACTGGAGTTGAAGGTGCAATGGTACGAAGAGCAGTTCAAGCTGGGCCAGCAGAAACGGTTTGGTTCATCCAGCGAAAAGACGGATGACAACCAGTTGGCGCTTCAACTGTTCAACGAAGCCGAAATTTCTTCTTTCGTTTTATTGGCGGAACCGACGCTGGAAATGATCAGCTACACGCGCAAGAAAATGGGCGGCCGTGCAGAGAAGCTGAAAGATCTGCCGGTTGAAACCATCCATTACGACCTCTCTGATTCAGAGAAGGTCTGTTCGGCGTGCGATTATGCACTTCATGAAATGAGCCATCAAACGCGGCAAGAATTGAAGGTCGTTCCGGCGCAGGTCATAGTGGTCGAACACATTCAGCACATTTACAGCTGCCGGCATTGCGAAAAACACGAAATCACGACACCCATCGTGAAAGCGAAGATGCCAAACCCGGTCATCCCGAAGGGATTGGCTTCACCTTCCGCAATCGCCTTTATCATGACGCAAAAGTTTGCGGATGGGCTTCCGCTTTACCGCCAGGAAAAGCAGCTGGAACGGATGGGGATTCCGTTGAACCGCCAGACCCTCTCGAACTGGATGATTTCGAGTACGTCCCGTTGGTTGAGCCCATTTTATGATTTTCTCCATCGGCAACTCCTGCAGGAAAATCTGCTTCATGCCGATGAGACGAGCCTGCAAGTGCTCGATGAGCCTGGTAAGAAGGCGCAATCCAAGTCCTACATGTGGCTCTATCGCACGAGCGGTGCAACGGAAAAACCGATGGTCCTTTTCGATTACCGCGCGAGCCGATCGAGTGAAAATCCGAAGGATTTCTTGAAAGGATTCGAAGGTTATCTCAACGTCGACGGATATGCCGGCTACGAATCGCTCGAGCATGTGGAACTCGCTGGCTGTTGGGCACATGCGCGCCGGAAATTCGATGAGGCGCTGAAGGCATTGAAGAGTCCATCAGCAAGTGCCACCCGATCGACGATTGCCAAAAAGGGACTCAACTTCTGTAACCAATTATTCGCGATTGAACGAAAAATCAAGAAGCTGGACGCAAAAGAGCGGTTAGAAATACGCCAAAAAGACAGTCAGCCTGTGCTGGATGCTTATTTGGCATGGCTGAATGAACAAAAAAGCATCATTGCGCCCCAATCGGCAACCGGTAAAGCCATCACGTATTCATTGAATCAATGGCACAAGCTGACCACATTCATGAAAGACGGCCGGATTGAGATCGACAACAATCGCGCCGAACGGTCGATTAAACCGTTCGTCATCGGACGAAAGAATTGGTTGTTCGCTGCCTCAACGAATGGGGCGAAATCAAGCGCCATTGCATACAGTCTCGTAGAGACAGCTAAAGAGAATGGCTTGAATCCATTTTTCTATCTTCAATTTCTTTTCGAAGAACTTCCGCAGCTGGACATGACGGCTGAACTGGACATCGATCATCTCATGCCCTGGTCGAAGCAACTCCCAAAAGACTGTTATGTCCAAAAGAAAAAATAACAAAAATGCCTTTCCGACAAAAAATCGGAAAGGCATTTTCTTTTCTAAGAAACTAGGTGTTCATTATTGGACGCTTAC
>NZ_JBHTKI010000035.1:0-2397 GCF_042675885.1 Metaplanococcus flavidus | reverse complement strand
TGTGTAGTGCAATATAGAAGTACAGAGTTATGAAACGAAAAAGTACATAACGCTGCACTGTGCAAAGGCACAAAAAAAGACTTGCCAGTCTTCCAAAATTTCTCTACCGTAATTGGTGTCGAATCAATAAGGTGGAGGTTGAAAGGAATGCTGGCAATGTCTGAAGTAAATTGTATCAAAGTTTTGCGGAATCAGAAATCATTATCTATCAATGCAATCCATAAAATGCTGGGAATCAACTGGCGCACAGCGAAAAAGTATGCCGATGGCGAAGATCTGCCGGAGGAGAAGGCAGTTAAAAAAGAAGGCATGATGCACGAGGAACAATGGGGCGAGATTGTCGCCGATTGGTTATGGGAAGATGAAAAGCTGAAGAAAAAACAGCGCCGGACCAACAAAAAGATGTTTCAGGATTTGAAAGCCATGGAGTTTCCAGGCTCCTACCGGACCGTCTGCTATTTTATCAAAGAGTGGCGTGAAGGCCGTGAGGATCTGGAAGAAGAGACACGGGACAAGAATGCGGAACGGCTGGAACATCCGCCGGGTGAAGCGCAGCTGGATTTCGGATTGATGGAAGCGGTGAAAGAAGGTAAATACGTGGATATTCACGCACTCGTCCTGTCACTTCCTTTCAGTAACGCCGCTTATGCAATCCCGCTGCCAGGCGAGAACCAGGAGTGTTTCCTCCAAGGAATGAAGATGATTTTCAGTCAACTGGGCGAAGTGCCGAGAAAAATTCGCATCGATAACCTGAAAGCCGCTGTCATCCGACCACGGGGGCGTCATGAAGAAGCCGTCTTTACAGATGAGTTTCTCCGTTTCGCCAATCACTACGGATTTGAGCCACAGGCGTGCAATCCGGCAGCCGGCTATGAAAAAGGAAATGTAGAAAACAAAGTGGGCTATGTCCGCTACAATTTCATTACACCGGCGCCAGTCATCGAAAACCTGGACCACCTGACGGATCTGCTTAAAGATCACTTGGAAAAAGACCGCGAACGCATTCATTACAAGAAACAGGTGCCAATCAAGGAGCTATTGGAAGAGGAATCTCAGTACCTTCTCGCCTTGCCAGAAGAAGAATATTCCGTGTTCAAGGAAGAGAAGGCGAAAGCGAATAAGTATGGCGAAATCCTGATTGATCAAGTGGGCATATACATACCGAAAGGCGCTAACTTTTCACAGCTGTCCGTCATCAAATACTGGAACCGGTTCAAAGTCGTCTCTCCTCACGGAGAGATTCTGTATGATGATTTTCGTCCCTACATGCATCGGAATCGGAAGATTCCTTGGGATGGCATTTTACGCGCTTGGCTCAGTAAGCCTCGCGCTGTTCCCTACTCTCGTTTTGCCCCTTATTTGCCGGGACGTATCCGAGAATACCTGGCGATAACGGATCTTACCATTCGCAAAGAGCGCTTGAGATGGCTCATTGCCACACTTGTCCTGCATGACATGGAAGAAATCAGTGAACGATTCTATGAACTGTTAAGTGAACAGACCCAGGAGATGAAAGAGCCAGCAGACCACCCTTTCGATGTGGACTGGTCGATTTATGATCAGCTCCAATCCCCCACCCATGCTGGAGGTGAGATCGGATGACGGCTGAATTGAAACAGATATGTAAGAGCCTGCGGCTGGCGCATGTCGCCGACATTTACGGGTCCATCGCATTTGAAAATTCCGCTCAATTTGTGGAAGCCCTTCTGAACAAGGAGTTGGAGCTGAGGAAAGAAGCGAAAGCAGCGAGGCTGATCAAGAAAGCGAAGTTCTTGCAGGAGAAGACGCTTCCGTCTTTTGAGTGGAGCGAAAAAATTCATTTCCCGCATCAGCTCGATTCGGAAGAACTCGTCAAGCTTCACTTCATCGAACGAAAAGAGAACCTGATCTTCACGGGATCCACTGGACTTGGCAAAACGCATCTGGCCACCGCGCTGGGTCATGAAGCATGCCAAAAAGGTTTTGAAGTGCGGTTCTATCGGGTTTCAGACCTCGCAGAGGTATTGGAAAAAGCGTGGGCCGAAGGGAAATGGGGACAATTTCGGAATCGATTCAAAAAAGTGGATTTGGTCATCTTAGATGAGATGGGCTATGTGCCTTTTAGCAAAGAAGGGGCGGAACTCCTCTTTCAGCTCATTTCGGACTGGTACGAGCAAACGAGTCTCATCATCACGTCAAACTTGGAATTCAGTCAATGGAATCGCGTGTTCAGTGACCCCCGGCTAACAGCGGCGCTCGTCGATCGGGTCATCCATCACGCACATATTCTAAATTTTACAGGAGATAGTTTCAGGGTCTCAAACGCACTGTCACGGCAAAAATAATGATAAAAAGGAAGACTGGCAAGCTTCTGTACTTTCCATTGCATTCTTCTGCACTTTTCTATTGCATTACACA
>NZ_JBHTKI010000034.1:0-1532 GCF_042675885.1 Metaplanococcus flavidus | reverse complement strand
ACTCAACTTTCGCAGAGTGAAATTGGCAAATAAGCCTTGATGTAACTGGGCAGACCGCCAATCCAAAGCTGTAGTTGACTTTCAATTAGTTTTTTCATTTTCGTGTTGGCCTGTTTCAGGACATCTTCAAGAAGCTCGATCAACTGCTGCAGGGCAACTGCCCAATCGAGTTCGTTCACTTCATCGCACATTTCATAAAAGAGACCGCCGAGCGTGCGCTGATCCGTGTGGCAGCGGTTTTGCCAGGACAACACAATATAGCGCGCGAACACGATGGTCGTGTGGCTGATCAACCCGTCATAGGAACGCCCCTGGAACTCCTTTTGGAGTTTTAACAGCGATTTCGTTGTCTTGAAGAATACTTCAATATCCCAGCGCATGCCGTAGATCTGGATGATTTCTCGTTCGGTTAAGGTTTGATCGGTGCTGAGAATAGCCAGCCACTCGCTTCGTTTGTTTCGGTTTTGGACGAAGACGATTTTGACCGGCGTCCCGTTCGCCATGACACAAAGGATCGAACGAAGAATCCCTTTTTTGCCTTGGACAGGCTGCGCCAGGCGATACAGTTGTTTCAGCGGAAATTCCTTACCGCCGGCCACATAGCGCTGATTTGTGTTTTTCACCATGCCGATTACGTCCAATCCCTGTTCGGTGATCGCTTGAACCAGCGGAGGCAAAGTGAACCATGAATCCATCAACACATAGCTGGCGTCGATACCACCCGAAATCGCGCGCCGAATCATGTCCGGAATCTGTTCAGGCGCCGTCTGAAGGGCGTTCATCCGTCGCTTATAGCCGGAAGTGCGTTTGTCGATAGCGGATGAAATGCCGTTCAGCTGCGCTTTCTTGGAGCTGAGCAGGGAAAAATCGACCGGCATGAACGTCGCTCCATCCGACCAGCCCAGCGTCAACATCCGGAACCCTTTGTAAAATTTCATTTTTTGCGATGCGTGATCGAAACAGCGGGCCAGCAATTCGACCTTTTTACTACGGTTACGGTCGAACGCCGAATCATCGATAATGAACACTTTTGGCCGCGTGTGATCGGTCAGGCGATCGACCTTCTGGATGGTCGAAGCACTGAACGACAGAAGGAATCGGCGCCAGTTGAACGTCGGTTGATTGAGAAAACGGTAAACGGCATCCTTAGCAGGATAACGGTCTGCTTTTTTCGAATCCAGCAATGAAAACCAATTCTTGTGCTGGAAAATCAAGCAGAAAACAAGCTGGAACAAGTACGAACAGGAAAAGCCGAAGGTCTTGGTGATACCAGCTTTCCGGAGATGCTTAGAAATTTGAAGCTCAGAAAAAACCGAGTGCAATTCATTCGGCAGTTGATTGTTGGTTTGGTTTTGATCTATCATATAGGAGGCACCTCTTCTGTTTGGTAGTGATTTCTCGATAATCTCACTATACCAAAGAACGAGGTGCTTTTCTTTTCGCAAATTTACTTGTCAAGGAACCATTTGAATTACAGAAGCGCTTTACAGCCGCACCGACTGGCTCAAGTTATATCGGTGCGAAAGTTGAGT
>NZ_JBHTKI010000033.1:0-1262 GCF_042675885.1 Metaplanococcus flavidus | reverse complement strand
GACTGTTATGTCCAAAAGAAAAAATAACAAAAATGCCTTTCCGACAAAAAATCGGAAAGGCATTTTCTTTTCTAAGAAACTAGGTGTTCATTATTGGACGCTTACGTTTTCATCAACGCCTTGTATATCTAAAGTGTCGAAATCCTCAGTATTTGGTACATCGACATACCTCTTTTCCTGGCTTTGTGCGCCACCACATGCACTAAATACAATAGTACTTACCAATATAAAAAACAGTATTATGCATTTCTTCATAATCGATCCTCCTCCTTTCTCCTAATCTTATTACGTTATACAACTAAAATAGTTTCAATATTCTTGAAACAGCAAGTTGAAACTTCCTAATTGAGAAAGAGTCCTCATTGAAGTTTTTTTTATAATTCAAAAACATTTAGTACCGTATTAAAACTAAACATGAATAGCACAACCTCATATAAAGATAAAAAGACTGTGCCTTTCTAAGAATTAAGATCTTAATAATAGCCGTGCAAATAAAGAAATTTAGTTGGAGAAATTAATAATGTAAGCTACTAACATTGTAATAATAGAAAAGAAAATAAGTCCGATAACACAGTATTTTATGACCTTCAGAGGCAAAGGTAAATGTTTAACTTTTTCTTCTGAAGGTACTCCAAGATGCTTCTGCACAAATTCATTGCCATCGTCGAATGGCTTTTTCTCATTCATAGTATCCCTCTTTTCCAATAATGTGAAAGGTAGATTATTAATTAATCTGCGACTTAATTTAGACTCAATAGATCTAAATAAAAAATTCAATTTCCCTATAAATCACTGCAGTTTACAATATATTTTATTGTTTTTACAACTATACCAATATTAACCACTCAAAACGATGAAAATTCTAAGTTTTCAAACTTTAACTGATAGCTAAATATGGTACTCATAAAATAATGCATTTTTAACACAATCTTTATATAAATAAAAAAAGAGAAGATGTGCACCACACCCTCTTTTCTCGCTCAGTATTCTAGCAACTTCCGGTAACTCAGTGATATGTAAACCTAAAATATTTTGTAGTCCGGGCTTTAAAACCTTATAGCACAGCCATTTGAATGTAACTTTTTTTCTAATGAAATCTGTTTCATCGGTTTTCTGACGAGCACACTAGAGCATGGATTTTGAATGTAACTTAATTACACATATGTTACATTCGAAATCTGTTTAGTATACTCGATATTTTATTACTTATATGTTATATTTGGTGTATGGAAAAGCCAAAATGGACAGTCAATGCATATAAA
>NZ_JBHTKI010000031.1:0-824 GCF_042675885.1 Metaplanococcus flavidus | reverse complement strand
GATCAAACTCTCCATTATAGAGTAGTTGATTGCTCAAATACTTGCTGGCGCATCGCCGTCCGAAGACAAGCGATTCGCTTTGATCTGCACGAATGCTGATCAGTAGTAAGTCACGAACCCAAGTTGTTCGAAGGCTGTGCTCCGATCGCCAAAGGCGACCCTTGCAAAAGCCGTTCTCGCGCCAAGGCGCTCGTGACGTCTTTCGTTGACGTTTTGCTGTTCAGTTTTCAAGGTTCAAAATAAATTATGGAGCGGGTGGGGGGAATCGAACCCCCATCATCAGCTTGGAAGGCTGAGGTTTTACCACTAAACTACACCCGCATTAAAATGTATTATATAGAAGGAAAATTGGTGCGCCCGAGAGGACTCGAACCTCTAACCGCTTGATTCGTAGTCAAGTACTCTATCCAATTGAGCTACGGGCGCAATGGGAATACGTTATGGTGCGGCCGAGAAGAGTCGAACTTCCAC
Source organism: Metaplanococcus flavidus (assembly GCF_042675885.1). NCBI lineage: Bacteria > Bacillati > Bacillota > Bacilli > Caryophanales > Caryophanaceae > Metaplanococcus > Metaplanococcus flavidus. The sequence continues at coordinate 353 of NZ_JBHTKI010000031.1, read as the reverse complement.
GGGATTTCTCCCACTAGGCCCTCAACCTAGCGCGTCTGCCATTCCGCCACGACCGCATAAAATTATTTTAGCGACAAGTTATATTATAATCTTTCACTCGTTGAAAGTCAATAGCATCAATTAATTTATTCTTGATAACATAATCCCTGTTTTATTTACTGAGATTAAAGTGGCTGGGGTACCTGGATTCGAACCAGGGCATGACGGGATCAAAACCCGTTGCCTTACCGCTTGGCTATACCCCAATAAAAAATGGCGGTCCCGACCGGGATCGAACCGGCGATCTCCTGCGTGACAGGCAGGCATGTTAACCGCTACACCACGGGACCATTTGGTTGCGGGGGCAGGATTTG
>NZ_JBHTKI010000030.1:0-803 GCF_042675885.1 Metaplanococcus flavidus | reverse complement strand
GAGTAAATTTCATAATTCCGAGACCTTGCGGCTCTAGGTGTGTAACGGCATGAAAATAGAGCACCTCCCCAAATCCTGTATAATGGTAGTCACCACAACAACACACAAACAGGAGGGAAAGCGCTCTATGCCTATTATAAGACAAGATAACCTATTTGACATGCATGAATTATTTGAGATGGAACCTACCCATCGATTTAACGCTATTTTCTCGACGCTGGAACTGGGTCCGCTTCTTCATATCTTCGACAAGAAGACGCATCGAGGCGCGCCGAGAGAACTCAATTACGGTGCCATGATTTATTCGTTGATCGCTCGTGTGGTGGAGCGTATTCCGACGATAAAGTTATTGGTGAAGCGCTTAAAACAAGACCCTTTTTTTCGTTTTGACTGTGGATTTCTGTTATCGGACGACGTCCCATCTGAAGCTTCTTATTCCCGCATGATTGCGGCGATCAGTGAAACTGACGCGCTGTCGAAAGTGCAAGACGTACTTGTGGCTCTAGCGATCCAGGAAGGTTTCATCACAGAAGAATCTCTGGCCATTGACGCCACGCATTTTGAAGCACGCGACAAACCGGCAGTGTCTGAGAAAAAAGAAAAACCAGCTCCGAAAAAACGAGGACGGAAGCCGAAAGACGAACAAGCTGAGTGGCAAGCCGCCCAAGAAAAACAGGAAGCTGAGAAAACGCTCTACGAAAAAGAGATCGTCCATCAATTGGATGCCTCCACCGAGGCACTGGTGAACGAGATGCCCATTGCCCCGAAATGGGGAATCAAGAAAAACAGTGAAGGAAAAAATA
>NZ_JBHTKI010000029.1:0-753 GCF_042675885.1 Metaplanococcus flavidus | reverse complement strand
TAGACTGACATAGCGATTTGAGACACATATAAAACACCATCTTTAGGCTGCTTGCGCCCCAAATTCTTTGGGTGTCAGGTAGCCTAATTTTTCTAGGATCCGGTCTTCGTTGTAGTAACGCATGTATTCATTCACTTTCCCCACGACCTGAATATTGTGCATCGAATTGAATTTGATGTATTGGAATTCCTCCGATTTGATATTAGAATGGAAGGATTCGATGACCGCATTGTCCCAACAGTTCCCACGCCGTGACATACTGCTCACCGCGTGTTTCTCCTTGATCAAATCCTGATAGGCATATGACGTATAGACACTCCCCTGATCAGAGTGGATAATAATCCCCTCGGGATAGCCCCGCAATTTCAGTGCTTCGTTCAAGGTATCGATGACCAGTGGTGTCTGCTGGTGATCATACATCTTGTACGCGACAATTTCGTTATTGAACAGGTCCATGATCGTCGACAGGTACATCGTCGAACTTCCGTACTGGATATACGTGATATCCGTTACCCATTTCTGGTTTGGCGCAGAAGCCGTGAAATTACGTTCCAGAAGATTCGGTGCGATGATGACCGATTCGCCTTGTGATTTCCATTTCCGTTTCGGTTTGATCCGGCATTGCAGGTGATGCTTTTGCATGATGGTTTGAACCGTATTGCGATGCCGATCCAGCTTGTAATCGTCCTTCAATAATTTCTTGATTTTCCGATGCCCAAAACGATACTTCGTTTTCCTGCACAACGTGATAAT
>NZ_JBHTKI010000028.1:0-706 GCF_042675885.1 Metaplanococcus flavidus | reverse complement strand
GGGTCTCAAACGCACTGTCACGGCAAAAATAATGATAAAAAGGAAGACTGGCAAGCTTCTGTACTTTCCATTGCATTCTTCTGCACTTTTCTATTGCATTACACAACAAGCTTTACTTGAGTGCCAATGTAAAGGTAAATCTGCTCTATGGCTTATAAAAGTAGGGACCAAAATCTTCTTCGTGCGTCAGGATATAGGTCCAAGAAAACTTTTCATCAACCACATAAAGATCGACCAGGCATTTGTCAGTGGAATTAACAATATTGTGTTTGGTATCAATTGCAGCCTCTTCCTCAACTGGGCTGCCTGCATGAATGATATTTTTCGCTTTTATAGGTTTAGCATTAGGCAGATAAATCGCTTCTTCCTCAGATGAATAAAAAAGATAGCACCCTGCCTTTTTCTGCTGATCAAATGCATCTGCCGCTTCTGTCCCTTCCAAGCATTTGATTTTTTCCCAGCTAAAGACGTTCCACATACATTGCTTAAAACCGAGCTTCCTCTTTTGAGATTTGCTTATATCCTGAGTAAAAGCTTCCTCCCATTTTTGTTCCAACTCTTTTCTTATGTTTTGTAATACTTCATAGCTGATATTCTGGTCATTTGAGTAAATTTCATAATTCCGAGACCTTGCGGCTCTAGGTGTGTAACGGCATGAAAATAGAGCACCTCCCCAAATCCTGTATAATGGTAGTCACCACAACAA
>NZ_JBHTKI010000027.1:0-706 GCF_042675885.1 Metaplanococcus flavidus | reverse complement strand
GGTTTCAATATGGCATGCCTTGCGTCCTGCAGGCTTCAAGGCGATGATAACTTTCGTCAGCCTTTCGACCAGCGTAATCACCGCACTTTTGTGGCGGGCGCCCACAATGGTGTCGCCTTCGATGTGTCCGAACTCTTTTTTGAACGACGGGTAATCGGCTTCCCGTTCGGAGATATGCCGTTTGAACGCCTGCTTTCCCCGGCGTTCCTGGTGGCCATTGGGTTTCCGCTTCCCTTTCATCGGAAGTGTAGCGGCATCAAAGACCCGATTCTTGAACAGGCGATAGAGCGTGCGCGCGGAACAATCGATGGCCGTTTCAGCCCGGCCGACAATGACATCGGGCGTCTAGCCCTGAGCCACCTTGTCCTGAATATAGGCCACTTGTTTCTGCGGCAAGACCGTTTTTCGGCGGCCGCAGCGTTTCTTGTTTTTCTTGTATTGGGTGTAGAAGTCGGTGGCGGTATGGCCCAATTTCAGGAAGTTGATGACCTTGTAGATCGGCTGCCTGGAACGGTTCATGAGCTTAGCGATGATCGCCACAGGTGTATTTTGGCGGTGGTAGGATTCTATCATCACCAGTTCATCCGTGGTAAGATGGGTGTAGGTCATTCGTGGTCACTCCTCTGTTTTTCTTTGGTCGGAAAATACATTTTGAGTGTACCACGAATGGCTTTTTCAGTTGTCTAGCTTAATTTTACAATCGGCG
>NZ_JBHTKI010000026.1:0-642 GCF_042675885.1 Metaplanococcus flavidus | reverse complement strand
CGGAATAACATCCCGCGGAAGTCGCTGGATTACCGTACGCCCCTGGAGGCATTTTTGAGTCACCTGAATGGAGTCGATCTGTCTAGCTTAAATTGACAAACGGAAATTTGAAAGAAACAGTGGGCATGGTGAAATAAAAAAGTATTTATAAAAAAGTAGTTGACGATTCTCTTGCCGCTCTTTATAATAGAAAAAGTCGACAAGTACTTGAAACGTTATTCCGAAGTAGCTCAGTGGTAGAGCACCGCACTGTTAATGCGATGGTCGTAGGTTCGAGTCCTACCTTCGGAGCCATTTAAGGCCCCTTGGTCAAGCGGTTAAGACACCGCCCTTTCACGGCGGTAACACGGGTTCGAATCCCGTAGGGGTCACCAATATTTTTAAAAGTAATTCATACATAACTTACTATCTTCCAATAACATATTTTTCTTCAAGCAAATTGCTGCGGAAAGTGTTATACTGATTAGACGCCGCTGGCAAAGAGCCAAACGAAGACGGCGAAATAACACTTTAACAAGTGTCATCAGTGATGAGTAAAAAAATCTTCGTATATATTATTATCGCGGGGTAGAGCAACGAGCCGTACGAAGACGGCGAAGTAACACCGAAGCAGCCGAAGGCGATGCAGGTGTCATCAGCGAT
>NZ_JBHTKI010000025.1:0-588 GCF_042675885.1 Metaplanococcus flavidus | reverse complement strand
GACAAGGGCTACGATTACAAACCCATTTATCAACAACTGCAGGAGATGAACCTTCACGCCGTTATCGCGTACAACCCGCGCCGAGAAGGCGAAGTCATCGGGTTTGATGAGCATTTCGCGCCGACGTGTGTACGGGAACACTCGTATCGCTACGACAGTTATGACGCTAAATACGAAACCTTGAAATATTCCCGTCCCAAAGAGTGTGCGTCGTGTCCGTTGAAAGACGATTCCCTTTGCCAAAAAATCTTTAAAATCAAAAGGTCAGTAGACCTTCGAAAATATACATCGCCTGCCAGAGGTTCCTTGAAGTGGACGCTGTACTATAAACAGCGCGCCGCAGTGGAACGTGTCAACGCTTACTTGAAGGAGTCTTTCGATTTGAATAACGTTCGGCACCGGACGGGCAAGAAAGCGAAAGTCCATTTTCAATTCGTGACCTTAATTTACAACGCATGCCGTTTGGCGAGTGACCGATTGAAAGCCGCCAAGCACGCCGCTTTAGCAGCTGCCTAAATTTAAAAAACGGAAAAAATGATCCGAAAAATCGTCTGCACTTTTTAAAAGGGCGATTTATGAAATTGATTC
>NZ_JBHTKI010000024.1:0-549 GCF_042675885.1 Metaplanococcus flavidus | reverse complement strand
TAATTAAGTTACATTCCACTGCTGGTAAACACAGGGTTCATTTTCATGCTCTATCTTAAAAAAACTACCAATTTTCAGCCTTAAATTACTTACAAGTTCATCGTTCAAGAACGAAGTGTTTCAGTTCGTTATACTTTTCTTTAAATCCCACTAAATGTTGAGTCCGCGTATCTTTTTCTCTCAGCGACAAGAAGTCACCGGCACTTGAAACAACCTGGTGCAGGAATTCCAGTTCAGTCAAGGTTGCATTATTTTCAATTGAAACAGGCATCCCGATTTCTCCATCATAAAAAGCATTGGGTCTCTTTGCATGAAATAACAGAAGATCCTTCGGTTTTGCTTGTACTTTTTTTATGGACCATTCCAATCCATTTATTGATAAATAGCTTTCTCTATACCCGCCATTTTGCAAGTAGTCCAGCACCATCGTTACAAGGCCGGTCCAAAGCAAATCCAAATCGTCCCAGTCCGATAAAGTGGTCAATTTGTTTTGATCCACTTGAATAACAACGGCACCGCATGGTCTTTTTCACGGACCATGAAGGGCAT
>NZ_JBHTKI010000023.1:0-127948 GCF_042675885.1 Metaplanococcus flavidus | reverse complement strand
TGTGTTGTTGTGGTGACTACCATTATACAGGATTTGGGGAGGTGCTCTATTTTCATGCCGTTACACACCTAGAGCCGCAAGGTCTCGGAATTATGAAATTTACTCGAGTAAGTGTGAAATATCAATAAATAAAGAGCAATCTCATGGAAATCTAAAGTTAAGAGAACATACTATGTAGTAACGCTCTCTATCAATAGTTGACGGATGAGAATAAGCTTTTACAAGATTCGTCTTTGCGGGAAGATATTGTTACTATCTATATACATTGAAGAAAGGGGGAAGAAAAGAATGGGTTTTCGAGGTAAAATTCTCATAACAGACGAAGCAGTGGAAATTCATAAAAAAGTAAATTTATTTTCGGCCCAAAAAGTAGATGCTAAGTGGCATAACGAAAATCAAGCATTAAGAATTGATTGTGAGCCTTCAAATCTGAGTTTTAATTGGTCTTGGGAGGAACTAAATAAGTTATTAGAGATAAGAGAAAATGTTGTGCCTTCAGCTGCAACAGCAGTCAGAGACAGAGATGCTATAGCTATAATTTTTTGTGATGATACAGAAAGTGAATTATGCAAGTCGCATTTGAATAATGGAAATATTTATGAGTTTGGAATCCTTGCCTCTGATGGATTTTCAAAGATGGACTCTTAACATTTCAAAGATATTTAGAAAAGCTCTGTAGAGAAAATTTCTACAGAGCTAAACAATCATTTAAGCATCAAAAGATTATTGATGGTTTGTGAATTTCATAGAGGGGTCAAATAAAGTTGGGGAGAAACCAACAAGAACATAAAAAATTTCTCGAATGGTAGCTCCAATGGACCGAGGGGCAGCTGGCTATATTAGATGAAATGGACGAAAAACTCCACGAAATGAAAAAGGTTGCTGAGTATACTACCGGAAATGACTGGTCTTTTGTTCAAAGAGAGAAGCTGAGCTCTCAACTCGATGAACTTAAAAATGAATACAGCTTTCTGGAAGCAAAACGCACTCCTCTCTTAGCGTAAAAGTACAGCATCACTTCCTTCCAAAACATCCCCTTTTCGGTTCCCAGCGTTAGACGCAAATTGAGGGCTATTTGCTTCTGTCACTGTGACGCCAAAATAAAGATATTTTCTCCCACAATTACCCTATTCTTTTTTTCGCCATTCTCCTGTATGATAAATTCATGTATATTCTGACAAAAGGTGTGTGACGCCCGTGACGAGTCCAATTTCTTCCAATTGGTTCTACTATACTACAATGGCTTCATTGGCTCAGGCTTCGTCGGCTGCTGGCCAATCAAAAGATTCCGCTAACCCATTGAACGAAGCGGGCAATGACACTTCAATGTTCATGATGCTGCTGAGCTCGATGATGCAGGGCGGCGAAATGGACCCGTCCATGATGGCGGCGATGAATCCTGCGGGGAATTCAGACAATAGCCAGATGATGGCGCAATTGAATAATGCGTATAAGCCGATTTCGGTTTCATTGCCTGCAGCAACCCCTCTTACAGCTGCCGAGACGGCTGTGCAGCCAGCGGTACCGAATTTGAAAACGGATTTGAGCTTTAAGCCGATTCAATTTATCAAGTTGGAAAACACCCTGGACGGCAAGTTGAGCGGAACTTCCGCCCACTTCATCAATGCCGGTAAGAAATACGACCTGGACCCGAATTTTCTGTCGGCTATCGCCATCCATGAAACCGGCAACGGCAGCTCCCGCGCGGTGAATGAGAAAAACAATGTCGCAGGGATGATGGGCAGGAATGGCCTTCGCAGTTATGATTCTTTGGAAGAAAGCATTTTTGATATGGCCCGCAATCTGCGCCAGAATTATTTGAACAAGGGAATAACAACTGTTTCGGCAGTCGGCGCTAAATATGCTCCGGTCGGTGCAGGCAACGATCCGACAGGCCTCAATAATCATTGGGTTACCGGCGTCAATCGACAATTGAATAAATTAACGTAGATAAAACCGATATTTATTCCGCGGTTTTATTTTTTTGTGCAACATAATTTAGAAAATATACTAAAAATATCTCCTTTTCTGCCGATATATAAGTAAGGCTATTATACAGATTGACCGGATAAGGGGATTGAGAGCGATGGAAGTTAAAAACACACAAAGTATGTCGATTTTTAAAAGCGCTGAAACTGGAGCTATAGAGCAAGTGAAATTTCAGGTAAAAGCTGAGCTCCAACAAACCAAAGAAGAGTTGAAACAGGAAAAGGTAACAAAAGAAAATGTGCAGAATCGCATCGAAGGCATGAATAAATTCCTTGAATCGACCACAACAGAGGTTAAATTCATGTTGCACGAAGAACTGAATGAATATTACGTGCAGGTGATCAACCCGGTGACGGATGAAGTGCTGAAAGAAATTCCGAACAGAAAATTCCTTGATATGTACGCTTCGATGACGGAGCTCATGGGATTAGTCGTAGACGAAAAATCGTAAACAGATTGATAGAGAAGCGGAGTGATTGGAATGCGAGTAGGCGGACTGGCTTCAGGAATGGATACAGAAGCAATCGTTAGAGACATGATGAAAATCCAGAAGATGCCTCTGGATAAGTTGACACAAAAGAAAACCTTCACAGAGTGGCAGCAGGAATCTGTTAGAGAAACAAACTTGGCTTTTACGAATTTGCGAGATAGTGCAAGTAGTTTGCGTTTGCAATCTTCTTTTAACTCGTATAGTGCGACTTCATCAAATTTGAATAGTGTTGCTGTAGCGACAAACGCGAATGCTGTCAACGGTTCCTATCGGGTGGAAGTTACCAGTGTTGCGAGTCCGGCGAAAATGAATTCGGCGAATGCGATTGAAAAAGCACCAGGAGTTCCAGCGAAATCGACAGATACCATCGGAGCAGCCGGATTTATAAAAGTAGTGGATAAAGACGGGAACGAGGTTGAAGTGGAAATTGAATCGGATATGACATATGAAAAAGTGGCACAAGCGCTTCAGGATGCAACTGCAAATGAAGATATTAAACTTCGTGCCAGTTTTGATAATACCACTTCAAGATTCTTTATTTCTTCGAAAGGGATGGGGGAAGACCAGAACTTCACGTTGAAATTTACCGACAGTGAAGGCGTTGCCAACCCTCTATTAGCCAACCAGGTACTGAACAATAAAGCGGTAGATCCGGAAGCAGCTGCAACTCATACTACAACCAATGCGACATACGGAGCTGTGAAATTTGATGGCATCGAAATCAAAGACCTTACTGTTAATCAAACGACAGTGAATGGATTGACATTAAATTTGATGCAGGCAAGCGATGAAATTACAACTATTAATGTGAAATCCAATCCAGAGAAGCCGCTGGAAATGATAAAGGGTTTCGTTGAGAGCTATAACAAAATCATTGAAGATCTTGAGAAAAAACTTGTTGAAAAAAGATATCCTGATTTCCAGCCGCTTTCTGGTGAACAGAAAAAAGACATGACAGATAATGAAATTGAATTATGGGAAGAAAAAGCGAGAAGTGGATTACTGCGCAACGATCCGATTTTAAGAAATGCAATCCAGGACCTGCGTCGTGCATTTATGGACGAAGTCAAAGAAATTCCGGACGGCAATATTAAACTTCTTTCCCAGATCGGAATAGACACAAGAAAGTTCGAAGGTGGAAAACTGTTTATAGATGAAAAAATATTGAGCGAAAAACTGACGAATAATTCGGATGAAGTGATGCAATTATTCGTATTTAAAGATGCTGCTGGAAATGGAGTCGGTGTAGGCGACCGGGTTTACGCGAAATTGAATCAGGTGGTCACAGCCCTTGGGAATCAAGCAGGAAAAGTGACCAGTGCAGTGGACAACAGCACTCTGTCTAAAAAAATCAAACAAATGGATGAGGACATCAACCGTTGGCAGGACCGCCTAACCCGCATCGAAGACCGCTACTGGCGCCAATTCACCGCAATGGAAAAAGCGATTAGCCAAATGAATTCCCAAAGTTCATGGATGCAGCAGAACATGTTCGGTAGCATGTAATGGACGCTTATCAACTCAGACTTGCTGAATTTCTTGATCTTACTGAAAAGCTGAATGCCCAGGCAAAATCGGTGCATTCTAAAATGGATAATAATGAAGAAGGGCAACTCGAGGCTGTGCAGGCTCTTTTCGAAAGACGCCAAACAGTCATCGACCAGCTCAGTGAATATACGAAAGCCGCTGAATTCGAATGGACGACAGAAGATAAAAGGGTCATCAGCCAGTTAAAAGGTTATGAAGATGAAATGCAGCCTCTATTGAACCGGCTGCATGGATCGTTCACAACCCAGATGAACCGGCTGAATCAGACAAGCCAAACATCGAAAAAATATGTCGGTGCCTACCAGACGAAATCCACCGGAGGCTCATTCATCGACCAGCGGAAGTAATACAAGGAGGTTCTAAAATTGGCAATCAATAATCCCTATCAGACATACCAGCAAAACTCGGTCGTTACTGCATCGCCGCAGGAACTCACGCTGATGCTCTATAACGGCTGCCTGAAATTCATCAAACTCGCAAAACGCGCAATGGAAGAAGGTAAGTTCGAAGAAAAGAATACGAATTTAATCAAAGCGCAGGCCATCATCCAGGAATTCCAGATCACGCTGAACCGTGACATCGAAATATCCGAAGGCCTTGACCAATTGTATGAATACATATACTACCGCTTGATGGAAGCAAACATGAAAAATGACGCAGCTATTCTGGAAGACGCAGAAAACCAGGTCAAAGAATTGCGGGATACTTGGAAAGAAGCGATGGTTTTGGTGAAGGGGAAGTAAGTTAGTTTTTTATCTCACTCCCCAAGCGTAAAAGGGCAGCATCACGTCCTTTCTAAGAGACCCCTGTAAGGTTCCCAGCGACAATCGCAAATTGAAAACATTTGCGATTGTCACTGTGACGCCACGGAGAGATGGGTTCTTCCACCTCCCGAAGAAAGAGCGGAAGAGGACGAACTATCCCCTTCCCTAGCGTAAAAGGGCAGCATATTTTTCTCGCTAAGCAACCCCTGTACGGTTCCCAGCGTCAAACACAAATTGAAAAACATTTGTGTTTGTCACTGTGACGCCACGGAGAGATGGGGTTATTCATCACCCACAATCAGAGATGAAATGGAGCAAAACAGCGAAGACTCCTGCGGCTTAGCGACACGACCGATACACCGCAGGGAGCGTAGCGGACGAGGAGGATTGGGCGGGAGCCCGCTGGAAAGCGAAGCTGTTTTGTGTAATATCATCGGTTCATCACGTACCACCCACAGAGAGACAAAGCAGTGAAATGAGGTTACAGATGTGGATAAGACATCATGGATTGGCGTTATACTTGGAATGTTCGTATTGATCGGTGGGATGGCCCTGAAAGGCTCCAGCCCGATCGCTTTATATAACCCGGCCGCACTGGTCATCATCTTCGCCGGGACCGCGGCCTGTATTCTCATCGCGTTCCCGATGGACGAAGTGAAAAAAATACCGAGCCTGTTTAAAGTATTATTCGCATCAGACAAATCGATGTCGATTAAAGAAATGGTACCGATGTTTTCTGAATGGGCAATGCTTGCACGCCGTGAAGGGTTATTGGCTTTGGAAGAGCGTTCGGAAGAAGTGGAAGATCCGTTTCTGCAGCGCGGTTTGAAGATGGTCGTGGACGGCCAGCCGCAGGAACAGATCCGTGAAATGATGGAAGAAGATATCGCAGCGATGGAAGAGCGCCACGAACTCGGTGCGAAAATCTTCTCGCAGGCCGGAACGTATGCGCCGACACTCGGCGTGCTCGGTGCGGTAATGGGGCTTGTGTCGGCACTTGGTTATCTGGATAATATCGCGCTTCTTGGAAAATCGATTTCGGCGGCATTTATCGCGACCTTGTTCGGGATCTTTACGGGATACGTTTTATGGCATCCATTCGCCAATAAACTGAAGCGTAAATCCGAACACGAAGCGCGCATCAAACACATTATGCTGGAAGGCTTGCTGGCGGTGCACGAAGGCTTGCCGGTACGCACAGTGGAAGAGAAATTATTGACGTACCTGCCGCTGAAGGACCGTGTTCTTAAAGAGGAAGAAAAAGAAGGTGTCGGCGTTGAAGCGTAAGAAAAAACACGAAGATCACGTTGATGAGTCCTGGCTGATCCCTTATGCCGACATTCTCACGTTGCTGCTCGCTTTATTCATCGTATTATTTGCGGCGAGTGAAGTGAATTCGCAGAAATTCCAGGAGATTTCGGATTCATTCAATAAGGAACTGCAGGGCGGCACTGGAATTTTGGATAATCAGTCGGCGGTTGAGACATTTGAAGAAACTTCAAAAATCGCTGAGCCGAACGATGCGGATCCGACTGAAGGAGAAGCGACAGCACCTCCGGCGGATGAAGAGGAAGACAATAAAATTGAAATGACGGCCGAAGAGATTGAACAATTGGCTTTGGCGGAAGATTATAAAGAGCTGGCGGCGATACAGGATAAAGTGAAGGCTTATATTGCGGAACGGAATATGGAAGATAAACTGGATGCTGAATTGACGTCCAAAGGGCTGTTGCTGAAAATTAAGGACGGCGTCTTGTACCGGTCGGGCAGCGCAGACCTTTCAGAAGAGTCGCGGACCATTGCGGAAGAAATCAGCAAGATGCTGATAACCGATCCACCGCGCAGCATTTTCATCGAAGGGCATACCGATAATGTTCCTTCCACTTCGGCGGAATTTCCGTCGAACTGGGAATTGAGCTCGGCGCGGGCGATCAATTTTATGAAGCTCCTGCTCGAGAATGACGAGCTGGAAGCGCGGAAATTCAGCGCGACCGGCTTTGCCGAGCATCAACCGATTGCCGGAAACGACACGGCTGAAGGCCGATCGGAAAATCGCCGGGTGGAAGTTCTGATTTCATTGTATTCGGATGAAGAAGCAGACTAACAGTAAATAGAGGTGCATTATGGGGAAAATGAAGATATTGATCATTCTGGTACTGGTATTGGCTTCTGCGGGAGCCGGAGCGTTCTTTTTCCTGGGGAAAGACGCAGAAGGTTCTTCTGACAAAGAAAAACAGCCAACAGCCGAAGAACTGGCTGCAATGAGCATCGACACGGATATCATTACAACAAATCTCGCTTCGCCGAATTTCGGCATTGTGCAGTTCAATATTTTATTGGACAGTGAAAAAGCAAAGGAAGAAGCTGAAAAGCGGACGCCGGAAGTGCGGGCAGCGATCATTTCAACAGTTGCCGGATTTACGAAAGAGGAATTGGTCGGAGCGGATGGCATTGCCATGCTTGAAGAACAATTAAAAGGAAAATTGGTCGAGATTATGCAGACCGGCAAAGTGGAACGGGTATTGGTCACTGAGTTTAAGGTCCAATAATCGAAAAAATGCTAAACAAAACGGGAAATATGCCGATACTTAATATATAAAGGAACTGGGTGATTATTATGCAGTCAGATCGATTAGCTAACTGCACAATTTGCGGGAAGTTATACTTAAAAGATCACACGGATTATTGTTTGGATTGTTACAAGGAAATGGAACAGGAATTTAAAATCATCAACGATTTTCTTAAAATCGAGGGAAATCGATTTGCTTCCATAGAAGAAGTCGGTTCGTTTACGGAAGTTTCGGAAAAACGGATTGCAGATTTTATTCGCGATGGCCGCATCTTCGTAGAGGACTACCCGAATCTGGGGTACGGCTGTGCGCATTGTGGTACGCTTATCCAAAGGCAGATGCTGTGCAACAGCTGCTTTGAGGACTTTACATCAGAGGTCGATAAAACGCTGAAGGCGGAAAAACTCCTTGAAGGTATGAACAAACCGGATGAGGCCACTCAGAAGGCAAGGTATTGGAAACTAAGAAATTAAAAATATAAAAGACGGGGCGGTGAAGGAATGAATATCGATAAAACGAACGGTTCTTCCTTTATTCAATCTTACCAGAAGCAAATGCAGGTTTCGAAAGTGGATAAAACAAAGCCGTTGCAAAAGGAAGATCAATTACAAATTTCAAATGAAGCCAAGCAGATGTATGAAAGCAAGGCCGACATGGAGCGCCACGAAAAGGTTCAGGCACTGAAAGCCCAGGTTCAGGCCGGGGAATACCAGGTAAGCAATGATAAAGTGGCAGAAAAGATGTTTGATTTCTGGTACGGAAAATAAAACGGTTCGTTAAAAGGAGTGTGTCGGATTTTGAATGCAATGGTCGCGGCACTGGATGGATTGATAACTGTGCAAGAAGGACTCATCATTTGCGCTGACAACAAGAAAGCGGCATTGATTGAGCGTAGCGTTGAAGATTTGAACAAAATTACAATAGAAGAAAAGAAGCTGGTCAAACAGCTCGAACAAGCGGAACAGGAACGGATGGCAGTGATGGAAAGCATCTCGCAGGAACAGCCTGCGGCAAGTTTCCAGTCATTTCTGGACCAGGTTCCCAGTGAACAGGAAAGACACAAGCTTGAATCCCAATTGAAAACATTACAAGAGCTCACGGGGGAATTGCAGGCGAAAAATAAGATCAATGACCGCCTGCTGAAAGATTCCATGGGCTTTGTACAACATATGATCGACCAGATAACCCAATCACAGCAGCAGCAATTCAATTACCAATCACCTACGGGACAAAAGAATTCACAAACAGGCAACCGCGGCTTTTTCGATACGAAAGCCTGATCGGGGCAGAAGGAAGGGAAACACATGGTTTCAACATTTCACGGTTTAGAGACTGGAAAACGCGCCTTGAGCGTCGGGCAGGCAAGCATTGCAACGACCGGCCACAATATCGCCAACGCCAACACGAAAGGCTATTCGCGGCAGCAGGTGAACCAGAGCACATCGCCATCACTGGATGTCTGGACAAACAGCACGAACCCCGGCCAACTCGGCTCCGGCGTCTCCATCGACTCGATCACTCGTGTAAGAGACCAGTTCCTGGACAATCAGCACCGTGACCAATCAAGCACCTTGGGCGACGCGCAGGCGAAGAAAGCTAGTTTCGACCGCCTGGAAACGATTATCAATGAACCAAGCGACAGCGGGTTGAACGCGGTGATGGATCAGCTGGCGAATGCGTGGCAGGATCTTGAGAATAATCCGGACGACGTATCTGCACAGGCGGTATTGAAACAGCGCGCGCAGGAATTTGTGGAAGTGGCGCAATCGATGGACAGCTCGATGACGAATATGAAGAATGATTTGGATGATCAAATAGAGGCAGCTGTCACAGAAGCCAATGGTTACCTGGACCAGATTTCTTCATTGAATGAATCAATCGTCCGCGGTGGAAACCAGTCAAATGATTTAAAGGATCAGCGGGATGTGCTGATTGAGAAATTATCGGCGCTTGCACCAATTGAAGTTGTTGAGCAGGCGAATGGATCTTATACGATCAGCTTAGACGGCAACACCATGGATAAAAACAATAAATTCATTATCGATGACGATGACGCTACCACAGATACGATAGTGACCGGTGGCAAAATTGGCGGTTTGATTGATGCGGAAGTGAAAGTAGGGAACATTCAGAAGGACCTGGAAGATGTTGCAACAGGATTTGCGGAAGCCAATAACGAAACAGAAGGTGGCACGCCACTGTTCAGCAACACCGACAGCATTGCTGATATGGAAGTAAACTTTGGGGCAACACTCGGAACACCGACGGCAGCTATGGAAACAGGCATTAAAGATGTTAAAACCGCCTACCAGGAGCTGGTCAGTGTTTTAGGGGTTCAAAGCCAATCGGCAACCCGTTCGGTAGCAAATTTCGAAGCGACTTTGCAGGCGACAGAAAATCGCCGCCAATCCGTTTCAGGCGTTTCCCTTGATGAGGAAATGGCCAACCTGGTTAAATTCCAACATTCATACAGCGCCGCAGCTCGGCTGATATCAACGACGGATCAGATGCTTGATACGATTATTAACCGGATGGCTGCACGTTAATAATCGGTAATTGGAGGAAAATGCGATGAGAATTTCACATCAGATGCTGCACCAAAATTCAGTGGCCAATATGAATAACACGATGGGCCGTTTCCAAAAAGCATATAACGAAGCGTTGACCGGCAAGCAAGTGACAAAACCATCTGACGACCCCCATGGCGCGAGCAAAGCGATGGAGCTGAAAAGTGCGCTGGCAACAAACGAGCAATACGAACGCAACACCGGCGAAGCGAAATTGTGGCTGGATGAAACGGATCATACGGTCAACGAAATGGTCAACGTCATGCAGCGCGTCCGCGAACTGGCAGTCAAAGGAAACAATGAAACCTTGTCACCGGAAGACCGCGCAGCAGTGGCCGGCGAAGTGGAAGAGCTGACAGCTCAGCTTCGCCAGTTTGCGGATACGAAAGTGAACGGTGTGGATTTATTTACAAAAGCGGATCCCGGAACAGCTAAGACGATGACTGTCGGAGGTGGATTGAACATTCAGGTGAATGCGACAGAAGAGGACTTGTTTGGCCCGGACAGTAAATTGATCACGACTTTAAAAACTTTATCAGAAGGATTACGCAATGGTGAAGAAATGGATCTAAAAAAAATCGATGAAGAAGGAATCGATCTTTTATTGAAAGTCTCTGCCGAAGTCGGCGCCAGAATGAACCGTGTTGAATCGGCGGAAAACCGCATGTTCGACAATACGCTGCAATTGAAATCAAGGTTGTCGGGTATAACGGACATCGACATGGCCGAAGCGATCACGAAGCTGAAAAGCGAAGAAAGCGTCTACCAGGCGAGCCTTTCCGCTTCAGCAAAAATCATTCAGCCGAGTTTGATGGACTTTTTGAGATAATCAATGGAAGAAGGAGCGTTGCCGATGTGGCGACGCTCCTTCTTTGTGGTTTTGGGGGAGTTGGGAATTAATCAGTGGAAGTTGGGAGTATTTCGATGAAAGTTGGGAGTATTCGGGTCAAAGTTGGGCATAAATAGGCCGAAGTTGGGCATAAATCAAAAAAGCGGACATGCCGATAGCTCGGCGTGTCCGCTTTTCTTTTGTCCAGACTTCAGCGGCCCAGCTCTTCGGGTCATAAACCAATCTGGCTGTGCGGCTGAAAACACGCCACTTCGCCAGATCGTCTTATGCCTTTCAGAGCTTAACGGGCGCTTACGCTTTTCTAATTATCCCCGAATAGTATTGACCAATCCGCGCATGTCATCTGCGAATGAAATCGCTTTTGACTGGGATTGCAGCAATCGCTGGGTGGCGATCAGTTCGGTCATTTCATTGGTCAAGTCGACATTGGACATTTCGAGTGCGCCTTGGCCGACTTTGATCGTGCCATCGTTGCCGTCAGCCAGATTCAAAACCTGCAGTGTTCCGTTGGCGACTTGTTCAGCTTCAGTGCCAGGCAATTCATAAAGGTTGCTGCCGGTTTTTTGCAGAAGATCCGGGCGGTTGATTTCCGCGATGCTCAATTGGAACGCATCTGCCGGTTTGCCGGCTGTTTTATAAGTTACTTCGAGTGTTCCATTTTCATTGACGGTGATGGTGTCGTAATCATTATCGAAAGTGATCGGCTGATTGTTCGCGCCGAGGATACTTTCGCCGTTGTCGGTTACCAGGTTCAGCTGGTTGCCCGCTGCATCCGGTTCCAATTGGAATGAACCATTTTTGGTGTAATAGGCATTGCCTTCAGATTCCACACGGAAGTATCCATTTTCACCGGTAATCATGAAATCAAGTTCACGGCCGGTTTGGACGGCCGAGCCCTGATTGGTGCGCAGCGCGATTTGGGAAACGGTTGCGCCTGCGCCGATGCGGATGCCGTTCGGTGTTTGGCGTCCGACTTCATGCGGACCTGCCTGTTTTTCGAAAGACTGCACAAGGGCGTCAGCGAAATTCGCTTCCTGCCGTTTGTATCCGGTGGTGTTGACGTTGGCGATGTTATTGGCGATGGTGTCGATTTTTTTTTGCAATTCGCGCATGGAGGAAGCCGCGGAATTCATTTGGATATTCATTTGTTATGGCCTCCTGTTATACTCGGCCGATTTCATTGACTGCTTTTTCCATACTGCGGTCATAGGCCTGGATTATTTTTTGGTTGGATTCGAATCCGCGGTACGTTTTCATCATCTCGGTCATCGTCTGGGTCAAATCGACATTCGATTGTTCAATATAACCTTGCTGAACAAGTGGACCAATGTTGGCGAGTCCGGCGAGTTCAATGGAAACCGGAGCTTCTGCAGGATCGCCGGCCCAGCGCAGAAGATTCTGGCCTTCTTTGATAAATTGCTGCGGATTTTCTGTGTAGGATAAAAATAAGGAATTTGCATCAGTGCCGTCAGCCATCGTAATCTGTCCGTTTTCACCGATTGTGAATTCGGTGGAATTGACCTGGATAGGCTGCAGGTCCTGGTCCAACACATTAAAGCCTTGAGCCGTTGTCAGGAATCCGGCTTCGTCAACTGTAAATTGCCCGTTCTGCGTGTAGCGGATTTCATCGTTCGGAAGAGCGACCGCAAAGCTTACAGCGCCTTGTTGTCCCGTGTCGGGATTTACCGGAAGCGAAGAACTGAGCAGGGCAAGGTCGGTTGAAGTCCCTGTATTTTTAAGCGCCCCTTGTGTAAAAGAGGGAATTCCTTCCTGTGTATAAACGCCTGTATGCAACGAGCCGATATGTTTTTGTGTTGGAGGAAGCTTTGTGCCTCCTACAGTCGTTCCACCGGTCTCCATCGCTTTGATCAATTGAGCCGGAAATGCTCTCATGACAGTTTGATCTTTTTTAAAACCAGGAGTTGAGGCGTTTGCAAGGTTGTTTGTCAGCACTTGCTGTTGCCTGTTATTCGCCATCATTCCTGAGGTAGCAGTGTATAATCCACGAAACATTGTGTAATCTCTTCCTCTCGAGAAACAAATATAATTATGAGTTAGCATAACATTTAATTGATAAATGTAATAGTCTTTTTGGTAATAAAAACCAATAAAAAATTTTTAATCAAAAATATACAATTTTTTAATTATGTGATACTATATCTTGGAACTTAAAATTAAAATGTGAGAAAAGTATGAGTTTAAAAGTATAAAGTAATGAAATCAATCTTGAAAAAGGCAAACTTTTCCAAAGAAAAGGACGCAAAACCACGGGCCTAAGTATTCAGTTATAAGGCAGCCGGGTCGCCAAAAGATGGAAGCTGAAAAGCTGGTCCACCTTTATTGAAGGTGGATTTTTATTTGCAAAAATGAATACATATGTAGGAGGAAAGAAATTGAATCTTATTTCACCCACCATCCAATCGTTGGAACAGGCTTTATCCACTTCAGCTTTGAAGCAGCAGACGCATACGGCGAATATTGCCAATGTTGATACCCCCGGATACAAAAGCAAGCAGGTCAATTTTGAAACGGCTTTGAAAAACGCGGCGGGCAAACAGGCCATGGCGAGTTACAAAACTGATTCCAAACACATTTCGTTCAGCAATGAATCCTCACAATTTGATCCGCGTGTCACTGTGAATGAAAACTCGGAGTACAAAATTAATGGCAATAACGTCGACATGGACGTCGAAATGTCTGAGTTGGCAAAAAACCAGCTTCTATATAATGCAGTAACCGACAGGATCAGCGGCAAATTCCGCAGCCTGAGTTCTGTCATCAGCGGAGGGAGATAATTCGAATGAGCTTATTCAATAGTTTTGATATCAGTGCATCCGGCCTGACTGCCAACCGTCTGCGGATGGATGTTGTATCATCGAATATCGCGAACGCGGAAACGAGCCGTTCACGCATGGTCAATGGCGAATGGACGCCATATCGCCGGAAAACAGTCGAATTGACGCAAAGCGGCGTGTCGCCGTTTGAGCAGAAATTGCAGGCGATGATGGGCAACGGCAACAACGCTGTATCGGGCGTGTCGGTATCGAGAATCAAAGAAGATGACGCACCATTCACGTTAAATTACGATCCAAGCCATCCGGATGCAGATGACAACGGCTATGTGCAGCTGCCGAATGTCGATCCCATAAAAGAAATGGTCGACCTGATGTCGGCAACGCGTTCATATGAAGCAAACGTAACCGCACTGAACGCATCAAAGAGCATGTTTATGAAGGCGCTTGAGATAGGGAAATAATTTCAGAGGATAGTGGGTTGATGAATTCGCTCCAGGCGGACGCTTTCCGCGGGAGTGGACTGAGCCTCCTCATCGCTTCGCTCTTGCGGGGTCTCAGGACTCACTCTGTTTCCGCTGGAAGCGATTTGCGCTGGCGCAAATCGTTTGCGACGAAACAGCGAAGCGATGCAGGAGCACATCTTTGCCCTTCGCCGCCTTCCGCTCTTTCATCTTAATTATTTGTATAAACATAAAGAGAATAAATTAGTTCCGATTACAGTGATGAAATCTGCATACTGAGATATGGAGCAAAACAGCGAAGACGCCCAGGGGAGCAGAAACGGAGTTGGCTTTCCAACTTCGTTTCGACGAAGCCAGCGCAGCGATGCAGGAGCACAAATAATAATCGTGCTCCTGCAGTGCTACGCACTTCGTCGCAAAGGCATTATCCTCGCAGGGCGTCGGCTAATGCCTTCGAAGCTGTTTTGCGGAATATCGATTATATAGAAACAACCAGGGGGAAAACTTATGAATCCGATTAATCAGGTACAAATGCCGTTTATACAAGGTTTAACAAATCCGATCGTTAAACCGGAAAACAAGGTGGAAGGTTTCGGTGAAATCTTCAAGCAGGCTTTGCAGGAAGTTAATCAGGCACAAAAAGCATCCGATGTTCAAACGGCTGGTTTGGCCACAGGGCAGGTTGAAAATATCCACGAAGTGATGATTGCTTCAGAAAAGGCAAGCCTTTCATTGGAGCTGACCATGCAGGTGCGCAATAAAGTCGTGGAAGCTTACCAGGAAGTAATGAGAATGCAAGTATGATTCTGGGAAATAGGATGAGTGATCGATGAAAGAGAAGTTAGGAATCTATAAAACCAAATTCAGTGAATCCTGGGGGAATATTTCTCCGAAGATAAAATGGACGATTATCGGATCGTTTTTTATTACTTTTCTGCTGTTGCTTGTTTTTGTATTTCTTGGTTCAAGATCGGATATGACGCCTTTATATACGAATCTGGCACCGGCAGAAACGGGCGAAATCAAGACTGCAATTGAAGAACAGGGAATCCTTGCGGAAGTATCCGGAGACGGGAAAACCATCAGTGTACCGGCTGAAGAAGTGGCAAACTTGAAAGTCAGTTTGGCTGCGGAAGGAATCCCGAAAAACGGCAATGTGAATTACAGCATTTTCAGCGATAATATGGGCCTCGGCATGACAGATCGGCATTTTGATGTCGTTGAACGTGATGCGATGCAAAACGAGTTGGCCATGCTGATCCGTCAGATTGACGGTGTCGCTGATGCCAATGTCATGATTACGCTGCCGAAGGAAAATGTGTGGCTGACGGATGATGAGCAGGTTGCGACAGCTTCTGTTGTTATTCAGGGCGAGCCAACATTTCAATTGGATCAGAAGCAAGTGAACGGTTTGTATCATTTAATCAGCAAGAGTGTTCCGAGTCTGCCGTCAGATCAGATAGTTATTATGGATCAGAACGGACAGACATTTACGATGGAAGATGAAACGCCGGCAGATACGGCATTGTCTGTCTACCAGCAGCAGCGCGATATCAAACAGGATATTGAAAAAGATATCCAAAAAGAATTGCAGCAGATGCTCGGTTTATTGCTTGGGCAAGACAAAGTGGTCGTATCGGTGATGGCCAGCGTGGACTTCACCAAAGAGAAGCGGGAAGAACAGCTGGTTGAACCGGTTAATGAAGAAACGGGTGAAGGCATCGATATCAGCGTGGAACGGATTGTGGCAACTTATTCCAGTGAAGGTGCGACTGTTGAAGATGCAGCCGGTGCAGGGGAAAGTGAAATTGCCAATTATCCTGCTGCCGGGTTAGGCGGAAACAGCGAATCGGAAAGAACGGAAGAGCGGATCAACCGCGAAGTCAACCGGATCCATCGCCAGATTGAGCTCAGTCCGTATGTGATTGATGATATTACGATCAATGTTGGCGTTGAACCGCCGATACCGGGTAATCCCGAAAGCCTGACGCTTGAAACTGTCGGCGATATCCGGAATTTATTGGGCAATACAGTGAGTGCAGCTTTGAGCATGAATGGCGCTGAAGTCGATAATCTGGAATTGGATGAGCGCATTTCGGTGTTTGCTACAGAGTTCCAGGGCAAACCGGTTATTGAGGAAGTTGATCCGATCAATAATTGGTTCGGTGAAATTCCAAACAGCCTCCTATTGGTTGCGGGAGCGGCTGTTGCGTTAATTTTGATTATCGGCAGTTTGATCTTTGTGCTGATGAGAAGAAAACGTGAAGTGATTGAAGAAGATTATGGATTTGATATGTTCGAACAACCTGTTACGCCAATCGGTGCAATGCAGGACGAAGAGAAAGAAATCGACCTTTCGGAATTCGATGCAAAATCGAATCCGAAGCGGCGGACGATCGAGAAGCTGGCAAAAGGGCGTCCGGAAGATTTCACGAAATTGTTGCGTACTTGGATGTCGGAGGATTAGGAGTGTGAACTGTGGTTAAAAGTACAAAAGAGTTGACCGGTATACAGAAAGTAGCTGTTTTGCTGGTCGGCCTCGGACCGGATGTGGCGGTTGAAATCTTCAAACAGCTGACTGAACCGGAAATCGATCAATTGACGATGGAAATTTCAAATGTTCGGCAGTTAAAAAGCAGCCAGACAGAAAAAGTGGTCGACGAGTTTTACGAAATGATCATTGGCCAGGACTTCATGGATGAAGGCGGCCTGGAATATGCAAGAGATATATTGGAAAAGGCGCTGGGGAAAGATCGTGCGCTTGATACAATCGGGCGTTTGACAAGCAAGCTTCACGTCAAACCGTTCAATTTCGCAAGACGGGCAGATCCGAACCAGCTGTTCAATATTCTGCAGCACGAACATGCCCAGACGATCGCGCTGGTGCTGTCCTATTTGGACTCGAAACAGTCATCACAGGTAATTTCTCAGCTGCCGCCGGCAAAACAGGCGGAAGTGGCACGAAGAATCGCTTTGATGGAAAGCACTTCGCCGGATGTCATCCACCAGGTGGAACAAATCATCGAACGCAAACTGTCAGCTTCCGGGTCACAGGATTACACAGCTACCGGTGGTGTTGAAGCGATTGTCCAGGTATTGAATAACGTGGACAGAGGAACGGAAAAAGCGATTCTTTCCGAGCTGGAAATTGATAACCCGGATCTGGTTGCAGAGATCAAAAAACGGATGTTCGTGTTCGAAGACATCATTACACTCGAAACACGTTCTATCCAGCGCGTGATCCGCGAAGTGTCGGATGCCGATTTGACATTCTCATTAAAAGTGGCAAGCGAAGAGGTCAAAGACGGCATATTCGCGAATATGTCTGCACGAAGAGCAGAAGTTATTCGCGATGAAATTGATGTAATGGGCCCTGTGAAGCTGAAAGATGTGGAAAATGCACAGACGAATATTGTTGCATTGGTTCGCAGTCTGGAAGAAAAAGGGGAAATTATGGTGTCCCGTGGAGATGGGGATGAGCTGATTGTCTAATGTCATCCGCTATCATCATGGAATTCCGGTTGAGACAAAGATACTCAAGACCAAAAAGATAGAGTTCAGAAAAGTTCAGGAATCTGAGGAAGAACGGGATCCCGAACAGCGAAAGCAATCCATTCAGCAGGATATCGAAGCTTTATTGGCGCAGAGGGTTCAATTGCAAACAGAATTGCAGGAGCAGCAGCAACAGGCACGAACCGATATCGAATTCTGGTGGGAGCAGGCAAGGACCGAAGCCCAGGCAGAAGCTGAACGTCTGGCGGATGTGGCGACTGCGCAAGGATTCGATGCCGGCAAACTGCAAGGTTATGAGCAGGCCGAAGAAGACTTCAGGGAAAAACGCCTCGAAATGGAAGGGCTGATCCGGGAAGCCTATACAGAAAAAGCGAAAATTGTTCAGGAAGCCGAAACCTTCCTTCTGAGTTTGAGCGTGCGCATTGCAGAACGCGTCATCAAAGAAGAGTTGGAGCAGCACGAAGAGCAGCTTTTGAATATCGTCAAACAGGCGTTAAAACATATCGAAGAAGCGGAAGACATCATCATGCAAGTGTCCCTGGACGATTACCCGGTCCTACTGCCTTTCATGGAAGAATTGAAAACTTATGTAAGAGCAGACTGCGAATTAAAAATGATTCCAGTGGCCAATGTCGAGAAGGGCGGCTGCATGCTGCATACGCCGAGCGGCTCCTATGATATCACCATCGACAGCCAGCTGGAAGAAATCAAAAAGCATTTACTCGCTTATTGTGAGGAGAAAACGAATGATGAACCAGCGGAAAGATGAATACCTGGCGCTGATTGATGAAGTGGAACCGATTAAGAAACACGGCAAAGTCGTGCAGGTGATCGGTTTGACAATCGAATCAAAAGGCCCGAATGCCAAAATCGGTGAAATTTGTTTATTGTATCCGAATCATTACGAAAAACCGATCGAAGCGGAAGTGGTCGGATTCCGTGAAAACAAATTGATGCTGATGCCGCTGAATGATATTTCCCAGATCGGACCCGGCTGTCTGGTGGTGGCGACTGGCGTGCCGCTTCAGATCAAAGTCGGACCATCGATTCTTGGAAAAGTATTGGATGGCACAGGCAATCCGCTGGACGAAACACGATTGCCGAAAGGACTCAAGAAATACTCGACGAATAATACACCGCCCAATCCATTGCAGCGCCCGCGAATCGACAAGCCACTGGAAGTCGGTGTCCGCGCTATAGACGGTTTGCTCACGGTGGGCCAGGGCCAGCGCATCGGCGTTTTCGCCGGGAGCGGCGTCGGCAAGAGCACATTGCTCGGCATGATTGCCCGCAACACGGAAGCTGATGTCAATGTCATTGCGCTTATCGGTGAACGTGGCCGGGAAGTGCGTGACTTTATCGAACGGGACCTCGGGCCAGAAGGGCTGAAGAAATCGGTCATCGTGGCGGCTACTTCCGATCAGACACCCTTGCAGCGCATCAAAGGCGCTATGACGGCGACCACGATCGCGGAATATTTCCGGGACCAGGGCAAGAACGTCATGCTGATGATGGATTCGGTGACACGTTTTGCCATGGCGCAGCGCGAAGTGGGACTCGCTGTCGGGGAACCGCCGACCAGTAAAGGTTACACGCCGAGTGTTTTTGCTTTATTGCCAAAATTATTGGAGCGCTCGGGAACATCGGCAAAAGGATCGATCACTGCGTTTTACACGGTATTGGTCGACGGCGATGACATGAACGAACCGATTGCGGATGCAGTGCGAGGCATCCTGGACGGCCATATCGTGCTCGACCGCAAAATTGCGCAAAAAGGGCAGTTTCCGGCGATTAATGTCATGGCCAGTGTCAGCCGCGTCATGCACGAAGTTGTTTCGCCTGAACACCAGAAAGCGGCCATCCAATTCAAGCGAATGCTGTCGGCGTATGATTCGGCGGAAGACCTGATCAATATCGGTGCCTATAAAGCGGGCGCCAATAAAGAAATCGACCAGGCAATCCGATCCTATCCACTGATGAAAGACTATTTGCAGCAAGATATTTACGAAAATACAACGCTTGAAGCAAGTATCGAAAAACTAAGCGAGCAATTTGGGGGGAACTAAGAATTGACGCAATTCAATTTCCGATTTCAAAAAATCCTTGAACTGAAAGAAAATGAGAAAGGCGTTGCCCAGGTTCAGATGGCGGACGCGATAAAAAAAGAGCAGGCGGGCCATCAGAAGAGCATGGAAATTACGGACAAACTGTCTGAAGCCGAGCATCTGAAAAGAGAGAAACAACTGGTCGGCACCAACATCGCCGAGTTGCGGATGCTTGAAATGTACATAAATCAGTTGCAGGAACAATCCACTGTGACGAATCGCGAGCTGGAATTTCTTCAAGGCAATGTCTCGCGAACACAGAACCAGCTGCAGCAAAAAGCGCAGGAAGAAAAGACCTGGGGCAATCTGAAAGAGCAGGAGCTTGGCAAATTTCAGGAAGAAAAGAAAGTCGAAGAACAAAATTTCTTCGATGAATTGGCCAGCGCAAGATTTTACCGACAATCGAAAGCCAGTATCGCTGAAAGAGGGTGAATCCGATAACTACTGTAGGTTCAATATCCACAATGACTGTAAAGCCTTCTGCTGACACGGCTTCTGCCAAGACGGCACCACCCGCAGAAGGGGCAAAAGCATTTTCGGTTCTTCTTAAGGCACTGGCCGATGGCGGACAACCTGGTGAGAATCAGGAAGCGGCGATGCCGAAAGCGCTGCTGAAAAAAATTGAAGACATGTTGGCTGAGCTGCAAGAGCAGCCGATCGAAGAACTGACCGATGCGCAACAGAAAATCATGTATGAATTGATGCAAATAATTAATTTCCAGCCGGAAAGAAGCGAAGGAACGATTCTCGTGGATACGGCTGGACGCAGAAAATTCACATCGATTTTGCCGGATGCCCAAAAACAGGCGTTGCCTGCGGATGTCCAAGTGAAACTCGTTGAGCTGGTTAAAAAGCTGAGCGATATTTTACCTGAAACATCAACCACTGGTAATAAGAAATTCGATCTCTCTTCACCGGTTATGGGGGTCGACAGCAAAGCAATCGCTTTAAATGCTGAAAAAATTGTAGAAATCACAAATAAAATTCTGGAATTTACGGAATCACTGGTCGCGGGTGATAAAAAGGTGACAGAGAAACTCGGAGTAATTACCGTTCCGGAAGCAGAGAAACAAATGAAAATCGCTGCAGATGGAAAAACCGCCAATGCCGATGAACCGGAAGCAGTAAAAGTACAGGCTTCTGCAACTGTCGTCACTGCGGCTCGAAGTGACGGAGGACAGCAACAGGAAACTTCACAGCAGGATGACAGCGAACCCAAAGGGATGCAACTAACAGCTTCCGCAGAATCAGCGAAACCGTCAGGGGCACCGGTTCAGGCAGCACAACCGGTGCAGGCGAGACCGGAAGCGCCGGCGATGCCGACTCCGGTGGTCCGGATGAATAATCTGACCGAAGAGTTGGGCCAGGTTTTCAAAAACTCGCTGCGCATGACCGTCAACGGTGAAAGCACACAAATCAAAGTGAACATTTCCCCGGACAATTTGGGGCACCTGGATATTCGCCTGACGGAGACGAACGGGAAAATTGCAGCACAAATCTTCACGAGCAGTATGGCGGCAAAAGACGCGATAGACCTGCAGTTGAATCAGCTGCGCAATACATTGGCTCAGCAAGGCTTGACCGTCGAGAAAATCGAAGTCGTTCAGAACAACTCCCAGCAATCGCTCGACCAGCAGAATGCACAAGCCGAGCAACGCTTCCAACAGCAGCAGCAGAGACAGAATTCCGCTGGCCGCGAAAACAACGGCTACCAGCAGAGTGAAGAAAAAGCGGCAGTGGAGCGAAACTACCTCGACTCCGGCGTGATGAAAGTGGATTATACAGTTTAAACAGAAAAGAGGTGCTCTGATGAACGTTACGAATACGACTGCCGCCAACACAATGGGCGGCACAGCTGCAAAAACAGGAGACCAACAAAACTCGCTTGGCCAGGATGCGTTCCTGAAAATCCTCATCACGCAGATGAAGCACCAGGACCCGATGGAACCTTTGAAAGACACGGAATTTATTGGCCAGATGGCACAGTTCACCAGTTTGGAACAGCTGACAAATCTGAACAAGACAATGACGCAATTCGTTGGCAACTCCACCAATCAAACCTTGGCGGATCACGCAAATCTGATTGGCACGTCGGTTGACTATTCCTATGAAGTCGATGGACAGATGGAATCAGGGCAAGGAATTGTGAAAGCATTATCGAGTAAAAACGGAGAACTGACGATTGAGCTTCTTGACAGCGGAACGAAAATCCCGCTTACAGCAATCAACCGGATAGAAATGAATGCAGAAATCAAAAACGACGAGGAGATTGTCTGATTCCGAAAGGATTACGGACGATACTCGAAAGGGGAAATTTAAATGTTACGTTCGATGTATGCGGGTGTGTCAGGTATGAAAGGGTTCCAAACGAAACTGGATGTTATCGGTAATAATATTGCCAACGTCAATACGATCGGCTACAAAAAGAGCACGATTAACTTTCAGGATTTACTGAGCCAGAATATGTCAGGCGGCGGCGCTAATCCGATGCAAGTCGGTTTGGGTTCGCAAACAGGGGCGATTAATGTGAATCATAACCCAGGGTCTTCTATGACTACTGGAGTTGGTACAGATTTAGCGCTGATGGCTGACGGGTTCTTTGTAGTACAGGAGCCTGAAGGTGATGAAAGACAATATTTAACACGAGCAGGGCAATTCACGGTAACAGCAGAAGGTAACCTAGTTAACCCTCAAGGTTATAATGTTATGGGATTTGAAAATGAAGCCGATGCGGCTGATGCAGGAGAGGTATTCGATCCAGCTGATGATGCTTCTCCAGTTGTCATTGATCCCCTTCTCTACGATTCTTTCAGAATCAATCGCGAAGGTGAAGTAATTGGGAAAGCTGCAGATGGAACTGAAGCGATTCTATTTGGTTTAGGAATATCTAATCCGGCAAATCCAACTGGCTTAAGTAAATTCGGAGGATCATTATATGAAATGACCACTATGGCAAGCGCGGATGGAATAAATATCCAAACTGTAGGAGATGCAAATACTTCTGTCGCTTCCGGCATGCTCGAAATGTCGAACGTTGACCTAACGGAAGAGTTTACTGAAATGATCGTTGCACAACGTGGGTTCCAGGCAAACTCGCGCATTATCTCAACTTCTGATGAAATCCTTCAGGAAGTTGTCAACTTGAAACGATAATAAAGGAGGGCCGGCCTGAGGGAAGTTGAACTTCCCTCAATAGGCGCCTATAAATGATCCTATTGACGAAATTAAACCAAACGCCGTTTACCTTGAATGCGGTTTATATCGAAAGAGTCGAAGCTACACCGGATACAGTCGTGACACTGGTGTCGGGAAAAAAGATCCATGTGCTGGAGTCCGTGACGGAAGTTATGGATAAAGTGACCACCTATTACCAGCAGATCAGTATTTTGCCGACTGTCCAAAAGCCCGGCCCTATGGAATGAGGAGGAAACATCCGTGGTAGAACATTTATCAAACGAAAATATAGATGCCATTCTTTCTTCCATAAAAAAAGAAACCCCTGTCCCTTATAAGTTCGGCAAAGAACGCGCGGTGAATAATTACGATTTCAAAAAAGCGCTGCGCTTTTCACAGGACCAAATCCGTACATTGACGCGGATCCATGAAAACTTTGCCCGCTTGCTGACATCTTATTTTTCCACCCAGCTGCGCACATACGTGCAGCTGTCGGTTACGGGAGTTGAGCAATATTCGTACGAAGAATTCATCCAGAACATCGAAAAGAATTCCCTGCTGGGCGTTTTTGAAGCAAGCCCGCTGCCCGGCAGCATGGTGATGGAATTCTCTCCGGATGTTGCGTATGTCATGTTCGACCGGCTGCTCGGCGGCCAGGGGAATGCATTGAATAAAACAAGCGATCTGACAGAAATCGAAACGTCCATCATTGAACGGGTTTTCATCAAGGCGTTGGATTGCTTCCAGGAAGCCTGGACTTCGGTCATCCGTTTGTCACCTTCATTGAAGGAAATCGAAGTGAATCCTCAATTCCTGACGATGTCGCCGCCGAATGAAACAGTCATCATGGTATCGCTTCAAACGAAAATCGGTGAGGTCGAAGGCGTTATCAATCTTTGCCTGCCCCATCTGGTGTTGGAGAAAGTGCTGCCGAAACTGTCAGCGCGTCATTGGCTCGCAAATCAGAAGAAAACGAAAGAAAGCCACGAAGTGGTTGCGTTGGAGAAAAAACTCCAAAGCACGAAAATGAGTGTCAAAGCAGTTTTAGGCCAATCTTCAATTGATATCGAAGATTTCCTGAACTTGAAAAATGGCGATGTCATCCGTCTGCACGAATCCTATACGGATCCGGTGACGGTGCTCGTTGATGAAAAGCAGAAATTTTTTGCTCAGGCCGGGGTTTCCAAAGGCCGTCTGGCGGTACAGATTACGGAAGTTCAAACGCAGGAGGATCGCAGCGATGGTAACTGGTAATTTGTCTTCAGATGAAATAAACGGCTTATTGAACCGGAGTGAGAAGGAGGTAAAGAAAATGGAAAATACGTCACTTTCCACAATCGAAAGCGAAGCGTTAACTGAATTATTCAGCGTAGCTCTTGGCAGTTCTTCGGCTGTCCTGTCTTTATTGCTGTCAGAGCAAGTGACCGTGAGCGCGCCGAAATTGGCTGTAAAGCCGGAAACGGAAATGATGGCAAAAACACAGGCACCATTCTTCGTGCTGCTCGGCGAATACACCGGCGACATTTCCGGCATCCAATTTGTTTCGATTAATAAAGAACAAGTGCAGGAATTGACCGTGATGGTGGACCCCGAAAGCGCAAGTGAAGACACCGAACGCCAATTTGAAATCCTGCAGGACATTATGCAGCAAATGTACGCATCTGTCTCTCAGACTTTCTCCGCTTTATTGGAATTGGAGATTTCCCATTCACTGTCCGGTATGGACATGGTGGAGCAGCGGGAAGATTTTCCGGCAGCGAATTTTACAAAGGAAGAATGGTTTGTCGAAGTCGCATTTCAATTGAAGGCGCAAAACGGACGGCATGCGGAATTCCATATGTGCATTCCGGTGCGTCTGGCAAAACAAATGGCGGGAATCTTGACCGATTCAGGTGAAGAGGAAGAGCTGGAGGAGACACAGGACATGCAATTTGACTCAAACAATGAACGCAGTAAAAAAGAACAGCCGGCTGCATCACCAAGCATCCAACCGGTGCAGTTTTCAAGTTTCGATGATTCGGCTGCAGCGAATACCGAACCGAATAATTTGAGTATGCTGATGGATATTCCGCTTCAGGTAACCGTGGAGCTTGGACGCACCAAACGGACGGTGAAAGAAATTCTGGGTGTTTCCCAGGGATCGATCATCGAACTCGACAAACTGGCGGGCGAACCGGTCGACATTTTGGTCAATGACAAATTGATCGCCGTGGGTGAAGTTGTGGTCATCGATGAAAACTTCGGGGTCCGTGTTACAGATATCCTGTCTACAGAAGAACGCATCTCGAAGCTTCGCTAATACCTTTATGTAAGGAGTCTACAAGCTTGGTCCAAAAAATGTCTTTATACAGTATTGTGATGATCCTGCTGCTGGCGCTGTCAGCAGTATGGGCGCCATCCGGAGCACAAGCCGCCGACCCGAAAGTCATTGACGGCTATGACGGCGAACAGCCGGCAGTCGAGCAACAGGAACAGCCGGTCGAAGTTGAAGCGGCGGCACCGGAAGAAAAAAGCTTTATCGTCGTGATCGGCCAATTGATCTTCTATACCTTGTTAATCGTCTTCATGATATACGGCCTGATCAAATTCCTTTCGATGAAGCAAAAAAATCTCCAGCCCAACCAGGCAGTAAAGCTGATGGGCGGAACAGCCTTAGGGAACAATAAATCCCTTCAACTTGTGAAAGTGGGCGGACAGATTTATCTGATCGGTGTCGGCGATCAAGTGACCTTGATCAAAGAATTCACCGAAGACGATGAAATCCATGGAATTGAAAAAGACGTGGAGACCCAAGCTTCGCCATTGCTGCCGAAGACGGTAACCAGTTTCATAAAAGAAAAGGTCGGCGGCCACTTGGACAAAAACCCTTCCCATGCGAAAGGGTTTGAGCAATTATTCAAGCAGAGCCTCGATAAGCAGCGAAACAAACAGGACCAATTGAAAACGGATCTGGAGAAACAACAATCACAGGATAAAGAAGGGCGTTCGTTATGATGGATTCCCTTCTCCTGCTCGTCAATATTCCAGGCATTGATTTCGGCAATGAAAACCCGGAAGATGTGTCGACCACTCTGCAATTAGTATTCCTGCTGACGATTCTGTCGATCGCACCGGGTATCCTGATCCTGATGACCAGCTTTACCCGCATCATTATTGTGCTGTCATTCGTCCGAACGGGTCTTGGTACACAATCCATGCCGCCGAACCAGGTGCTGGTGGGACTCGCATTATTTCTTACCTTCTTCATTATGTCTCCAATCTTTCTGGAAATAAATGAAACGGCGCTTCAGCCATATCTGGATGGTGAAATCGGCCAGGAAGAAGCCATGGATTCAGCGGCCTTGCCGATGAAAGAATTTATGGCGAAACACACACGTGAAAAAGATTTGGCGCTGTTCTATAAATATGCGGAACTGGAAAAACCGGAAAGCATCGCGGAAATTCCGCTGACGTCACTGATTCCGGCATTTGCCATCAGTGAGTTGAAGACGGCGTTCCAGATAGGCTTTGTCATTTTCATCCCGTTTCTGATCATCGATATGGTCGTTGCCAGTACTTTGATGGCGATGGGGATGATGATGTTGCCGCCGGTAATGATTTCATTGCCATTTAAAATCCTGTTATTCGTACTTGTAGACGGCTGGTACCTCATCATCGAATCGCTGCTGCTCAGTTTTTAGATAGTAAAAGTGAGCATAGTAACCGATATTCCGCAAAACAACTCGCTTGCCGGGGGCTCGCGCTGAACTAACTCGGTCTCGTTGCACTTCGTCCGAGTGGATTTCAGCACTTCGCTTACTCCCCAAGGCGTCTTCGTTGTTTTGCTCCATATCTCTAGGAATGTCTCTCAGCGCCGGCGCGCCTATGGACTGAGCGAAGCAATAAGACGAGTGCACTTCTCGGCTTATTGCGGGAGCTTTGTCCTAAGCGCCGAAGCGGTATATTAAATTACTCTTTGATTCAACTTGCACAGTGAAGGAAGGAAGAACTCAATGACTCCAGATATGGTAATCAAGCTGGCCGAACAATCGATTTATACAATCATTATCATTGCAGCTCCGATGCTGCTGATCGCGCTGGCTGTCGGCCTGCTGGTCAGTGTGTTCCAGGCGATGACGCAGATCCAGGAACAGACTTTGGCGTTCATCCCGAAAATACTCGCTGTTTTCATTTCATTGGTCGTTTTCGGGCCATGGATGCTGACGACGCTGCTGGATTACACGCGCAATCTGTTCCAAAGCCTACCGCGAATAATCGGATAGGAGCCTGTAATGAATTCTATTTTAGAAGTGTTGCCCTATTTTTTATTAGTACTCATTCGTTTTACAAGTTTCTTTTTAATCGCTCCGATTTTTTCGATGAAAGGCATGCCGACCCAATTTAAAATCGGTCTCGGATTTTTCATCGCTTTGACAGCTGTTGCCACAATGCCGGCTGAGGAGCCGATTGTGCTGAATGCTTTTTATTCGCTGATGGTCATTAAAGAAATTGGCGTTGGTCTGGCGCTTGGGTTTACAGCCGCGCTGCTGTTGTATGCGGTGCAGGTTGCCGGAGCGTTCATCGATTTTCAGATGGGTTTTGCAATCGCCAATGTCATTGATCCGCAAACCGGGGCGCAGGTGCCGATCATCGGCCATTTTAAATACATGATGGCGCTGCTGTTCATGCTGACGGTGAACGGTCATCACATGCTGCTAGACGGTGTCATGCACAGTTTGAGGCTGTTCCCGGTGGAAACGACCTCGTTCGCTTTTGAAGCAGGAGATCTTTCTTCTTTTATATCGGCATTATTCGTCCAAATGTTTACCATTGCTTTGCAAATTGCTTTGCCGATTGTCGGCGCACTTTTTCTTGTGGATGTAGCTTTGGGGATATTGGCAAAAACAGTGCCCCAATTGAACATCTTTGCTGTCGGTTTTCCTGTAAAGATCTTTGTCGGCTTTGTCCTGCTGTTGCTGACGATGCCCATCTTCTTCTATCTTCTGCAATTTTTATTTGAAAAAATCATGATGAGCATGGCGCAATTGGTCAGATTAATGGGAGGGACATAAGTGCAGAAACGACTGGTTCTCGATCTTCAATTTTTCGCAGGTGAAAAAACCGAAAAAGCGACACCGCAAAAAAGGCAGGAATCGAAACGCAAAGGGCAGGTGGCAAAAAGCCCGGAAGTCGCTGCCGCCATGATTATGCTTGGCGGTATCCTCCTGCTGTTCTTTGCAGGCGGCTGGATGCTGGAACAGATTCTTGGAATCTTCCGCATCAACCTTACCCAATTCATCAGTTGGGAGCTGACCCCGGCTTCCACCCGCACCATGCTGGAACAAATGGCGTATGAAGGATTCAAGATCATGGTCCCGATGGCGCTGATCGGTATGGTTTTCGGGTTTTTGGGAAACTACATACAAATTGGCCCGATTTTTTCAAGCGACCCCCTTATGGCAAAGTTTGAACGAATCGATCCGATCAAAGGAGCAAAACGGATTTTCTCAGTACGCGCATTGGTGGAATTGGCAAAATCATTGCTGAAGATTTCCATCATCGGAACTGCGGCTTTTCTCGTGCTCTGGCTTGCAAAAGAAGAATTGTTTTTATTGTCCCAGCAGAGCGTTCCGCACGCATTGAGCTTTGTGGGCGGACTGGTCATCAAACTGGGCCTGACCGCTTCACTGATCCTATTATGTCTCGCAGTGCTGGATTATATTTATCAGAAATACGAATTCGAAAAAGGAATAAAGATGTCGAAACAGGACATAAAAGATGAATACAAAAAAGCAGAGGGTGATCCCCTCATCAAACAAAAGATCAAAGAAAAGCAACGGCAGATGAGTATGAACCGGATGATCCAGGATTTACCGAACGCGGATGTGCTCATTACGAACCCGACGCATTATGCGATCGCAATCAAATATGATGCCGAAACGATGGAATCCCCGCAGGTTATTGCGATGGGGAAAGACCATCTGGCACTGAAAATCAAAGAAAAAGCGAAAGAACTTGATATTGTGATTATGGAAAATAAACCGCTCGCCCGCGCGCTCTACGCACAAGTAGAGGTTGGCGACTATGTGCCGGAAGATCTCTTCATGGCCGTAGCAGAGGTTTTGGCATATATCTACCGTTTGAAAGGGAAGATTAGTTAGATATAAATTAGAATGATGAAATCGCTTCAGACGGACGCTTTCCGCGGGGAGCGGCCTGAGCCTCCTCGTCCGCTTCGAAAACCGATGCTCCTGCAGCGTTGCACGCTTCGTCGCAAAGGTTCGACCGAATGCTGTTCGGTCAAACCTTCCCTGCGGGGTCTCAGGACTAGCTCTGGTTCCCGCAGGAAGCGATTTGCGCTGGCGCGAATCGTTTGCGACGAAGCAGCGTAGCAATGCAGGAGCACATGTTTGCCCTTCGCCGTCTTCCGCTCTTTCATCTTAAATTGACTCATGGAGATATGGAGCAAAACAGCGAAGACGCCCAGGGGAGCAACGCTCTTTCATGTCTCGAAGCTAGCGAAGCGATGCAGAGACAGAAACGGCGTTGGTTTTCCGACGTCGTTTCGACGAAGGGCGAATCTCTCCCAGTGCTCCTGCATCGCTGCGCTGCTTCGTCGCAAAGACTTAGCCTCGCATGCTTCGGCTAATGTCTTCGAAGCTGTTTTGCGGAATATCGAGAATTAAAGCGCCGAAGCGACATCTCATAGAATATCCCTGAATTCATTACATAAAAACATTCACGAAAGCATTAGGAGATGGGAAATAACTTGAAAATCAGAGATTATGCAGTCTTAGTATCCGTACTTATGATCGTCGTCATGATGGTCATTCCATTGCCGCCCTTATTACTCGATTTCCTCATCCTGATAAATATCAGCCTGGCCATGACAATTCTGCTGGTGGCAATGAATACGAAAGAAGCGCTGCAATTCTCGATTTTCCCGACTTTGCTGCTGTTGACGACGCTTTTCCGCCTCGGACTGAACGTTTCAACGACACGGTCGATTCTGACCAATCAAACCGGTGGTGAAGTAATCGAAACGTTCGGTTCCTTTGTTGTTGGAGGCAGTGCCATTATCGGTATTCTCGTCTTCCTGATTCTTGTCATCATTCAATTTCTGGTCATCACGAAAGGGTCGGAGCGGGTAGCGGAAGTTGCCGCGCGCTTTACGCTCGATTCGATGCCCGGCAAACAGATGAGCATCGATGCCGATCTGGGCGCAGGAATGATTTCAGATCTGGAAGCGAAAAAAAGCCGTGAAAAAGTCAGCCAGGAAGCGGATTTTTACGGGGCCATGGATGGTGCCAGTAAATTCGTAAAAGGGGACGCAATCGCAGGCATTATCATTACGATCATTAACATTATCGGCGGATTGCTGATTGGGGTTATGGTACATAACCTGCCGGTCGGCGAAGCAGCCAGCCTGTTTACGCTGCTCTCTATCGGGGACGGTCTTGTGAGCCAGATTCCGGCTTTATTGATCTCGACTGCGATGGGTATCGTCGTAACGAGAGCTGTTTCTGACGGTAACCTGGGATCGGATATTACAAAGCAGCTTTTTGCCTATCCGAAAATGATGTATGTTGTCTCCGCAACCCTGATGATGATCGCATTCCTGACACCGATTAATCCTTTATTGATTTTGCCGGTGGCAGGTGTCATTTCATTCGCAGCTTATAAAATGCAAAAAGCGTTGAATGCGGAAGAAAAATCCGAAAAAGAAGCCGATTCCGGAGACGGCAAAGAGCTTGAAGCCATGAAAAGCCCCGAAAGCGTTATCGATTTGCTGCATGTCGATGCCATTGAATTTGAATTCGGTTACGGCCTGATTCCGATTGCAGATAAAAACCAGGGCGGCGATTTGCTGGACCGGGTCATCATGATCCGCCGGCAATTGGCGATGGAGCTTGGAATCGTGGTACCGGTTATCCGCATACGCGATAATATTCAGCTCCGGCCCAACGAGTACATCATCAAGATTAAAGGGAACCGCGTTGCGGCGGGAGAAATCATGCTCGATCATTATCTTGCAATGAGCCCGGGAATCGACGACGACAGCATTGAAGGCATTGAAACAATTGAACCCGCATTCGGCATGCCTGCGTTGTGGGTCAATGACAGCATGAAAGAAGACGCCGAAATGGCCGGATACGCCATCGTGGATCCGCCTTCGGTCGTGTCGACGCATCTGACAGAAGTCATCAAGCGCCATGCCCATGAATTGATCGGCCGCCAGGAAGTGAAATCACTCATTGAAAATATGCGTGAAGCGAGTCCGGCGGTTGTCGAAGAATTGATTCCAAACTTAATGACCATCGGTGAAGTGCAGAAAGTGCTGATGAAGCTTCTGAAAGAGAAAGTTTCCATCCGCAATCTGCTGATCATCCTGGAAACGCTGGCGGATTATTCATCGCAAACAAAAGATACGGACGTTTTGACCGAATATGTGAGACGTTCGCTGTCACGCCAGATTACGCTGCAATATGCGCCGCAGAATGAAGCCCTGAAAGTCATCACGGCAGGCGCCAGCGTCGAGAAGAAATTTGCGGAATCGGTACACCGATCCGAGCAGGGCAATTACTTGTCGATCGACCCGGAAACGTCACAGCTGATTTTCCAGAAAATATCGGAACAGGCGGCTCAATTGCAGCAGACCGGCGTTCAGCCGATCCTGCTGACATCACCGGCCATCCGCATCTATATGCGCCAGTTTATCGAAGGTTTTGCACCGGATCTTCCGGTACTGTCCTATAACGAACTCGAACCGAACATTGAAATTCAGAGCGTCGGCGTCGTCAATATCAGTGGAGGAGTAAATGTCTGATGAGATTAAAAACTTATATCGTCCAGAATGTCAGTGAAGCTTTGCCGATGATCAAAAGAGATTTGGGAGCGGACGCATTAATCCTGAATACGAAAAAAGTGAAAGTTGGCGGTTTTATCGGGTTTTTCCAGAAAGAGAAGCTTGAAGTTACAGCTGCCGTGGAAGCAAAGCCGAAGAAAAAGAAAGCCAGTCAACCCGAAACTGATGAGCCGGAAACTGCTGAAATCCGCCAACCGGCTCCGCAGCATTCATCCAC
This sequence comes from Metaplanococcus flavidus, assembly GCF_042675885.1. Classification (NCBI taxonomy): domain Bacteria; kingdom Bacillati; phylum Bacillota; class Bacilli; order Caryophanales; family Caryophanaceae; genus Metaplanococcus; species Metaplanococcus flavidus. The sequence goes on along the minus strand of NZ_JBHTKI010000023.1, from coordinate 96,060 downwards.
CGGTATTAGCCACAAAGGCTCCCCGGATGAACGCCAAACGGGTGATTTGATCAATGAACTGAAGGGCATCAAGCAATTCATGATGCAGTCGATGAAGGAAGATCATTTGCCGGTGACGTTAAAACCGCTGAACCAGCGCTTGAACAGCCAGGAAGTGACGAAGGAAATCCAATCAGAGATTCTTTCGAAGATGATGTTGACGCTGGGCCAGCAACCCGATATTTCCGCGGCGCAGATTCACAGAATGGCGAAGACGGAAATCATCCGTCTGATCGGCTTGCATCAGCAAAAGCCGGAAGCCAAAGATCCCGAAATCATCTGCTTCATTGGACCGACGGGCGTCGGAAAAACGACGACAATTGCGAAAATTGCCGCTGATCTGTTGTTGCGGGAAGGCAAGAAAGTCGGACTCATCACATCGGATACATACCGCATTGCGGCAGTGGAGCAATTGAAAACATATGCGGGCATCCTGAATATCCCGATTCAAGTGGTCGATTCAGCTGATGACCTGACCCGCGCGATGAACGAATTGAAGGCCTGCGACATCATCCTGATGGACACGGCGGGCCGCAATTACCAGCAAAAGCAATACATCGATGACCTGGAAGCACTGCTCACAGATAAAAATAAAATACAGATCAACCTGGTGCTGAGCCTGACTTCCAAATACGAAGACATGAAAAAGATCATCGATAATTTCCAGACCATCCAAATGGACCAGCTGCTGCTGACAAAGCAGGATGAAACCAGCTCTTCAGGCGCTATTTTGAATTTGATCTATCATTATTCCATTCCCGTTACTTATATTGCCAATGGCCAAAACGTTCCAGATGATATTTTAACGGCAACTCCTGAGTTGATTGCAAATTTTGTGCTAGGGGAAGATGACAATGATTGATCAGGCAAAACAGCTGCGGGAAAAAATGCTGCAGAAAAAACCTAAAAAAGAACGCAGACAAACGCGAACGATTGCTGTGACAAGCGGTAAAGGCGGTGTCGGGAAATCGAATTTCGCATTGAATTTCGCTTTAAGCCTGGTCGAACAAAATCGTAAAGTCCTGATATTTGATGTCGACCTTGGCTTTGCCAATGTGGATGTGCTGCTGGGCCGTTCACCGGAAGAATCGATTGCGACGATGGTCGAAAAAGATTTATCGATCTGGGACATTATCGAAGAGGGGCCGAACGGCTTGCTGTTCATTTCCGGCGGAACGGGCTTCAACGAAATGTTTAAGCTCGATGAAGCGAAGATGAAGAAATTCTTTGACGAGCTCAGTGAAATCCAGGGGCATGTCGATTACGTGATTTTGGACACCGGGGCCGGATTGTCGGATGAAAACCTCCGTTTTATCCTGGCCGCGGATGATGTGATTCTGGTCACGACACCGGAACCGACGTCAATCACCGATGCCTATTCGATTGTAAAGATGGTGCATGTGAAAGATCCGAATGTCCATATGAAGTTGATCATCAATCAATGCACGACCGAAAAAGAAGGGCAACAGACAGCGGACAATTTCCGCCAGGTGACGCAGCAGTTTCTCGGGAAAGAAATCGGGACACTCGGCTATATTCCAAGTGACTCGAATATCCCCGCAGCTGTAAAAAAACAAGTGCCGTTCCTGTTGGCATTTCCGAATACCTATGCTTCCCAGGCGATGAAAAAAGTGACGGCTGAATTTCTCGAGTTGCCTGTCCCTTATAAACTGGGCATCAAGGGATTTTTGCTGAAAATGCTTTTTAAATAGACGTGCCGCGGTATCAAATGAATGGTGGTGAAACGCTTGTTGAATGATAAATTATCAAAAGAAGAATTGGAGTACTGGGAAGGCTGGCAGCAGGAGCGTGATCCGGAAGCCGGTGACTATTTGGTCGAACGTTATATGCCTCTGGTCGATTATGTAATCCAGCGCTTTATGATCAGCCTGCCCAAAACAGTGGACAAAGATGACATCCGCAGCCTTGCCTACGGCGGGCTTTTGGACGCATTTGATAAATTCAACCTGGAGCGGGACCTGAAGTTTGAAACCTATGCTGCCTGGAGGATCAAAGGGGCGATTATCGACGGCCTCCGCCATAATGACTGGCTGCCGCGTTCCGTGCGCGAAAAGGTCAAGAAAATTGAAAAGGCCTATGCCGTTCTTGAACAGGAAAACAATCATTCGGTGACCGATGCCGAGGTCAGCAAGTTCCTGGGCATCACGAAAGCCGAGCTCAATAAAACCGTGTCGGATGCGGCATTATCCACCATGATTTCGATGGATGAAAATCCATACGAAGACAATAATCAGATAGGCAAATACAATATTGTCGGAAACGGTGAAGCGGGATCGCCTGAGCGCCGTCTCTATGAGCGAACCATCAAAGAGGCATTGGGTGCCGCAATCGGGCGTTTACCGGAAAAAGAAAAGATTGTCGTTTCGTTATGCTATTTCGAAGATTTGAAATTGACGGAGATTGCGGAAGTACTGGGCGTGAGTGTGTCCCGTGTTTCCCAATTGCACTCAAAGGCGATCTTGCGGCTGCATTCAGCGACGCTTTCAGTCCATGAATATTATTAGGTATTGGATGTTACGGAAAGACAGGTGATGGCTATGGAATGGCTGCTGATTGGACTTATTTTATTGGCGATAGCGGTGAATATACGATCGTTCATCGTGTTATCCCAATTTCAGAAACAGCGAAAAGTAATGCGTGAAGATACAGAATCCGTGAATGCAAGCATGGAAGAGTTTGTAGCGAATCTGGAACAGGAAAATGATGAACTTTATAACCGGCTCGTTGAACATATTGCACAAAAAGAAAGCCGTATGGCAGATCGGCTGCACGAGCTCGAACAGAAAATCGGCGGTGAACCGGCTGCTCCGGCAATGGAACCGGTGCCAACTGCGAAGAAAATAAAAGCAGTAAAACAAAAGGAAGCGGTAAAGCCCGCAGAGCCTGCAGTCGATCCGGCATTGCCGGAAAATGAAAAGATCGAGCAATTGCACAAACAGGGTTTTTCAACGGCACAAATTGCCAAAGTGGTCTCGGCAGAACGCGGAGAAATCGAATTGATCATCAATATGTTCAAGAAAAAACAAAGTTATCAAAAGTAAGATGGGGTGACAGCGATGCGCATCGAAAGCCAGACAAAAATTCCGGGTGACCGGATTCAGAAAAATGCAATGGAAAACAAGTCCATCGATTCATTTGCCAGCGTCATGAAGAAATCCCAATCGAAATTGCAGCTTGATGCTTTGCATCAATTGATGAGCCGGGTGGACGCACAAGGCGAAAAGCTCGGGGAGCAGCGGACATTTGAAAATTTGCGGGAATATAAAAATCTTGTAAAAGAATTTATGAGAGAAGCCCTGAGTTTTGGCCTGCAATTATCGGATAAACAAAGCTTTTCTCCCGGTGGCGGCATGAAAAATCATCAAATTGTGGAAGTCATTGACAAAAAATTGATTGAACTTCAGGACGAAGTGTTAAATAATGAAAGAGAAGGCTTGGATACACTCCAGTCAATCGGAGAAATCAAAGGCTTGCTGATTAATTTATATATGTAAAGGCTTTGCCTGAAGTTGAAAAAGGTAACACTCCTTGATTTCCCACTTTTGCGTATATATAGAGTGGAATAATATAAAAGTGTTTATATACCGCTTCGGCGTTTGGACAAGGGCAAAGATTATGCTCCTGCGCACTGCTCGTCGCAGAAGGGCCAAAGCAAAGACTATGCTCCTGCGCAAGCTCGGCACAATAAGCCGAGAAAACCACTCGTCTTATTGCTCCGCTCAGTCCATAGTGACTGGCGCTAAGATCTATTTTAGATATGGAGCAAAACAGCGAAGACGCCCAGGGGACCAAGCGAAGTGCTGAGATCCACTCGGGCGAAGTGCAACGAGACCGAGTTAGCTCAGCGCAAGCCCCCAGGCAAGCGAAGCTGTTTTGCGGAATATCGGTTATAAAGAATTATTAGTCCACTAATATTTTTCAAAAAAGAGAGAACACTAAGGGGAGAAGGAAATGAGCGAAAATCGACGCGAGTTTTTCCGGGTAATTTTTCATGAATCGGTCAACGGCAAAATCACACGCCTTGGGGAAGCGCCGATGTACATAGAAGTTGATAATATCAGTGTTAACGGTATGAGGTTTACATCGCCGGTCAATATCCCTATGGGTGAAAAGGTCGAATGCAGTTTTGAAATAATGGAAGAGGGATTTTTGATTGAAGGGACGATTGTCCGGAAATCGACGAGAAATGACAGAGTCGAGTACGGGGTCGGCTTTACAATCGATCAGGAGACGTCATCTGTATTATTCAAACACCTTAATTACTATCAGATCCGCCAGAGAAAGGGTACATACACAGACTGACTTTGTTCAAGCAGCACATTCGATTAAACCAAATTGAAGAAAAGCTGGCACCGCGAAAATTCGTGGTGTCAGCTTTTTTTATTTTAAAGATGTAGCTGACGGATCTTATGGTAAAATAAGTTACAAGAATATTCCGTTAACTAATAGGCGAAAGGAGTGGCATGATGAAGAAAACATCCACGATTGTTCTGACGATGGCAAGAAGGCTGAATGCCAGCTCAAATGATGTGTACAAGGCCTGGACCAAACCGGAGCTGATGAAAAAATGGCTGTTTACGACAGATTCCACCAACGTTGTGGCAAAGAATGATTTTCGGATCGGCGGGGTGTGGGAAATTGTTGACCGGAGGGGCGACGAGGAATACCGGGCAACCGGCGAATACCTGGAGATCGATGCGCCTCATCGACTGGAGTTCAGCTTCATCATGCCTCAGTTCAATGATTTGCAGGACAGAATCGTCGTCTGGGTTTCTCAGGTTCGGGACGCCTGTGAAATGACTTTCAAACAGGAAATTGTGGTGCCGCATGAAGAGGACTGGTCAGAGAAAGAGATTGAAACCGCAATGGCAGATTATAGCGGCCAGTCGGAAGAGGGATGGGACCGGATGTTTGAGAATTTGAAGCAATTGGTGGAAACCGGTGATGTGGGAATAAGAGAAGGCAAGTGAAAAGGCAAAATTTCAACTGAAGCAGGTGAAAGAGATGAAAGCACCACAAGAGATACTTGCTGTGTGGAGGCAATTCGATGATTTTCCGATGGATACTTTGACAAAAGCCTGGTTTTATTTGAAAGATCAGAAGCCCAGGCAAAGAGAAGTTGGAACGATGAAACGGCATCATATGGAGTATGGCGTCACGGGCAATTGCTTCGATCTGGCCATCTGGTTATTCGACGCCTTCAAAGAGGCAGGGATAGAAGCGTATCCGATTGGCAGTGAGCTGGGGACTGAAGATGCGCATGTCGGCGTTATGGCTGCCGACAGCAACGGCCGGCGTTTTTTATGCGACCTCGGAGATCAGTGGCTGCAGCCGATACTCGTCGATGCTGACGATAATGCCTATACGGATGAAAGGTTGCCTGGCTTTTTTCCGGCAGCAGAGGTGCAGGTGATTCCGGAAGGTGACTTTTTTAAAGTGGTTTACCACCGGCCGAACGGCAAGTTTTCATCTCAGGTTTATTCGTACAAGCCGGTGTCGATGGAGAAGTTTCTGGAAGCGGGAGAGATTTCACAGAACAATGTTTACCCGAAACCGTTGTTGGAAGTTCGAATTCCTTGGAAAGATGAGATCGCACATTGGGAGTTCTTCGATTGGAAGAGTTTTTTAAGCACAAGCAAAGGAATCATTACAGATCCATCCCTTGCAACCATTGACGAATGGGTGGAAAGGATTTACGAAAAGACCGGCTATGATAGAACCGTATTGAAGGAATCCCTGGAATTTTACAAAGGTCTCAGAGAAGACTCAGCTTCCTGAAGCAAATCTGAAAAGACATCCGCTACTCCTCTCTGTGAGGAGTAGCGGATGTCTTTTGTAATGAAATCTATACGATCTCTGAAACTTTCATCGGCGTAATATCAGCATCCTTCAACGATTTCGAGATTTTCTCTGCAAACGCCAGCGCGTTCACGCCGTCTCCGTGGATGCAGATGGTATCTGCTTTTAATTCCACTTCAGTTCCTTGGGCGGTATGTACTTTGTTTTCTTTAACCATCCGCACCACACGGGCAATGGCTGCGTCGGCATCGGTTATCAGCGCATTCGGTTCGGAGCGCGGCGTAAGTGTCCCATCGGCTTCGTAATTGCGGTCAGAAAAAACTTCGCTCGCCGTTCTTAAACCGATATCATTGCCGGCGGTAATCAGTTCGCTGCCGGCAAGCCCGAAGAGGATCAAGGCGGGATTCACATCGTAGACCGCTTCGGCAATTGCTTCTGCATAGACCGCATCTTTGGCGGCCATATTATATAGAGCGCCGTGTGCCTTGACGTGCTGCAGGAGGCCGCCTTCCGCTTTGACAAAAGCGTTCAGGGCACCGATCTGGTAGACGACAAGTTCATAAATTTCAATTGCCGTCAGCTGCAAATTGCGACGGCCAAAACCCTGGAGATCCTGAAAGCCGGGATGAGCACCAATGGCGACGTCTTTTTCGAGTGCCATCCGGACAGTTTTGCGCATCGTCGCCGGATCACCGGCGTGAAAACCGCAGGCGATATTGGCAGAGCTCACGTAATTAAGGATTTCTTCATCCTGGCCCAATTTGTAAACCCCGTAACTTTCCCCCATGTCGCAATTTAAATCCACTTTAAAAGTCATCTTAAATCCCCCTTTTTAACCGTATCGCATTTTTCAAACAGTTCATCGTTTTTTCCTGCAGCCTCAGCAAGCGCTGCGCTTCTTCAATTGTGACTTTCGTAAATCGCAGGCGGTCTCCGGGTTTCAGCTGACTGATGAGCGGCAGGTCCGCTGTGATGGCTTCTGCGATTTTCGGATAACCGCCTGCGGTTTGCCGATCAGCCATGAGAATGATCGGCTTGCCGTCTGAAGGGACTTGGATCGATCCGAAAACCACTGCCTCCGAAATCATTTCCTGTTTGTTCGATAAAGCCAGTTGTGGACCGTCGAGCCGGTAACCCATACGGTCCGACTGTGAGTTCACAGAGAAAGGTTCTGAAAAGAATCGTTCCCGGCTTTCTTCGGAAAATAAATTGAATTGCCGGCCTTCCGTCACTCGGATCACCGGTTCTGCAGAGTAGTGAGGCGACGGGACGAACCAGGAACCAGTCTGAGCCAGGAAATCTTTGCGGCTACGGGCAGAGCCCACAGCCAATTGATCGCCGGATTCCAAAGCGCGTCCTTTGAAGCCGCCAAGTGTTGCTCGCAAATAAGTGGAGCGGCTTCCCATCACTTCGGGAACATCAACTCCTCCTGCAATCGCCATGTAGCATCTGCTTCCGGATTGGGGGTTACCAAACGTCAGAGTTTGTCCTTTTGTCACCAAAATCGCCCGCCAACTCTTAATCTCTTTGCCGTCCAGTTGGGGGCTGAGGTCTCCTCCGCAAATAGAAATGATGCAGTCTTCATCGAATTGGATAGCCGGTCCCATTAACGTTATTTCCAGCGCTGCTGTGTTTTCTTCATTGCCGACAAGTAAATTGGCCATGCGCAGCGAGTACGGATCCATAGCGCCGGATGCAACGACACCATATTTTTGGAAGCCTGTGCGGCCAAGGTCCTGTACGCTTGTTTGCATGCCACTCTTACGTATTGTGAGCATTTTCTTTTGCCTCCAATGCTGTATATTCATCTTCCGAGACTTGATGAAAAGTAATTTTGTCACCGGCACGCAGCAGGCTCGGAATATCGTTTTCGGGAAGAAACAGACGGAGCGGTGTGCGTCCGATCAGCTGCCAGCCTCCTGGTGTGGAAATCGGATAGATTCCAGTCTGGCTGCCTGCGATACCGACGCTTCGTTCAGGAATGCTGACGCGCGGAGAATCCTTGCGTGGTGCTGCAATTTTTTCTGGCATGCCGCCAATGTAAGGAAAGCCCGGCGCAAAGCCGATCATGTGGACGGTATAGTCGGCTCCGGTATGAATGGCTATCACTTCTTCTGTACTCAAGCCGTTATGCTGCGCCACGAATTCCAGATCCGGTCCATACTCGCCGCCATAGCAGACAGGAATTTCAATTTTGCGGGACGGAGGCGGCGTGATTTTGGAAGCTGTTTTCAGCAGAGACGCCAATTCCGTTTTCGCTTCCCCGAAAGTGACTTGAAGAGGATTGTATACGACGGATATCGTGGTAAATGCCGGAATATATTCAGTCATCCATTGTGGGGCATTCCCTTCAAGAAATGAAGACATCGCAAGTATGTTTTTTTGCGTATATTCATTTATTGCTGTACCGACTTCAATGACAATTGCCTGGTCACCAAGCGGAGAAAAAGAATAATCCATAAAACCTCTCCTTTCTCTTGATTAATCTGACTATTCTCTAAGTATAGAGCTTTAGAGCTGAGGACGGAAGGGAGAGGAGAAGCAGTATTGGCTGAGGATTGACGAGTTGGGAATAAATCAGTGAAAGTTGGGAGTAACCAAGGCAAAGTCGGGAGTAAATAAAAAATCCGTAAAAGAAGAGCCGTCCCGGATCCTCTTTTTGCTGCTGTATTGCCGAGTTTCACGTATTCGGTATTAAGTCAGGCAAAATACAAAATCGCATAAGAATTCCCTATTTATATACGCCATAGAAATCACAAAGAATTTCCAGTACGATAAGAGTAAGAAAACTAAGGGAATGAGGGCGACTCCGTGATCGAAGGCCAATTTAAACGAGTCAAAGAAGCCACCTATTTATCAACTGAAAAAAGTGAAACGTACCGGGCGATTTTGCGCTTCTTTTATATACAGCATGAACGAATGAAGGAATATTTGATGCCGGAAGAGATTTTACTGCATTTAAAAGGATATTCTTCTTTCCACGCTTATTCGATTGATGAGCTGCATGTTGACCTTGACGCACTCGTCAAATGGGGGAACCTTCTGGCTCAGCAGGAAAGCGGCAACGTCCGAACGATTGAGGAATATAAGAAGAGACGTTTCCGCTATCAATGCACACCGTATACGGTGGAGTTTGAGCGGATGCTGGTGAATTTTGAGCAGGCCGGCGATACATTCGGCGGTTCACTCGAGAAGACGCAGTTCGAGCGTTTGTATCAGTCGCTTCAGCATATATCGGATTCGGGGAATGACAGCGATGAAATCTGCGCCCAGCACTGGGATGACGTCATTACATACTTCAATAAAATCAGGCAGAACACATCCGATTATTTCGCTTACCTGCTTAGTGAAGACACCAACGAGCAAATGAAATCCGAAGCGTTCCTGGCTTATAAAGACCAGTTCACAACTTATTTGCGGGATTTCATCATCGCCCTGCAGCGCACAGCTTCACAGATTCAAGGACTGCTACTGTCAATGGAACGGCAGGAAATGAAAGGGTTTTTTGAAAAAGTGGCTAGGCATCATGAACAGACCTTCCGCTTCGAACAACTTGGGACAGACGAGATGACTGAATTGGAAGCAATCTGGACCAATGTAAAAGACTGGTTTTTAAGTGGGGAAGACAGCCAGTATCAAGTGCTGCAGCGAAGAACCAATGACGCCATACGCCGCATTACGCGGATTGTCCAGCGTCTCGGTGAACGCAACCTGCAACTCCGGAGCCGGAAAGAGGATTATCTGTATTTGGCCGAATGGTTCGCCGGCATGGATTCGCTTGAAAAAGCCCATAAATTGTCGGCTGTTGCGTTCGGTGTGTTCAACACTCGCCACTTCCATTCCGATCATATTCCTACAGATGATATTTACACAGACACGTGGCAGGAAGCTGCGATGGACCATGAGACATTGCCGAAAGTCCGTGAGTATGGCGAGAAGACGAAGGCGACGGAAATGGTCGACCAGCGGAGCCGAAAAGAAGAAGCGAAACGCCTCCACCTCGAACAGCGCCAGTACGAAAAACGGGTTGTCGAGCAATACATGAACGGCAGTGAGATCCTTCTGCATGAGTTGCCGGTCGTGGAGCCGCACGTCCGGAAACTGCTCCTGTCTTGGATTGGAAAAGCGATGATGAGGGAAGACCGGACGATCAAGACCGAATTTGGGATGAAAGTGGAAGTGACATTGGATCCGCATGAAACTGTGCAGCTGCGCTCGCCGGATGGAACGCTTGAAATGCCGAACGTCCGGATCCGCTTTATCAGAGAAGGGGTGAAGGCATGATAGAACGGGAAGAACGTTTTGATGAGTTGACGGAAGAAGCGCTTGCCATTTTGTTCGAACAATTCTGGGTGCTGCGGGCAGATGAGCCGCAAGTCTATAAGCTGATCCGTGAACGCGAGCATAAGCTGAAGCGCTATATCAGCGATAAATTTGGTTTTGACCTGATTATCCATCAGCATTTTATCAAGCTGGAAAAAATTCCGGTGGAGCCGAAACCCTGGATGGGCATGCAATCATTTTCAGAGCCGATGGATTATGCAATTTTCTGTTGTGCACTTGCTTTTACAGAACAGCGATCAGTAGATGAACAATTTCTGCTTTCAGATTTGATTGAAAGTGTCCAGGAAATGTACCGCGGTGAGTTTCCGCTTGACTGGACCAATTACCAGCATCGCCGCTCGCTCGTTCGGGCATTAAAAGAAGTGGTGCGGCTGAAGTTGATTAAAACCATCGACGGCAGCCTGGAACTGTTCCAGTCAAATGAAGATGAAGAAGTGCTGTATGAAGTGGCGATTTACGGCCGTTACTTTATGCGTTCTTTCGTGGACGAGCTTTATCGCTTTCATTCCATGGAAGAGTTGCTGGAAAGTGACTGGGAACGACATTCCGATGACCTGCGGCGGAAACGCGTTTACCGGAAGCTGATGTTTTCACCCGTGGTGCACCGAGAAAGTGCCCAAGATCCCGATTTCGCGTATATCCGCAATTTTCGCAACAGGCTGCGGGAAGATTTAGAAGAACATACGCCTTTTAGGCTGGAAGTATTCAAAAATGCAGCTTTTCTGACGCTGGCTGAACGAAAAAAACGCTATACCTTATTGCCGGATCAGCGGGGAATCAGTGACGCGGCGTTGCATACCATGGCGCATATCCGCGGACGTGACGATCTGCACGTGACGGAACTCGGAACAATCCGTTTGCCGCGGTCTTCATTTGAAAGCCTGATTGCGGAAGTGAAACAAATTTACGGACGGGGTTGGAGCAAGCAGCACCGGGAGGAGTCGGCCGGAGAAACGGCGAAGAAAATCTTGGAGCTTTGGCGGGACTGGGAGGTTGCGGAAGAAGAACCGGACAGCGGCATGATTGTTTTAAAATCGGGAGCGGCGCGCATGACCGGCCATTATCCGAAAGACTATCTAAAAGAAAAGAGTGAGCAACTTGAAAAATAAATGGAAAATGAATCGGGCGGGGCTGCTCAATTTTTGGTATTACGATGAAGAAACGTTCGATTTTGAAAATGGTAAATTGCTCCTTCGCGGCAGCAATGGTTCAGGGAAATCCGTGACGATGCAAAGTTTTCTGCCAGTCCTTTTGGATGGCAAAAAAACACCGGACCGCCTGGATCCTTTCGGTTCGAAGTCCCGCCGTATGGAAGATTATCTGTTGGGTGAAAAAGAAATCACAGACCGTGAAGAGCGGACAGGCTATCTGTTTCTGGAATATAAAAAAGAACATACGAATGAATACATCACTACGGGAATCGGCATGCAGGCGAAGCGCGGAAAAGATTTGAAGTCATGGGGCTTTGTCATTACCGACAACCGACGGATCGGTTATGATTTGGAATTATATAAAATAGAAAATCAGAGCGGTAAAAAGGTGAAAATCCCACGTTCCCGCATCGAACTGGAAACTTTGATCGGTACTGGCGGCGAAGTCGTAAAATCCAATCAGGAATATATGGAACTTGTCCGGAAACACGTTTTCGGTTTTGAAACGCAGGAAGCATATGAAGACCTCATTAAATTGCTGATTCAATTGCGCAGCCCGAAACTGTCCAAGGATTATAAGCCGACTGTCATATATGAAATTCTGGAAGATGCGCTGCCGCCTTTATCGGATGATGATTTGCGTTATTTATCCGATTCGATTGAACAGATGGATCAAACAAGGCAGCAAATTGAACAGCTCGACCGGGAAGTGGATGCGCTCCGGAAATTGACGAAAGCTTATGACGCCTACAATCACCGTGTTTTATTCGAACAGGTTACTGAATTGAAAAAGACAGGTACCCGCGTCAAAAAGGAGCAGGAAGAGTGTATTCGACTGGCTGATGAGCTGCAAAAGAGCGAGAAGGAGATCGAAAGGCTCGAAAAAGAAATCAAAGAGCTGGAACAGACAGAAGAAGCGCTCCGCAAAACGAAAGAGCGGTTGACGACGCACCGGGTCTGGTCGCTTGAAGAAGAACGGAAAAAAATGCAGCAGGATACTGAAGAAAATCGCCGCAAGTATGAACGTGCTGATGGCCGCATATCGGAACTGACGAAAAGAGAGCGGCGGATCCGAACAGGAATTGATGAAAATACCGACAAAATAGGTATGCAGTCGAAGGCTTTGGCAGAGCACGTGGAAGACATGGAATATGAAAGCGAAATGAGCGCGTTTTCTCAGCATGGACAAAACGCCAGCGATTTCGGGCGGCACCTTTCTGAAACATTTTTGTTCGATGTCTGGAAAAACGAAACAGCGGTGCATGACAGGCTGCTTTCAGATGGCTTAGCCAAAATTCAGGAATACGAATCACTGAAAGAAAAAATGCAGCAAAAGCAGAAAGAAATGGGAGAAGAAGAAAAAGAACGGGACAATGCAAGGCAAAACGAAAGAGCCTGGATGGTTACTTTGTCAGAAGACAAACAGAAAAAAATCAGCGAAATCCACGAATGGTCGAAAGCAAACAGCCAGTATGAGGTCAGGGAAGAAGTCTTCGGACAGGCGGCGCGTTTGATGGATGAACTGTATGAGCCGCATTCTTATGATGAAGTGAAAGTTCAATTCCATGTTTTTGCTGAAGCTTTTGATAACCGCTTGAAAATAGAGCGACTGGAAAAAGAAGCTGAGACAAAACGGCTGCAGGAACAAAAGAATGAAAAATTGGTGAAACTTGCGGAAAGAAAAGCACAGCAAGACCCGGAACCTGAGCGGCATCCGGCAACAGCCGAAGCACGCCTTGCGCTTCGGAGCCAAGGTGTAAAATTTGCACCTTTATATGAAGTGGTAGAATTTCAGCCGGATATTTCACCGGAAGTCCAAAGACGGATTGAAAGCGCACTGATGGAGATTGGCCTGCTTGATGCACTCGTGACAAAAAGCGATTTGGACATACAGCATGACCGTATTTTATTGCCGAATCCGAATATGCTCGCGCATACACTGGCGGATTATTTGAAACCGGACATGAAACAGGAAATCGTACCGGTGGAACGAGTGGAAGAAATTCTGCAGAGTGTATTGATGGGAGACAGCACCGCGACGGTGGGGATGGATGAGGACGGCACTTACCGTCTTGGTATCTTGTCAGGGTACGCCGTACCGGTCGAAGAAGTCCGCTTTATCGGAAAAGAAGCGCGGAAACGCCATCGGGAAATGCTGATTGAAGAGCTGGAACGGGACATTCTTAAAATAGATCAGCATATCGCCGGGTTATCTGTGGGGATTATGGAGCTGGCATTGGAGCTGGAAAAGTCAGCCGATGTCTGGCGCAGTTTCCCGCGAGACGCCGACCTGCGCACGAGCTTTGATGAAATCAAAGAAGTTCGGCATCTGATTGCGGTGCATAACAGAAGAATTGAAAGCCTGGCAAAAGATTATGGTGAATTAGATAAGAAATACCAAACCACGAGACGGGAAATGCATGAAAAAACGCTATTAATTGGGCTGGATGCGACTGCTGTCGTTTATAAAGAAGCTTTGAGCCAGTTAAGAAAGTACGACAAAAAGCTTGATGAGCTGCACCGCATGCACATGAATTTTATTCACCTCAACGAAAGTGTGAAAAAAGAGCAGGAACTTCTGGAGGATTTGATCGCGGATATCGACGTTCAAAAAGGCGATTTGAATGTTCTTATCGATTTGATTGCCATTGCTGAAAAAGAAATGCGGCAAATGGAAGAGCAACTTGCATTGGAAGGCGCGGAAGATATCCGGAAGCAGAGCCGGACTGTGCAGGCGGAACTGGCAGAACTGGAAACTGCGTTGAAGGATAGGCGCATCCAATTGCCAGTCAGCCAGGAACGCAGAAAGACCTTAATAACAGAAAGATTAAAGTCAGCAGAGCAGCTGGATTTCTGGGAAAACATGAAAAACAGCTGGGATAGAACTGTTCATCAGGAAGTGAACCGCGATTTTATCGAGTTTGAAACGATCGGAACACCAGAGATTGAACAAATTGAGGCGGCACTGAAAACAGATGCTGCAAAAGAAAAGAGCCAGATTGAAGCGAAGCTGACCCGGGATTTTTACGAAGTACAAACAGATCTGGCGGAACACCGCATACGTGATTACCCAATGGAAACGCAACTGGATGAGTGGATGAAAACGGTTGATTCGGAAGAATGGCTGTCGGTTATCGAACAGTGGAAAGCGAAGACGTCGCGCCGCATCGTCGATTTTGATAAACGGGGCATCCGGGTGACGCCTTATACTCTGTATAAAGAAACCGCAAATGAACAGTTTATCCAGGAAAACCGCCTGAACGAGCAGGATGAGGAATTATATAAAGAAATTCTCTATAACTCGGTCGGCAATAAACTCCGGAGCCGCATAGGGCGCGCGGAAAAGTGGACTGAAAAAATGAAAGCACTCATGGAAAGCCGGGATTCATCTTCCGGGTTGAAGTTTTCAATCAAATGGCAGCCGCGTACAGCGGATTCGGAGCAGGAACTGGATACAAAAGAACTGGTCGGCCTGCTTAAACAGGACGCACGCCTGCTTAAGGATGAAGATATAGAACGCATATCCGCCCACTTCCGCTCCAAAATCGAAGCGGCAAAAAGATGGATGGAGGAAAAAGGAGAAGGCCAGACGCTTCTGCAAGTGCTTAAAAGCGTCCTCGATTACCGCAAATGGTTTTCGTTTGTGCTGTTTTACGAACGTACAAACGAAAAACGCCGTGAACTGACGAATAATAAATTCTTCACCTTCAGCGGCGGAGAAAAAGCGATGGCGATGTACATTCCATTGTTCACTGCCTGCTATTCGCGCTATCAGGAAGCGGCGGATACTGCGCCTTACATCATTTCGCTTGATGAGGCTTTTGCCGGAGTCGATGAAAATAATATCAAAGAGATGTTCGAGATCATCGAGCAGCTCGGGTTTGATTATATGATGAATTCGCAGGTGCTATGGGGCGATTACGAAACAGTCAGTTCACTGGCGGTATGTGAATTGGTGCGGCCGAAAAATGCGGATTTTGTGACGGTGATTCGTTATAAATGGGATGGCAAGTCGCTGAATGAAGTACCGGATGGCGATCCGGAAAGAGTGTTGACCGAGTGAAAATAAGACGAAATGATCTAACGCAGCAAGCAGTCGATTACTTTTCGGCTGAAAAAGTGTATAAAAAACTGTTCGCTATGTTTGTGGGGAAGGTTGAGTCTTTCGGGAGAATCGGCGGCGCCGTGAAACTGGACAATTTTAATGATAAAGAACTTGAACCGGTCGCCTTGTTTTTCGGCACCTCTGTAAGTGCATTGAAAAAGAAAAATACGATTTCTTTGATTTCGTTTGAAAAACAGCTGCAGAAGACGAAGTTTGAGGGAGTCCGACTCCATGAACTGCTGGAAATATATTTTGGTGAAGCAATATATTCAAAAAAAGAAGTAAAAGACTCGAAAAGAGAAGCGGAAGATAAAAAATTGGGAGAACTGAAGGTTTCTTATCCTTCACTCACTTCTTATTTTACTTATTTGTCAAAGCGAAATTCTGATTCACACTGGATTATCCGTTTAGTAACAACGGATGATTTCACGCGGGCTGTGGGAAATTTGGCTGAAGCATCTAGAAAGATGCCGGAGAAATACGAGCGTCTGCCTTTTTTCAGCCAGCGCATCAGCGGCAATCCGCACACGTTTGATTTGGCAACTGTAACAGGGAAACTGCTTATTCATTGGTTGCAATTTGAACAAAACGGTAGTGGAGCGCCGCCTTCACATACCGAAGCGGTCAATGAGCTACTGCTGAGTTGCAAGATATTGCGCGACGACATTACAAACTTTGTATCATTTTCAAATTTATTAGGAAAACAGCAAGGCCGGGTCCATCCGGTTTGGAAAGCGGCAATGGAAACAGAGAGTGTTATAAATGTGCCGTTGCGTGAGCTGTTGAAAATAGACCATGTAGCACCTGCTACAGGAAAAAAAGTGTATATTGTCGAAAACTCCGGAGTCTTTTCTTCACTACTGGACATTGTTCCTAACGCACCTCTAGTCTGTACCCATGGCCAATTCAAATTGGCGGGACTGAAGCTTGTTGATTTACTGGCGAATTCCGGCTGCGAAATTTATTATGCCGGGGATTTTGATCCGGAGGGTGTAGCAATGGCCGTTCGGTTATTGGAACGCCTTCCGGAAAATGTCCGATTGTGGCGAATGGATGTCGATTCTTACAAAGAATCACTGCCCTCTGTAGAACTTGGTGAACGTCTTGGGAAGTTAACGAATATCATGCATCCACTTGTTGTAGAATTGGTGAGTGAAATGAACCGCATCGGAAAGGCTGGTTATCAGGAAGCCTTGCTTGAGAAGATGGCAGGGGATTTGGTGGGAAATATTCAAAAAGATAGGTGTACATGAAATGAGCCATGATGCATTCAAAAAAAAGCTATTATTAGCCGAAGAGCAGCGATTGTCTAAAGTTCCTACTATTTCACTTGAAAATGTCTATAAGTTTTTAATGAAGAAAATTGGAAATAGAAGTTAACTTTTAGGATGATATAAAAAGGAGGAACCGGCAACGGGGTCTCCTTTTTCTTTGGGTAAATCTCCATGTGCATAGCTATATAAGTTGAACTAAAAAACTTCAATTTATAAACCGCTTTGGACAAGGGCAAAGGTTATTCTCCTGCGTAACCTCTGCGCAAAGGAGGTGCCATCTTTGTATGGCACACTTTGCCTCCCGCAAGAAGCCGAGAAGGCTACTCGTCTTTTGCTCCGTTGTCATTCGCCTGCTCCGGAACCGCGCCTTTGCTGAGGGAAACATCTAGAGATATGGAGCAAAACAGCGAAGACGCCCAGGGGACCAAGCTCAGCGCGAGCCAAGAGTTGGCCGAAGGGAGTTCGGCCGACTCTTTGCGACGAAGCTAGCGCAGCGATGCAGGAGCAGCCTTAAAATCGTGCTCCTGTCTCTGCATCGCTTCGCTAGCTTCGAGACAAGAAAACCGTTGCAGTGCTGCGCACTTCGTCGCAAAGACAGTATCCGTGCAGGACACGCCTACTGTCTTCGAAGCTGTTTTGCGGAATATCGGGTGCTATAGAATATTAGTTCAACACATATAAATATCTATTTTAAAATTATCTGAAAATTAATAAAAAAATCTATTGACCACCCCGGTCGACAGGTTTATAATGAAGTCGACCAGAGTGGTCTAAAGGGAGGCGAGTACAAGAAATGGAAAAATTTAAAGGCCTCGACGAAGAAAAACAACAGAAAATCCTCGATGCTTCTTTGAAGGAATTTGCGGAGCATGGCTACGACAAAGCCTCGACAAACCGGATTGTGAAAGAAGCTGGCATCGGCAAAGGGATGTTGTTTTATTACTTCAAGAGCAAGAAAGTTTTATATGAATTTCTGGCAGAGTATAGCCTGGATTTTGTAGTTGAAAAATATTTTTCCCGAATTGACATGACTGAGACTGATTTTATAGAACGATTGAAACAAACTGCACAGGTGAAGTTTGAAGCGCAGACAGAAAATAAAAATGTGTTTAATTTCCTGGGGACTTTTATGCTGAATGCAGATATCAAGCTGCCTCCGCATATCCAGGAAAAATACGAAGCCATGCAAAAGGCCGGGAACGCAATGATTTATGAAAATGTGGATCTATCACTTTTCAGAAATGACGTCGATGTGGAGAAAGCGTTCAAGTTGATTCGCTGGTCAATCGAAGGTTATCAGAATGAACTGTTGTATACGCTAAAGGGGCAAAACATGGCGTCGATTAATTTTGATCCTTATTGGGAAGAATTTTTTGATTACCTGGAGATTTTGAAGAAAAGTTTCTATAAGGAAGGGGAGCGGAAACAATGAGCGTTTTAAAAACGGTGGGCTTGACGAAGAAGTTCGGAGATTTTGCTGCACTGGATGGAGTCGATATCGAAGTGGAGGAAGGAGAAATCTATGGTTTTATCGGTCCGAACGGCGCTGGTAAATCCACGACCATCCGTGTTCTTCTTGGGATTTTGAAGGCTACGGAAGGTGAAGTGAAGATTTTTGGCAAGGATGCGTGGAAAGACGCCGTGGAAATTCATAAAAGAGTCGCCTATGTACCGGGAGACGTCAGTTTATGGCCAAATCTGACAGGAGGCGAAGTCATTGATTTGTTTATCAAACTTCGCGGTGGCAACAATAAATCGCGGCGCGAAGAGCTGATTCAACGGTTTGATTTGGATCCCAGCAAAAAATGCCGTACTTATTCAAAAGGGAACCGGCAAAAAGTTGCGCTGATAGCGGCACTTTCATCTGATGCCGATCTGTATATTCTGGATGAGCCGACTTCGGGTCTCGATCCACTGATGGAACGCGTTTTTCAGGAATATGTCAAGGAAGCGAAGGCACAGGGGAAAAGCATTTTGCTGTCGAGCCATATCCTGTCGGAAGTCGAGAAACTTTGCGACAAAGTAGCAATCATCCGACAGGGTAAAATTATTGAAAAAGGGACGCTGAAAGAACTCCGTCATTTAACGGGCACCATCCTGCTTGTGGAAACGAAGCAGCCGATGCCTGATCTGGCTGCGGTTAAAGGGGTCCAGGGCATAGAACAGAAAGAAGGGGCGCTATCTTTTCAGGTCGATCAGGAAGAACTGGATAATGTAGTCCGCTATGTCAGCCAGTTTGGCATCATCCGGATGGAAAGCGCGCCGCCGACTTTGGAGGAATTGTTCATGCGCCATTACGAAGGGACTGGAACGGGAGGCGCATTATAATGAACAAGCAATTATTCAGTGGCACAGGAAGTTTAAGCCGTTTTATCCTGCGGAGGGACCGTATACGGATGCCGGTCTGGATATTCAGTTTTGTGTTTGCGACAGTCGCGATCTCAGCGGCATTCACTGGCCTTTATGAAAATGCGCAGGAACGGCAGGCAATAGCGTCTACGATGGAAAATCCAGCAATGACGGCTATGGTCGGTCCAGGCTACGGCGTGGATAATTACACAATGGGTGCGATGATGGCTCACCAGATGCTGCTGATGACCGCCGTAGTCGTCGGATTGATGAGTGTGCTGCTGGTAATCCGGCATACGCGGGCGGATGAAGAGGAAGGGCGCATCGAAATGGTGCGGTCGCTGCCCGTCGGCCGCCTGGCAAATGTTACCGCAGCCTTGGCAATGCTGTTTTTAGTGAGCATCGTATTGGCGTTTTTAACCGGAGTGGGCTTATATGCTTTGAATATCGAGAGTATGGATCTGGAAGGTTCACTTTTGTACGGAGCTGCTTTAGGGGCAACAGGAATGGTCTTTGCTTCCATCACCGCGGTGTTTGCCCAGCTTTCGCATAATGCCAGAAGTGCAACCGGTTTGTCGATTGGTTTTTTGCTGGCGGCTTATATTGTGCGGGCGATCGGTGATGTGGGCAATGAAGCCATTTCCTGGCTTTCGCCACTTGGCTGGATTTTGCGTTCCGAAGTGTACGTCAATAATATCTGGTGGCCGGTGCTGATGACGGCTGGGGTTGCAGTATTGCTCGCAGGACTCGCGATGTATTTGAACTCCATCCGTGATTTAGGCGCAGGCTTTCTCCCGGCAAGAGCCGGCAGAATTCACGCTTCGCCGTTATTGCAGGGGCCGCTGGGGCTCGCTTTTCGGCTGCAGCGAACCGGCCTGATTGCCTGGGCAATCGCGATGTACGTTTTGGGTGCGTCCTACGGTTCAGTGATGGGGGATATGGAATCCTTTTTTGCGGATGTGGATTTAATGCAGGATTTGCTGGTTCCAATGGAAGGCTTCTCCCTCGTTGAACAATTTGTGCCGACATTAATGGCAGTCATGACGGTTATCGCTGCGATCCCGGTTCTCATGGCCATCCTGAAATTGAAAGGTGAAGAAAAAAACGATCGGACCGATCATGTTTTAGGGAAAGCAGTTTCAAGAAATCGTCTGCTCGGCAGCTACCTGCTGATTTCATTGATTGCGAGTCTTGTGATGATTTCCCTGACCGGATTGGGTCTCGGAACAGTTGCGGATGCAGTGATGGAGGAAGGATTTGACATTGGAATGGCCTGCCAGGCGGCGCTTGCTTATTTGCCGGCTGTTTGGGTGATGATCGGACTGACAGTGCTGCTGATTGGCTGGATGCCGAAATTCACCGGTTTTATCTGGCTGTATTTAACTTTTTCTTTCTTCGTCATTTACCTCGGCAATCTATTCCAATTGCCGGCATGGGTAGAGAAAGTGACGCCCTTTGGGTATGTTTCCGCTATCCCGCTGGAAGAATTCGATGTGCTTCAAGCTATGGTGCTGACAATGATTGCGCTGGTTCTTATGGCAATCGGCTTCGCCGGCTATAATAATAGAGACATTGGCAAATAAGTCTTTGAACTGGAATCTCCTGTTACGAAACGGATAATCCGTTTCGTGACAGGTTTTTTATTGCTGTTTTTTATATTATTTGAAGAGAAAAAACAGAATGGTTTCGAGGTAACAATCAATGTAAACGGGTATAAAGAAAGCAACAACCAATGTCGTCTGCAAAAGGAGGTTCCCGATGTGAGTGACCTGGTAAGGTACATATTACTTGGATTTTCACTTTCTGTGCCAGTGGGCGCAATTACGATCGAAATGATCAAAAGAGGGTTGCGCAACGGATTTTGGCATGCGTGGATTGTCGGCGTAGGCGGAATGTCGGCCGATGTGTTGTTGATGCTGCTGATTTATTATGGCATTGCTGATTTTCTGACGGGACCGACTGCGCAAATTACGATTTGGTTATGCGGTTTTGTAGTATTGGTTTATTTGGGAATCGGCAGTATAAGGGAAGCTTTTCATAAAGCCCATATCGATTCAGGAAGAGCTCCACAGTCAGATTCACTTGTTAAAGCATATCTGTCCGGGTTTATTATTGCCTTATCCAATCCTCTCAACATTATTTTTTGGATCAGCATTTATGGTTCAGTCCTGGCATCGACTTTGCAGACCTTGAATGGAGGAAAAGTCCTCTTGTACAGCAGTGCCATTTTTATCGGAATTGCGATATGGGACCTGGTGGTAGCGGGATCAGTCCATTTTGGCAGAGGTTTTGTGGGACAACGCTTTATGAAGTGGTTTGCCGTTGTTGCCGGTTTGGCGCTGATTGGTTTCGGGCTGTCGTTCGGCTGGCAGGCAGCGGTAAAGTTTTTTTCTCTCTAAAAGTATTAAATCTATCAATGAAAGGGAGTTGTTCATATGTATTCGGACTTATCAGGTAAAACTGCAATTGTTACAGGATCTTCCAAAGGGATCGGCAAGGGAATAGCTGAGCGTTTCGGCAAAGAAAAAATGAATGTAGTTGTGGATTACTTAACGGATCCAAGCGGTGCCGAAGATACGAAAGCGGCCATAGAATCGAATGGTGGAAAAGCCGTAATCGTGCAGGCGGATGTTTCAAAGGAACAAGGCATCCGACTATTAATGGAAACGGCAGCAAAAGAATTTGGTTCGCTGGATGTGCTGGTCAATAATGCGGGCTTCAGCGAAAGCGCCCAGTCAGAGGAGCTGACGCTGGAAAACTGGCAGCGTGTTCTCGATGTCAATCTGACAGGAGCCTTCATAGCGAGCCGTGAAGCGATCAAACATATGACAGACAATGGAATCAAAGGAAGTATCATCAATATCACAAGCGTCCATCAAACAATACCGAAAGTAGCGAATGTGCATTATGGCGTAACGAAAGCCGGCCTCAAAATGCTGACGGAAACATTGGCACTGGAATATGCAGAGCAAGGAATCCGTATCAATGCAATTGGCCCTGGCACGATTAATACACCGGCGAACCCGGTCCATGAACAGGACGAACAGGCCAAGCAACAGACATTGACGAAAATTCCGATGAAAAAAGTGGGGGAGCCGGAACAGATTGCAGCAGCAGCGGCCTGGCTCGCTTCATCGGAAGCAGATTACGTAACTGGCGCCACCTTATTTGTGGATGGAGGAATGACGCTGTATCCTTCTCAATTGAAATAAATACAAGACATCAATGAAATCCGTTTGAAAAGTCTAAGACTTTTCAAACGGATTTTTATATAATACTATTTCAAAAAAATTACACTTTGAGAAGAACTAAGTACCTATTTTAATGTAATAGACAGATTTTTAGAAGTTTTATGATAATAAAGCTTGATTTTATAAATAAACGTTGTATTATTAAATTATGCAATATATCGCATATGGCATTTTGGGTCTGAATGTTATATCGAAAATATATATAGACTCGAATATATTCATTGGAAATTAAATTATTAGGAGGAAAAGATGATGGACAATAAATTATCGTTTAAATCGTATGCAATTGTAGGAATGATGTTGTTTGCGTTATTTTTCGGAGCGGGGAATCTAATTTTCCCGGCACAATTGGGTCAATACGCAGGGACAGAAGTTGGTATTGCAATACTTGGATTTTTAATAACGGGCGTAGGGTTGCCGCTTCTCGGAATTCTGGCTATCGGCTATTCGAAAAGCAATGATTTGCAGGATCTTTCGAGCCGGGTGCATCCGATCTATGGTGTGCTTTTCACTTCTTTGCTGTATTTGACGATCGGACCGTTCTTCGCACTTCCGAGAACTGGAGCTGTTGCGTATGAAGTCGGAATCGCCCCGTTTGTAGATGCTGGTTCAATGGGGGCCATATTGCTGATTTTCTCCATCGTCTTTTTTGCTATTGCCCTATTCATCTCATTGAACCCATCCAAAATTGTCAACAGTATCGGCCAATACCTGTCGCCGGCAATTTTGCTTACGTTGGCGGTGCTTTTGATTGCAGCGTTCATAACTCCGATGGGACAAGCCGGGTCACCGCAAGGCGGTTATATGGACAATGCATTTATGACCGGTTTCCTTGAAGGCTATAACACAATGGATGCACTGGCTTCGCTGGTATTCGGCATCATTGTAATAGCTGCTATCCGAAAAATGGGCGTCAACTCCCCTAAAGGCGTTCTAGCCGCCACCCTGAAAAGTGGACTTGTGGCCGCAGCGTTATTGGCAATCGTTTATACAGGCATTGCGCTTCTGGGTTCCACGAGCACAAGCACACTTGGCTTATTGGAAACAGGAGGACCAGTATTGAGCGGCGCTTCAGCGCATTATTTCGGAACATTCGGCGCGCTGTTGATCGCGGTCATCATCACGCTTGCTTGTTTGACAACGGCAATCGGACTGATTGTAGCCAACTCTGAATTTTTCCATAAACTGACGCCGAAAGTAAGCTACAAAATGTATGTGGTTATTTTCTCGGCTTTCTCATTGGTCGTAACAAATGCAGGCCTTTCCAACATCATTACGTATTCGATTCCGGTATTGATGTTCTTGTACCCGTTGGCGATTGTGCTGATTCTACTGGCGTTTACTTCTCCGTTGTTCCAGCATGCACGCCCTGTTTACGTGGTGACGATTGCTGTCACATTCTTTATCGCCGTTATTGATGGCTTTAAAACTTTGACCGGCACACTGGGTGTTGCCAATCCTGCATGGCTGCAGGCGATTATTGATACGTACAGTGCGATACTGCCGTTATACGATGTAGGGCTTGGCTGGTTGTTGCCCGCTATTCTGACGATCGTGGTTACTGGCCTGATTGTTTCGAACAGAAAAGGCGAAAGCGTCGAAGCTGTGAAAAACTGAGTTGAAGAAATAAAAAGCTGTTCCGGAAGCATTTGCTTCGGAACAGCTTTTTCTTGTCCAGACTCCAACGGCCAACTCCTCGGACTTAAGCTGTCCTTTGTCTAGTCTCCGGTGCCTAGCTCTTCGGGACATAAGTCAACCCAGCTATGTGGCAAAGAGCGCCACTTCGCTGGTCTGCCTTATGCCTGTCAGAGCTGGACAGGCACCTACGCTTTTCGGGACTGTGCGGCAAAAAGCGCCGCTTCGGAAGTTCATCTAAACCATTAATGCTCCTGCAGCGCTTTGCGCTTCGTCGCAAATTGACGCCCAAATTACTTTTGGTCATCAATTGCCTGTCGGAGCTGAACGGCCGTTTCCACTTTTCTTATTTGGCATTCATTTCTTCAATGGAACGGATCCAATTATTTTTTGACAGCGAAATCAGGCGTTCGATATCTTTTTCCTTGAAAGCCTGGATAATTCCATCATGTTCTATTCGCGACACATCCGTTAATTCCAGGGAATGAAAGAAAAATTGTCTTCGGACATGAGATTGCAGGCGGCTCAGCATGACTGTGATATAAGGGTTCTGAGCGGCTTCAATGATAATCCGATGAAATTCCTCGTCGATTTTAAGCGCATTAAAGCTGTCTTGTTCCTTGATGGCCTTGGCAAAGCGTTTGTTTGTTCCTTCCAGGCGGCCGATTTGTTCTTCGGTAATATTCGGTACTGCAAGTTCTGCGGCTAAAGCCTGCAAAACGGCAAGGGGAGGCAGTAAATTCTGTATGTCTTCTTTATTCACTTCGGTGACAGTTGTCGCTTTTCCGGGAAACATTCTCACAAAGCCCACCACTTCGAGCAGTTGAAGTGCTTCGCGTATAGGGGTTCTGCTCAGATTAAGCGCTTGGGCCAGCTCAATATCAGTCAATTTTTCACCTGGTTGCAAGGTGCCGTCAATAATCCACTGTTCCAGTTGGGAATATGCACTTTCTTTGGCACTCATACGGACAGGTTTTGAATGGTTAGTCGGAACCGGCATAATAAATCTATCCTCTCTGAGACGATTGTTATTATCCATTATACCCCAATAATGGCCCATTGGTATCATCGATATGCAATATATCTGTATTTACATTCCTTAATCGTTATAACAGGAAAAGCCAAACAAAAGCCGGTGCAAGAAATGAACCGAAGACGGCGCTCAATGACATAGCGACCGAACTGACCGAGGCTTCCCTCGCACCGTACTCCAGGGCCTTGGCCGTTCCGATGCCATGCGCCGAAGCGCCGAAGCCTATTCCGACGCCAATCGGACTTTTAATATGGAGCATTTTCAGAAACGCAGGACCGAGTATGATGCCTGTGAATCCCGCAATCATCACAAACACTGCTGATAGGGAAGAGATGCCGCCCAATTGCTCAGCAATCTCCATGGCGACCGGTGACGTAATCGATTTCGGGAGCAGCGAAAGTATTAAAACTTCTGAAAAACCAAGCGCTTTTGCCAATGCAATGCCCGTAGACATGCCAATCACCACACCCACTAATATACCGGTCAGAATCGGAATCAGATTCTCCAAAAGAAGTTTTCGCTGTTTATAGAGAGGGATTGCCAAAGAAACGACTGCCGGCCCTAAAAGCCGGTCGATCCATATCCCGCCTGTCATATAGCTATCATAAGAAGTGCCGGTAGCCAGTAAGAACAACACGATGATCAAAGTAGCGGTGAGGGCAGGCATTAAAAATGAGAAATGGAATCTTATATATAGAAGATTCATCAAAAAATAAATACCGACTGTAAATAAGATAAAGAAAACGCCTAAGGTCAAAGTTTCCATCATTCCGGCTCCTTTCCGGCTTTGGCTTGACGCCCCATATATTGGCTCAGCCAGCCTGAACCTGCCATCGTCAATAGGGTGCTGAAAATAATGATGACAATCAGGAAAGCTCCTTTGCCGGTAAATACATCGAGGTAGTCAATCACCCCAACCGTAGCAGGGATAAAGAACAAAGGCAGTAAAGACAGCAGCAGAGTGGCGCCGGATTCAACAAAACGCAGAGGAAACAGTTTCAGCACCAGGGCGATGAACATGAGCATAAAACCGAGAATGCTGCCGGGCAAGTGAATATCAAAAAGTTCGCGCAGCAATTGCCCAAGCAGAAAGAACCCGTATATAAAAATGAATTGAAGAAGAAATATCAGAACTTTCATTTCGCCTGCGCCGCCTTTCGTTCCCGGACTGTTTTCCATAATTAGCTATTTTACAGCATTTGGACGGAAAAACAAAAGTTCTCAGAAAAGAGGAAGAAGACAGCTCAAATGGATGAAACCTTTCTTTGGAAGGAATCGTATATAAGGAATAGACAAGAATGGAGGAATTGAAATGGGCAATTATACAATCAGGGAGTTTATTGAAAAAACCCGTCAGGATGAACGGGAAAATGATTATTTCGAACTTGAGACGGAACGGATTCTGGAAGTGAATCTCGATGGGCTGGTTTGGGCAAAAACAGGATCGATGATTTCCTATACAGGGCAGATTAAATTTGCGCGTGAAGGAGTCATGGAACACGGTCTTGGCACGATGTTCAAAAAAGCGCTGACTGGCGAAGGCGCTTCATTGATGAAAGCCAACGGACAGGGGCGCTTGTATCTGGCGGATCAGGGCAAGAAAATTACGATTTTTGAGTTGAACGACGAATCCATTACAGTAAACGGCAACGATCTGCTTGCTTTCGAGCCCGGAATCGAATGGGAAATCAAATTGATGCGGAAAGTGGCGGGGATGATGGCCGGCGGATTATTCAATGTAACTCTGCAAGGCAAAGGGCGAGTCGCCATCACATCGCATTATGAGCCATTGACATTGCTGGTGAAACCCGGACAGCCGGTGATTACCGATCCGAACGCAACCGTCGCATGGTCGGGGAACTTGACGCCCGAATTCCGGACAGATGTCAGCTTCCGGACTTTTATCGGGCGTGGCAGCGGCGAGTCGATTCAAATGGAATTCCAGGGAGACGGATTTGTCATCGTCCAGCCTTTTGAAGAAGTCTATACCGTGAGCAGTGGCTCTTCGTGACCCGGTGTTGCTTATAGTAAAAAGGAAATATAAACTATCAGTAAAACTAATAATCTTAAGTCGTCGATATTCCGCAAAACAGCTTGCTTTCCGGGGGGCTCGCGTCGAGCTAACTCGGGACTTACGCCCGAGTGGATCTCGCCACTTCGCTTGGTCCCCCAGGAGTCTGCGCTGTTTTGCTCCATATCTAGTTCTCACTTAGCGCCGGCGCGCTCCAGGAGCAGGCGGATGCCGACGGAGCATAAGACGAGTGTTCTTCTCGGCTTATAGCGGGAGCCAAGGTGTGCCATACGAAGATGGCATCTCCTTTGCGACGAGCTTGCGCAGGAGCATAATCTTTGCCCTTGTCCAAAGCGCCGAAGCGTTTATAAAAGCCTAGACTTATATAATGCTAAAAAGCTGGGGAATAGCTAAAATTTCTCCAGCTTTTTACATGGAAAGGATATTTTTCAAAGTCTGGGATGCGTATCTTGACGAAAAGACAGATTTTTTGAAAATTACTGGTTTCATCAGTTGCTTTTTGCTTAGTATATTGTAAGATGGCTAATGTAACGCATCGAATCATGAATTATTGGAAAGGTTCAATCCCAATGCTTACTTCCTCAGGAGGAACCCCAATGGATACAAATCTGAACTTTAAATCCTATCTTATTATCGGCATGATGCTGTTTGCTTTATTCTTTGGTGCTGGAAATCTTATTTTTCCGGCACAATTGGGGCAATATGCCGGCACGGAAGTCGGTATTGCGATTATCGGATTCCTGATAACCGGCGTCGGCTTGCCGCTGCTCGGAATATTGGCTCTCGGCTATTCGAAAAGCAACGATCTGCGTGATCTCTCGAGCAGGGTGCATCCGCTTTACGGCCTGATTTTCACTTCTTTATTGTATTTGACGATCGGCCCGTTTTTCGCTTTGCCCCGGACTGCTGCGGTCGCATACGAAATCGGCATCGCGCCGTTTACCGCAGGTAGCTCAGAATCGACGATCTTGCTCGTTTTCTCCATCATCTTTTTTGCCGTTGCTTTGTCGTTATCTTTAAATCCTTTGGAAATCGTCAATAAAATAGGGAAGTTCCTTTCGCCGGCGATCTTACTGACACTGGCGGTTTTGCTGGTGGCTGCTGCTGTGATGCCGATGGGCAGCATCAATGCGCCTCAGGGCAATTACTTGGACAGCCCTTTTCTGACCGGATTTCTTGAAGGGTATAACACAATGGATGCACTGGCTTCACTTGTTTTCGGTATTATCGTAATTGCCGCAGTGCGGAAATTGGGTGTCACTTCCGCAAAAGGGGTTCTGTCAGCTACTTTGAAAAGCAGCGTGATTGCGGCGGCGCTTTTGGCAACGGTCTATACAGGCATCGCCTATCTTGGGGCGACCAGCACAAATACATTGGGTCTGCTGGATACCGGGGGGCCGGTCCTAAGTGGTGCTTCTTCCCATTATTTCGGCACATTCGGCATGTTATTGCTGGCAGTCATCATCACTCTTGCCTGTCTGACAACAGCAGTGGGACTGATTGTGGCGAACGCCGGATTCTTCAATAAATTGACGCCAATAATCAATTACAAAATCTATGTAGTGATTTTTTCCGTCTTTTCATTGGTTGTCACCAATGCCGGTTTGGCGAACATCATCGCGTTTTCAATTCCGGTTCTGATGTTCTTATACCCACTGGCCATTGTGCTGATTATGCTTGCTTTTCTATCGCCATTATTTAAACACCGCCGCTTTGTATATGCGGCTGCCATTATTGTGACGTTTTTCATCGCCCTCATTGATGGAATGAAGACGCTTACGGCTTCCATCAACCTCGAGAACCCGAGGTGGCTGCAGGCGATCATCGACTTTTATGACGCCATTCTTCCTTTATACAGTGAAGGTTTGGGCTGGTTGTTGCCGGCCATCGTCACCATCCTGATTGCGGGTATCATCGCCCGTTTAAGTGGTGGAGAAGGCACAATTTCGACAGAAAATCGAAACTGATCAGTATGGTGGGCACTAAACCGCTTGGAAAGTCGCCGCTTTCCAAGCGGTTTTTGTATGCGGAAACTAATTGAATTTGAAGAACTGCCAGTTTGACCGCCTGAGAATAGGGAATAGAATAATACGATAATATTGAGGAAGGGGCGGAAAAATGCTAACTTTGGTGCCAAGTAAAGATATGGAGACAATTGCAGTTGAAATCGAAGGACACGTGACAGAAGATGATTTATTAAAACTTGATAAAGTTATACAAGAAAAGTTTTCGGAAAAAGGGGAATTCAACCTTTATGCCATCCTCTATCATTTTGAAGAGGCGTCCTTCAAAGCATTGGTCGAAGAGTTGAAAATTGATGTGAAACGCTGGAGCCAATACAACAAACTGGCTGTAATCAGTGATGACGAAAAGGTCGAAAAAATGGTGGAAGCCAGCGATTTATTGCCAGCGATTAAAACAAAGCATTTTGATATCAATCAGATGGAAGCAGCATGGGAATGGATTGCTGAATAAGAAAAGCGGAAGCGCCTGCTTAGCGCTGGAGTTTGGACTATAAGAAAAACGTTTTGCACAGAAAGAGTGCAAAACGTTTTTTATTGTCTTACGGACCCAATTCTTCGATATACAGCAGCTCGGCTTTGACAATCTGGTACATACTGAGCACAATCGTTTTGCCGTCTGCATCCTCTACCGGAAGAAAACTGACCATGACGCCGGAGAAATTGTATTCGAGCGGACCCTCGATTCGAATGTTCTTCAGCCATTCCCCGTTTGTCAAAAGAATGTTGTAGATATGGAACCGTTTCTTCATGGCTTACCCTCCTCAGCTGTTATTCCAATGAAATAAGTGTATTGAGAGAGGCTTTGTATTACACTTATTATAAATCAAATGGGCGTTTACAGATAGGATGAGATGGAATGAAAAAGGAAATTACGGTTAAGCTGAATGACAAATCGAAAAGCGGGATTGCTGCGGGCTATCCGCTGATTACAAAAGATTCCATTGAAGATATCAGTGCTTTGAAAGAAGAAGGAACGCTCATCAAGCTGACAGATAAACAAGGGCGTTTTGTGGCAAAAGGCTATTACGGCAACCAGAACAAAGGTATCGGCTGGGTGTTGAGCCGAAGTGAAGCAGAGGAGATTGACCAGGAATTTATTGAACGGAGGCTGATCGAAGCGATGCGTCGCCGCCGTGACTTTTTCAACAATCCGGATACGACTGCATTCAGGCTGTTCAACGGTGAAGGGGACGGTTTTGGCGGTTTAATCATCGATTATTATGATGGTTATTTCCTGGTGAGCTGGTACAGCGAAGGGGTTTATTCGTTTAAAGAACAGCTGGTCGCAGCTCTTCATAATGTGGCTGAATTCAAAGGGATCTATGAGAAGAAGCGCTTTGACACCAAAGGGCAGTATATTGAAGACGACGATTTTGTGGCGGGTGAGCGTGGTGAGTTTCCGCTGATCGTCAAAGAAAATGGCGTCAATTTCGCAATCTATTTGAATGACGGGGCGATGACGGGAATATTCCTGGATCAGCGGGAAGTCCGGCAGGCCATCAAAGAGAAGTATGCAAAAGGAAAAACGATTTTGAACACCTTCTCTTATACAGGGGCTTTCTCTGTAGCGGCAGCAATTGGTGGAGCGGATAAAACGACGAGCGTCGATCTGGCAAAAAGAAGTAATGCAAAGACTATCGAGCAATTCAGCGTCAACGGCATCGATTACGAAAGCCAGGACATCCTGGTTATGGATGTTTTCAATTACTTCAAATATGCCAAGCGCAAAGAGCTGAAGTTTGATGTAGTGATTCTCGATCCGCCGAGCTTTGCGCGTTCGAAGAAATATACGTTCAGCACTTCCAAGGACTATACGAACCTGATGAAAGAAGCGATTGCCATAACTGAAGACCGGGGGGTTATCGTTGCTTCGACAAACAGTGCCTCTTTTGGCATGAAAAAATTCAAAGGCTTTATCGACCGGGCATTCACAGACCTCGGCAAGAAGTACACGATTGTCGAAGAATTTTCCCTGCCGCCGGATTTCCGGGTGGATCCGAAATTTTCGGAGGGTAATTATTTGAAAGTCCTGTTTGTGAAGCTTGGTTGATTGGATCAATCCAAAGTTAAACTCTTCCGTAAGGGAAGAGAAGATGTGACGGAAATTTGGAGGCGTGTCTATTTTTTCATCGCCGTTTCACTCAGCCCGCTTGTAGTCGCAGGAGTTCCTCTTCTATAATGTAGGGAGTATGAGTGAGGAGTAGAAAAAATTTGAAAAATGCCTTGGGTCAATTTCGTTTCATGGGAATAGTGGAAGGCGGCTCGTTATTGCTGCTGTTGTTTATCGCGATGCCGCTGAAATATTTTTTCGGCATGCCGGAAGCCGTCAGTGTTGTCGGTGCAGTTCACGGCGGCCTGTTTACTGTTTATGTACTGATGACCGTCTACGCCACATTTGCCGTAAGATGGCCGTTTCGTTTTACCGTCGGCGCGATCGCTGTAGCCTTTATCCCATTCGGCAATTTCGTGCTGGATAAAAGACTGGAAAACTGGAAACAAGTGAAGGTAGCTTAAGACAGGCTGGATATATACAATTTTTTGAGAAAGAATGAGATATAATCGATATTCCGTAAAACAGCTTGCTTGCCTGGGGGCTTGCGCTGAGCTAACTCGGTCTCGTTGCACTTCGTCCGAGTGGATCTTGCACTTCGTCGGCATTCGCCTGCTCCCCTGGGCGTCTGCGCTGTTTTGCTCCATATCTTTAGGGAGCTTTTTATAAAAGTAAAAAGCTTAAAGGATTATTATTTGTCGAGTAACCTACTATCTAGTTTTAAGCAAAATCTGAATGAAGCAGCAGGCCGCGTCCGCTTCGAGCAAAATGATTGAAGTAGTCAACAATTTATCAATAGCTATGAGACACCTGGGGATCGAGTTCCCGGGTGTCTTTTTGTTTGCCAACTGTTTTATAATAGAGGAATCAGCCTATAGAAGTAAATGCTGAAAAAGCTTTTTATACATAAAATTATTCATATGGAGGGCCTGCAATGGCGAATGCGATAAAGACATCCATGGCAGGGAACCCGGTCTATCCGGTAATGTTCGCGATCGGCGCATGCCATTTGCTGAACGATTCCCTGCAAGCGGTAATTCCTGCGATGTTTCCAATTTTGGAAGCAGAAATGGGGTTGACCTTTACACAACTTGGCCTGATCGCCTTTGCACTTAATATGGTGGCCTCCGTGCTGCAGCCGGTTATCGGTTATATCAGTGATAAAAAACCGATGCCCTACGCTTTGCCGATCGGCATGACGAGTTCATTCCTGGGAATTGCGGGCATCGCCTTTGCGCCGGAATATTGGATGATTGTCGTATCCGTTATTTTTCTCGGTTTTGGCTCAGCCGTATTCCATCCGGAAGGCTCGCGGGTTTCCTATATGGCCGCCGGCTCCAAAAGAGGCTTGTCCCAGTCGATCTACCAGGTGGGTGGCAATTCCGGTCAGGCGCTGGCACCACTCATCAGTGCGTTCATTCTGGTGCCTCTTGGCCAGACAGGAGCCGCATTATTTCTGTTTGTTGCGGCTCTCGGTATTTTCATCCTGACGAAAATTTCACGTTGGTATAAAGAAGTATTGGAACAGGAAAAGCTGCAGAAGGTTAAGAAAACGCTCCTGTCCTCGCTGCCGGAAATGACAAAGAAGCAGGTAGGAATCGCTTTGACTTTATTGCTGGTCATTATTTTTGCGCGTTCTTTTTATGTCACCAACATCACCAGCTTTTATATTTTTCATTTGATGGAGTCTTACAGACTGACAATTCAGCAGGGGCAGCTTTATATTTTCCTGTTTCTCGGTGTAGGTGCGGCGGGTACCTTCTTCGGGGGCCCCATGGCTGACAAGCTGGGACGGAAAAACGTTATCGTGCTGTCGCTCGTCGTGCCAATTCCGTTGGCGCTGCTGCTGCCTTATATGCCCCTGTTTGCACTCCTGATTATGCTCGCATTAACCGGCTTTTTCATAATGCTGAGTTTTTCCGTTACAGTTGTGTACGCGCAGGAACTCGTGCCAAGCAAGATTGGCACGATGGCGGGGCTGACCGTCGGCCTGGCATTTGGCATGGGCGCAATCGGAGGAGTTGTGATCGGCATCCTGATGGATTACATCGGGGTATATGACACGATGATTGTCGTTTCGTTCCTGCCGCTGCTCGGACTGGTCGGACTCGGCCTGCCGAAAGACCGCAAAATTACTGCAGCTTAAAACGGGAAAGGTGGAAGGTCAATGGAGAGAAAAACTGAATTGCCGGAAGTGCCTGAGGAATTTTTCACTGAACGGCTGAAGCTGCGCATGCCAAAACCGGGAGACGGCAAGGTGGTCAATGCCGCTATCAAAGACTCGATGAATGAATTAAAACCATGGCTCCCTTTCGTGCAGGAGGACCCAACGCCAAAGGATACCGAAATTAACACGCTTGAATCCCATATTCTATTTTTGAAACGTGAAAATCTCAGATACCTGATATTTGATAAAGAAACAAATGAATTTATTGGCTCCACAGGATTCCATGATATTGAATGGGCTATTCCGAAAATGGAAATCGGCTATTGGATCAGCACGGTACATAGCGGCAAAGGCTATATGGCCGAAGCGGTAAGTGCCTTGACTGATCTGGCAATAAACGGATTTGGTTGCCGGCGGGTTGAAATTCGCTGCGATGCGGCAAATGAAAAAAGTCGGGCAGTTGCCGAAAGTCTGGGCTATGTTTTGGAAGGTATTTTACATAATGATGAATTATCCGTTGACGGAAATCGGCTGGTGGATACAAGTATATACGCCAAATGCCAATAACAGCACCATGATAGGAGTAAGTTGATCATGAAGAAGACAGAAGACAAAGTCGGGTTAAAACCTTTCATTTCGCTCATATTGTCATTGAAAATCCCAAAGGCCGCGTTGATATTCGGCCTGCTTGCAAGTTTGATCACCACATTGGTCGGCCTGGTTGTTCCATTATTAACCAGAGATCTGGTGGATGGTTTTTCTGTCGAGTCCCTGAGCGTTCCTTTAATCATCGGGATCGTTGCAGCATTTATTCTCCAGGCCATCATCAATGGCGTTTCAATTTACCTGCTCAGTAAAGTCGGGCAGCAGATCGTCGCCGGGTTGCGCGATAAAATGTGGATTCACCTGATCCGTTTGCGTGTCGGCTATTTTGATCAGCACGCAAGCGGTGAGACGGTCAGCCGTGTTGTCAGTGATACAGGTGTTGTCAGGAATCTCATCACCGACCATTTTCCGAATTTCATTACCGGCATCGTATCCATTATCGGTGCTGTCACCATTCTTCTTATTCTGGACTGGAAAATGACGCTGATCATGCTGCTGGCGGTGCCTGTCACCGTGTTGATCATGTTCCCCCTCGGGAGGCGAATGGCCAAAATTTCGCGGACACTGCAGGATGAGACCGCTGTATTTACAGGAAATGTCCAGCAGACAATAAGCGAAATCCGCCTGATGAAATCATCCACTGCCGAGATGGAGGAAGAGCAAAAAGGATTGGGTGGCATCCAGCAATTATTCAGGACCGGAATGAGAGAAGCGAAAATCTATGCAATCATTGCTCCGCTTATGTATGTGGTGATGATGGCGGTCATCGTCACGATCATCGGCTACGGTGGTATCCGGGTAGCGGAAGGCACCATGTCCACGGGCTCGCTTGTGGCGTTTCTTCTATATTTATTCCAGATCATTATGCCTGTAACCACTTTTGCAATGTTCTTCACGGAACTTCAAAAAGCGAAAGGGGCGACGGAGCGGATCATCGGAATTCTGGATTTGCCGCTTGAGGAAGGGCAGCAGGGAAAAGACATGGATATTGCAGGCAAAGCACTGGAAGTTTCGGACGTGAGCTTTTCCTATGAAACGGGTGAGCCGGTCCTCCAGGATGTAAGCTTTGAAGCGCAGCCGGGCGAAATGATCGCGTTCGCCGGACCGAGTGGGGGAGGGAAAACCACAGTTTTCGGCTTGCTCGAACGTTTCTACGAACCGCAGCAAGGTCAAATTCTGATAGGCGGTGTGCCGATCCAGGAGTTGTCGATGGAATCCTGGCGCGACCAGATCGGTTATGTGTCCCAGGAATCGGCCATGATGGGCGGCACCGTCCGCGCCAATCTGACTTACGGGTTGGCTGGAACTGCCGAGATACCGGATGAGCAATTGTGGAAAGTTGCACGAATGGCTTATGCCGAAGACTTTATCCGCGACTTGCCGGATGGACTGGATACGCAAGTGGGGGAGCGCGGCGTTAAATTATCGGGCGGACAAAGGCAGCGCATTGCCATTGCGCGTGCTTTCCTGCGTGACCCGAAAATACTCATGATGGACGAAGCTACCGCAAGTCTCGACAGCCAATCGGAAGGGATTGTCCAGCAGGCGTTGAGCCGACTCATGGAAGGGCGCACCACACTCGTCATCGCCCACCGTCTATCCACCATTGTCGATGCCGATAAAATTGTCTTTATTGAAAAAGGCCGTGTTACCGGAATGGGCACGCACAGGGAATTGATCGGTTCCCACTCCCTTTACAGTAAATTTGCCGAACAGCAATTAACATGAATCAGGTGCTTGACCTTGACGTTGCGTAAAGGTGTAAAGTGGATTTATCAGGAGGTGAGGAGATGGAATATACCGTTCAGAAACTGGCGAAACTGGCAGGGGTCAGTACGAGGACACTTCGTTATTATGACGAAATCGGATTGTTGGAACCGGCAAGAAAAAGTTCGTCGGGGTATCGGATATATGGCAGGGAAGAAGTCGATAAACTGCAGCAGATTCTTTTTTACCGGGAACTCGGACTCGATTTGGACAGCATCAAAAGGATCGTTGCCGATCCAGCATTTGACGGACCCGGAGCACTCCGGATGCACCGGGAAAAACTCCTCGCAAAGCGTGCGCAGCTGGATCTCCTGATTAATAATGTGGAATCCACCATTTCCGCAGCAGAAGGGAAGAGTATAATGGCTGACAGTGAAAAATTCAAAGGCTTCAAACAGAAACTGGTCGAGGACAATGAACAGCAATACGGAGAAGAGGTTCGCGGGAAATACGGCGATGACATTGCAGACAAATCGAATGCGAAAATGCTCAATATGAGTGAAGAGAAATATGCCGAATTCCAATTGCTTGAGCAGGAAGTGCTGAAGGTTTTGGCCAAAGCTCAAGAAACTGGGGATCCGGCCGGTGAACTTGCCCAAAAAGCAGCAGACCTCCATAAGCAATGGCTCGCTTTCACCTGGCCCTCCTACAGTAAAGAGGCACATGCGGGGCTGGCGCAAATGTATGTCGACGATGACCGCTTTGCCGCTTATTATGATAAGGCCGGTAAAGGCGGGGCACAATTCCTGCGGGATGCGATATTTGTGTACACAGGCAGTGAACCGGATCATTCGGTTGAAAAATGAAAAACTGAAAATATTTCCAGCCACGAACTTCCTGTTCGTGGCTTTTCTTATAGAAAGGAGTAAGCTTCTTGGAGAATAGCGTTTCAGAAACTGCTGACAGGGAAAAGTTGATAAAGAGAAATTTCATTTCAGTAGGTTTTTCTTCATCTTTACTGACCAGTTGTACGGGATAAAAAGGAGGCCGTCATCAATGTCTGATTCCAATCTTCCAGTTAAAATCATGAGTTTTAATATTTCTTCAGGATTGAGATTGGATGGCCGCCTCGACTTGGAACTGACAGCCTCTGTCATCGAAGAAGCGGATGTTGATATTGCCGGGCTCCAGGAAGTGGATCAGAACTTTTCGGAGCGCAGCGATTTTGTCGATCAGATCAAATGGCTGGCCAACCGCCTCAATATGCATGCTGCTTTTGGACCGAACGTGACCGCCAATGCGACAGGAGAGCGAAATCAGGAGCAGGCTTATGGAAATGCAATATTAAGCCGGCATCCGATCCAAAGCTACCGTAACCACCAATTGAAGAAATTGGAGTCGGAGAAAGAAAGTGAACAACGGGGACTGCTGGAAGCTATTATCGAAATAGAGGGGATACCAATTGCATTTTTCACTACCCACCTTTCATTGAAAGAAAAGCAACTTGCCCATAACGTCGAGGAATTGCTGGAAATCATCAGGCAAGAAGAGATGCCTGCCATATTGACAGGCGATTTTAATGCGAATCCCGATAATCCGCATATGCTGAGAATAGCAGATGAACTCAATAATGTTTTTGGAACGACTGCATTGCATCCTATAACTTATAAAAAACAAGGTGATCATGGGAAAAGAATAGACTTTATCTTTAGCAGTGAACATTGGCGGGTGTTGAGTGCTGACAAGATTGAAACGGAAGCATCTGACCACAGACCGATTTTTGCTTTGCTGCAGCTGGATCCCGAAGCTTAACAATTCTTTACAAACCTTTACATGGCTGATACAGTATTTCCTTCAGTCACTTGCTATACTGAAATCAATTAAACCTTAGTTTTGAAAAAGCTGTTCGACAGCAAAGGAGCGCAAAGCATGAAAAACAGTAAACCGCCGATTGTAAAGGTCTTGTCGTTTAATATCGCCCATGGTTTAGGTATGGATGGAATTATGAACCTTGAAAGGACGGCCACTATCATTGAAGATTCCTGCGCCTCCATCATCGGATTACAGGAAGTCGACCGTTTCTTCGGGGAACGGAGTCAGTTTATGGATCAGGTGGAATGGCTGGGAGAAAGGCTGGGTATGTATACTGCTTATGGTGCCAATATCGATCATGCGGCAGAACAGGCCGGTCAGCCGAATTGCCAATACGGCAACGCAATTTTAAGTAAATATCCGATAACGTACAGCAAGAATCACCATATGACACCGGTGCAGCAATGGTACGGCAATGATGAACAGCGTGGTGTCCTCGAAGCTGTTATCGAAGTCGATGATATCGCCATCAGCGTTTACAACGCACACCTTTCACTGAAAGATGAAGAACTGAAGTTGAGTGTAAAAGAGATTTTGGCATTAACGGCAGGGAGTAAATTTCCCTGTATCGTACTTGGCGATTTTAACGCTCCGCCGTTCTATGCTCCGATTCGCGAGATGAACCGATACTTCACAGATGCTTTTTTGAAAATGAAGCAAGGTGACGCTTATACATACCCGTCACCTTATTCCTACAAAACGTCGGACGTGGATTTAAAGCCTGTGACCCGCATCGATTACATTTTCTTTGGTCCTGAGATGGAAGTCGTGCAAACTGCGACAATCTCTACCGATGTATCTGACCACTTGCCAATCGTGGCCGACCTGGTACTTGCAAGAACAAAGCAGATCCAGCCAAGCAAGCAGAAAACTTCAAAAGCGAAAGCGTAATTGGATATAGAAAAGAAAGGGAGAGCCGATTGGGCTCTCCCTTTCTTGAGTTTGTTGAGAAAGTGAAAATGAAAGCCGATATTCCGCAAAACAGCTTCGCTTGCCGAAAACCGTGCTCCTGTCTCTGCATCGCTACGCTAGCTTCGAGACATGAAAAACCGTTGCATCGCTGCGCTAGCTTCGTCGCATAGAGTCGGCCGAACTACCTTCGGCCAACTCTTGGCTCGCGCTGAGCTAACTCGGTCTCGTTCCACTTCGCCCGAGTGGATCTCAGCACTTCGTCGGCATTCGCCTGCTCCCCTGGGCGTCTGCGCTGTTTTGCTCCATATCTCAGATCTTTTTCTATAGAGGAATAGACGTTTAATTGTGTTGCATGTGAGAAAGTGGACACTTGCATTATCAGCTCAGAACAGAATGAAGCGGCAGGCGGCGACTCCATCGGGAACCAGAGCTAGTCCTGAGACCTCGCAGTGAGCGAAGCGAGCGAGGAGGCTCAGGCAGCTCCCCGAGGAAAGCGTCCGCCTAGAGCGAAATGATTGGAGAAGTTGTCGGCTTCTCGACAGCCATAAGAAAGGGAGAGCCACTTGGGCTCTCCCTTTCTTATTATCCATAAATCGTTTGGCCTGATGCTTTTTCCCGGCGGCATAAATTGACGAGCAGGTAGACAAGAGGCGTGTCCGCAGCTGCCACAACCAGCTTGAACAAGTATTGCGTGAGCACCATTCCGAGCAGGGCACTCATAGGCATAACGCCGTAGAAAGCGATGAATATAAAGATGGTGGTATCTGTTAACTGGCTGACCATGGTGGATGCATTATTGCGCAGCCACAGCTTCGAATCACCGTGTTTTTCTTTCAGTTTATGGAAAATGGTAACGTCCAGGTTCTGGCTGATGAAATAGGCCACAAGACTGGCGAGCGTGACGCGGAAGCCTGCTGAGAGTATCGACTCGAACGACGACTGATCGCCAAAAAACGGAGCTGCAGGAAGATGGATGGCGAAAAAGATGAATGCCAGTGCTGCAAGTTGGGTGATGAATCCGGCGAAGACAGTTTTACGTGCCGCTTCTTTGCCATATACCTCGGCAATCGTGTCTGTGATGGGAAAAGTGAAGACATAGACGATCACTGCTGCAGGCAGCACCATCCATTCCCCGATACTGAATAATTTTACTGCCAGGATATTGGATAGGATCAACAAGCCGACAAATGCACCGTTTAAATAAAGCAACATAAAATTTTCCTCCTTAGCGATTGGTGATCGTCTCGGGATTCATGTCGTGATTTATCATCCGGTACGATGCCATTTCTTCGTATTTTGTTCCTGGTTTGCCGTGATTCGTATAAGGGTCGATCGATAATCCGCCGCGCGGAGTAAATTTCCCCCACACCTCGATATAGCGGGGATCAAGCAACTCGATCAGGTCATTCATGATAATGTTGACCACGTCTTCATGAAAATCTCCGTGGTTTCGGAAACTGAAGAAATACAATTTCAGCGATTTGCTTTCGACCAATTTCTTATCGGGAATAAAGCTCAGGTAAATCGTTGCAAAATCCGGCTGGCCGGTCTGCGGGCAAAGGGACGTGAATTCCGGATTATTGAATTTCACGAAATAATCGCGTGTATGCATATTATCGATTGCTTCAAGTACTTCCGGTGCATATTCATATTTATATTTGGTTTCTTGATTGCCAAGCAAAGTTAGGTGGTCCAATGTATCTTCGTCTCTTCCTGCCATTAAAAAAAGCCTCCTCGAATTCAGTTTCGGAAGAGGCTATAAAAAACGGACAAAAGAAAAAGCCAAATCGCATGTGGATTTGGCTGAGTTTCAACAATCCATAGTTTTTTATAGAGGGTGAAATGCTATGAACCTCTCCCGTTGCCGGGTTATTTAATTTCCTTATACATCGTATAAGAACCGAGGTTCGCTGTCAATCACCTTTTTTGTTAAAATGACGGTAAACAACAAGGAGGCAGATTGCAATGGGACATGATCATGATAGTTTTGAGCACGTAAGAAGCGGCAATAAAAAGGCGTTGGTCTGGGCGCTGCTCATTACGGTTTCAATCATGTTCCTGGAGTTTTTCGGCGGCCTGTTCACCAACAGTCTCGCGTTAATTGCCGACAGCGGACATATGCTGTCGGATGCCGCAGCCCTTTTTCTCAGTCTGGGAGCCATTTGGTTTGCTGGAAGAGCCGCTTCACGGAATAAGACTTATGGCTATTACCGCTTTGAAATCATCGCGGCTTTTTTTAACGGTATCACCCTTTTCGTAATGGCCGGTTTCATCGTATACGAAGCATTCGAACGCTTTTATGATCCTCCGGAGGTAAGAGGCGGGTGGATGCTGGCGATTGCTGCGATCGGGCTACTGGCCAATATTTTAAGTGCCTGGGTGATCAGCAGAAGAGCGGATATCCACGGCAACCTGAATATGAAAAGTGCGTATCTGCATGTAATTGGGGATGCTCTGGGATCAGTCGGTGCAATCATTGCCGGTTTGCTCATCCTGTTTTTTGACTGGACAATCGCCGATCCACTTATTTCTGTGCTGGTGGCATTATTGATTTTAAGGAGTGCCTGGAGCGTGTTGCAAAACAGCATCCACATTTTGATGGAAGGAACACCAGTCACCATCAATGTGACAGAAGTTAAAGGGATGTTATTGGCCATTGATGGCGTCCGGGACGTTCACGATCTCCACATCTGGACCATAACGTCCGGAATGGATTTGCTGACATGCCACCTCGATATCGATGAGCGGTCCGAAGAGCAGTTGGTATTAAAGGAAGCGGTGGAAATGATCAGCGAGCGCTGCAAAATTGAACATACAACTATCCAAATCGAAAAACCGGATTTTAAGCATCATGACCTTAAAGTATGACCTTACGTCACTTTTTGGTGAATGACTTGATTACATGACCG
Organism: Metaplanococcus flavidus; assembly: GCF_042675885.1. NCBI lineage: Bacteria > Bacillati > Bacillota > Bacilli > Caryophanales > Caryophanaceae > Metaplanococcus > Metaplanococcus flavidus. The sequence goes on along the minus strand of NZ_JBHTKI010000023.1, from coordinate 54,780 downwards.
TCTGGCTGTGGCGGTACTTGATAATATTTTCCGGTGACTGACGGATTTTCATGACGTCACTTATGATAAAACGGCTTTTTGGCATAGTCGGCATACGTGCCATATCGTAACTCAAATCCTGTTCAGGAACCTTATAACTAATATTTTCTGTCAGGTATTTAAAGAACGATTGCATTACCATAACCGTCATCCACTCGCCGGCGCAGCGGTGCCCGGCGTGATGGTGGCCGCCGCCTTGTGGAACAAAGGCGAAGGGGCTGCCTTTCCAATCTGCAAAGCGCTCAGGAATAAATTCATCCGCATTGTCCCAAAGGTCAGGATGGCGATTGGTGCCGAACAGATCAAGAACCACAAGCATTCCTTCTTTGACATGGTAGCCGTGCCAAACAAAATCGCGGTTCGCTTTTGCTGCCATCGCCGGTGCGAACGGATAATAACGGCGTACTTCCTGTGCGAACAGCTTGCTGAAATTATTTTCATCGGCCTGCAGCTTCGCCTTCATTTCCGGATATTCGTGGATTGCCAGAGCTCCGAAAACGATCAGGTAAGCTGCCGCGATAATCGGTCTGTAGGCATTGTTCAAATCGACGGCTGCCACCTCGAGGTCCAGAAATTTGCCTTCTGGTGTTTTCTGCATCGCTACGATATAAGCTGGGGTGTAAGATGGCGGGGAATAAACACGCTCCCGAATGTCAGTGATGATGCCCTTCAACCAGGCCTCGTGGCTTTTGCGTGCTTCCGCCCCTTCTTTAAAGCGTGTCAGCGAGCCGCCGAAAGAGTCCACCATAGCGACCAGTTCCTGCGTTCGCTGCTTCACTTCGCTTTCTTTCAGCGGAAGTCCGGCCCAATTCATAACAGAGCGCGCCAGAACTTCTTCAATTTCGTCGAGCAGAAGGACTTGCTCCATCCCTTCCCATTCGGAAGCTTTGCGGTCAAGCTCTTCAATTGCGAGACGTTTCATATCTTCCAGTCTTTCAGGGGTCATCATTGAAAGGAACATCCGCTTTTGATGATGGTGGTCTTCACCATCGCGGCCATGGATTCCGCCTTCGCCCAAAAGGGTCTTCTTCAAAGGCTTGGGCGCCGCACCTTTTCGTTTAAAATATTTATTGTCATAAAACACCGCCGCCGCTTCTTCTCCGGCTATACAAAGCGATTTTTTTCCTAATAAACGAGTTTCAAAAATATCGGATTGTAGCTCTTTCCTGCGGCTTGGCAGAAAGTCGAAACCTTCATTGATCAAAGACAGGGTGCTGTCGAGCTCTTTTGTTTTCGGAATCGGTTTTTTCACTCTCATGTATTTCTATTCCTCCCTCAATATGATCCTAATGGCGGCGAATGGTTCAAAATTCACGTTGAAATCATTTATAAAAGGCATACCCTTCTGTTCTTCATCTAAACGCGGGCAAGGTCGGGTGATGGCTGTGAAGTGAAGTCGGCGATAATGTGTTATAAGATGTAAAATATATGTAAATCATTTATTTTTAGAAGGCGGTGGGTAAGATCAGTTATCCGATGAATCCTGAATTGACAACAGAAACGATTGAATGGATAGAAGAGATTTTGGGTAAACGGGTTAATAGGGACAGGATCCAAAAACTGCTGGGCGGTACGTCGTCTCTAGTGTTCGAAATTCCTTTTGAACAGGAAAGCTTCCAAGAGAACGTTATCTTGCGTCTTTTCCATAAAAAAGATTGGCTGGAAATGGAACCGGATCTGGCGAAGCATGAAAGCGAAAGCCTGCAGCAGGCGGCACAATCAAAAATTCCGTCTCCCACCCTTATAGCTTATGACGAAACCGGAGAAAGATGTGGAATGCCGGCAGTACTGATGACAAAACTGCCGGGCAAAACCATTTTACAACCGGCTAATATGGAGTCATGGCTGACAGGGATGGCCGCTGCGCTGGTGAAGATCCATCAGCAAAAAGCTGAAAATCTCAATTATGAGTACTTTTCCTACAACGATGCGTTGAGGTTGGAAAAGCCTCTATGGTCAAAATTTCCGAATGACTGGATGCGTGCTTTTTTTATAGTGGCTGGAGTAAGGCCGCAATCAGCTTATTGTTTTATTCACCGGGATTACCACCCAGGTAATATTCTATGGCAAGATGATGAATTAACCGGAGTTGTTGACTGGGTCAATGCCTGCCGGGGTCCAGCAGGAGTCGATATCGGCCATTGCCGTGTCAATCTCGCTCAATTGTTTGGTGTCTCAACAGCAGATGAATTCCTGGAAGCATATATCAGCCAGGCAGGTGAAGACTTCCAATACGATTCATATTGGGACCTGTTGGCTTTGGCAGATACGCTCGACGGCTTGCCTAAAGTTTACGTGGGTTGGAGTGAACTCGGCATGAAAGGTTTGTCGGATGAACTGATTCGCCATCGGCTGGATGAATATTTACTGAGTTTGCTGGAACGCTTTGACAATTGATTGGACAGGTTTGATTTCCCTCAATTAGGAAATATACAGAACAAGTAGTTTTTTGAGGAGGAATCACGATGACAGACCAACAGATGAAACAATTGAAGAAACAATTGACTGACCAATTAGAAACGCTTGAAGATCGTGTAGAACATACAGAAGAATTTGAAAGAACAGAGCTTTCAAATTATGATAATCATCCGGCAGATAATGCCACCGATCTTTTTGATCAGGAGAGGGGCATGGCATTGACACAGTTTAAGGAAGAAGAAATAGACGACATTAAAGCTGCGCTGGCAGCAATGGAAGAAGGAACTTATGGGAAATGTGCTGTTTGCGGTAAAGAGATACCTTTTGAACGAATGGAAGCTCTCCCGACTGCGTTAACGTGCATTGACCATGCAGATCATGAATTGGACATGGAGAGCCGCCCTGTCGAAGAGGATGTATTACAGGGGGCAACTGGCCAGCCGGTTGAAAAAGAGGATGGAAGAATTCGTGATTTTAATGACAGCTTTGAAGATGTGGAAGACTTTGGATCTTCTGACGGCCCCCAGGACCAGCCTGGTGATGACGAAAAAATGAAAGATTTCTACGATGGTGAAAAGGAGAACGACAAAGAATAGGAAATGCCCCGGTATAATTATGCCGGGGCATTCCCTTTTGTATGATTAAAGGGTATTGTTTAGTTTATCAGGAAGAAATGCACGATATTTCCCGGGAAATAAAACAAGGTGGGATGCTGTATGAACAAATTGGAAGAAGAGATTTATGAGTTGGAACATCAACATATTTCATCGGATGTGCGTATATCAGGTGCAAAACTGGCTCAAGTGCTGGACGATGAGTTTTATGAATTCGGCAGCAGCGGGGGAGTGATATTGCGGTCGGAGCTTGATGGGGATCGTCCACTGGCACCGGACGATATGGTGCTAAGCGGTTTCAAAATGCATGTGTTGGGGGACGAGGCGGTTCTTACAACCTACCGGATCGAAAATAGAACAACCGGCCGCAATACGAATCGCAGCTCTGTATGGAAAAAGCGCCCGACAGGCTGGAAGTTGTTTTTTCATCAAGGAACTATAGCGGAACGGTAGGGTTTAAGAAAAATGAGAAAGGATATTAATAGAGTCAAGACGTTTTGCAGAGGAGGAAAAGACAATGGAACATGCAATCGTGCTGTTTGATGGTGATTGCAATTTTTGTGACTCGAGTGTCCAATTCATCATCAATCACGACCCGGCCGGCTATTTCCAGTTTGCTTCGCTGCAAAGCGAAGTTGGGGAGAAGCTGTCCCGTGAACACAATATACCGGACGATGTCGACAGTCTGATTCTTATAGAAAATGGAGAAGCTTTTGTTAAATCTGAAGGTGCGCTTCGGATTTCCCATCATTTAACCGGCTTATGGAAGCTGGCTTACCACTTGCGTCCATTTCCAGCAGTTCTTCGCGATGGGGCATATGATGTCATTGCCAACAACCGCTATAAGGTTTTCGGCAAATTGGACAGTTGTATGCTGCCGCCGCCACATATACGAAAACGGTTTTTGGACAAATAAAAATCAGGGCCGGTAACGGAGGAGCGATTGCTTTTCGTTACCGGCCCTTTTTGGGTTAGCTTGCGTTTTTCTATGTCGCATTTCTGTGTCCAGACTCCAGCGGCCCAGCTCTTCGGGTCATAAGCCACTTTGGCTGTGCGGCTGAAAGGACGCCGCTTCGCCAAATCGTCTTATGCCTTTCAGAGCTTAACGGGCGCTGTCGCATTTCTTATTCAAAATTAGATATCCGCCAATACTGGCAGGCGATGGGGCCGGCCATCCATGATAAACCTTTGTCTTCCGCTTCGTGGATTTGCCCCCACTCAGCATCGCTCCCGCTTTTCAAATAGACTTCATGATTGGGGGCCTGGTCGTGGATGCCGATAATATCGTAGATACCGACTCGATAAAAGTTGGCAGCAATCTGATAATCGATATTCGGAGAAGAAACTAAAGGGTTGCTAACTGAATGTTTTAAATCAATCGCCACCTTATGGTTGTCTTCTTTAACTTCCTTCAATTCAATGCCATCAGAAGAAGCAACATCGGCTTTGCGGAATTTCTTGCGCCAATCATAGGCGATTGTCGTTCCCACGTCTTTGGAGCAATCCACTGAAGCTCCTTCTTCCTGAAACCGGATATTCAAATCGACCCGTGTTCGGTATTCCTTTGCTTCCGGATCAAAACTGCGGTTATCCCCCTTGAAAAAGCGGTTCAAAGATAAAGGGCTTGGATTCGGGAGAAATTCTTCAGAAAGAAAAGTGAGGTAGCGCAGCTGCCATTCAGGCTGTCCAATCCTGGCTTTTTCCGTCGGGAGCTCTCGGAGAAGAGCTTTCCGGCTGGCAACGCGTTTGATGATCCAGAATTCTTCATTAGAAGCTTTTACCTGTGTGGATTTGACATTGGCCATGCCGAAAAATGTCGCCAGCACCGATTTTCCATTTTTCATTGTCTCTTCAGATTTTTCCAGCGGCCGCTTGCCCTGTATCCAATAGGTATAAGCTTTATCCTTCTCGGCTGTTTTGTCGGTGAACTGATTTTTTTCAGTAGTTCCCAGCAGTTCGCCGTCGCGGTAAATATCGAAGCTCAAAATTCCATCAATTGAGCCCCAGGCGATAGCAGTTTTTGATTCGGAAATAATGGTGCTCACTGTAATTTGCTGTAGGCGATTGATAAAATCATCCTGATAATTTTCGGTGCCAGTCTGCAATTTGAGACGTTCGATCACATTATCTTCAAGGTCCAGCCGCTCGACTGTATAAATATATAATTCCCCTGGTGTCAGATTTTCATCTTTTATCGAATTATCTGTTCCGTTGTATATTAACTTTCCATCCCGTTCGACCCGGTAAGTTCCGCCGGTATTTGACCAGATGAAAAAAATAGTGGTTTCAGTCTGTTCCAGTAATTCCAATTCCATACGCATCGGCAAAATCAACCTTTCGCTATCAGATTTTTTCTTCAATACCCCAAATCCAAATTTTTCGAACCATAAATTAGTAATAATGAAACATTTGTAACAGAAATAAAACACTTTTTCAAAAGGGACTCCCTGTATACTAAAAGAGAAGATAAAAACGGGGGGCGTTTAGATGGCACATCCGACAAAGTTGCTGAAAGAGTTAGAAGAAAGCATGTCAAACGCTTCGATTACACATTGGATTTTCGGTATCTTCCGGACGAGCCGCTCTGACCTCGTTGACGGCTTTAAAGGTTTGCTCGCAGTCAATGAAGAATCATTATTTTTCAAAAGTGGAGGAAGTAATGAAGAATCACGGTTGATTGAGGTGCCTATCAGAGAAGTGGAAGGACTCGAGGCTGAATTGGACGGTACAGTAAAAATGAACATCCTGCTGATTGACGGTGATTATTTGGAGATGTCCTATATTTCACGAGGGAACACCAAGGAATTCATTCGCTTCCTTAAAATACATTGCAAAAATTTAAAAGATGAGGCTTTATTGACTGAGAAAACGGAACGATGATGTTTTATTGCCTTGCGGCTAAATAGCTTATTAAAAACCGGACCCTCCACAAAAGGAGGTCCGGTTTTATTAATGAATTATTGATCTTTATCAAAAAAGATATGCTGCAAATGCCATTCTTCGCCGATCTCCAGAATGCCAAATGAATATTGCTGCTGACGCCGTTTATCAGTGGGCGAACCGGGATTGAAGAGTGTGACCCCGGCTTCCTGTCTCATTAAGGGGGTATGGGAATGACCAAAAATGATCAGGTCCACTTCATCTTCGGCAAAAGCCTCCAAAGCACGCTGTTCCGTCGTACTGCGTATGCCGTCCCCATGAATAACTCCGATTTTCAGATTTTCCACGGTGAGAATTTTCTTTTTTCCAAAACGGTCGACAATTTCCCAAGGGTCTACGTTGCCTGCAACACCAACAGTTTCAGCATAGGCGGAGAGTTCGAAAAACACGTCCAGTACCTGCCAGTCTCCTGCGTGGATGATCAAGTCCGCATCCTGGCAGGCATCCACCAGAATTTTGGGCAGCTGACTGGCGCGAGCGGGTATATGTGTATCAGACAAAATAATGACTTTTTTCAAAAGTATTGCCTCCTCCAAATGGAATTTACATCATGTTATCAAAGACGGGAAACATAGTCTAAATAGAAGACACATAAATGAAATGGTTAAAGTTGAACAAAAAGGGAAAATACATATTACAGCCTTATGAAATTCTTGGAGGGATTCAGATGAATAAAAGAAACCTTAATAAAATGATATTTGCAGGAACAGCCTTTGCAGGAGGTATTGTTCTGTTCAACAGCATCAGAAAAAAGAGCGGTAAGAAAGTTTGGGTTTATGAAGATAATGATATGCGCAATAGTGTGACAGTGGACCAGGAAGAAAGTGTCAATGCAGATGTGGATGACGCAGAGAAAGGCCTGAGCCAATTGGATTCAGCATTCCGTTCAGAGTGGCAGGCGAATGGATTTCCCCAAACACATCGGGAATTGAAAGAACACGGCACGGGAAGATAGTGGATTGCTGAAAGCCGTTTGATGGCCAGCATTCCGAACCAGAAGCTTTCATTAACGGGAGGCGTGATCTGTGGAAAATAATCGAAAAATCGTCTGTTATATTGCTGAAAGTCTTGATGGGTATATCGCTACAGAAGATGATTCGCTGGATTGGCTTTTCAAAATCGATGGCGAGGGCGATGCGGGTTATGCAGAGTTCATGGAGACTATTGATACGGTAGTCATGGGACGCAGAACATATGACTGGGTAATGGAATTCGAAAATGGGGAATACCCTTATGAGGGGATCAAAACGTATGTATACACTCATACTCCCCCGCAGGCATCTCCGGAAAATGTTGAATTTACGGATATGGACATACCTGTTTTTGCCGAAAAACTTAAAAGCAGTCCCGGCAAAAATATATGGGTCATTGGCGGATCTAAATTATTGGCTGGTTTTTTAGAAGCCGGCCTGATTGATGAGTTTATAATTTCCATCGCTCCTGTAACGATCGGCAGCGGAATTCCTTTGTTTCAAAAATCTTTACTCACGACGGAGTTTAAACTTAGAGACGTGAAACGGTACGGTGAGTTCGCCCAATTGCACTATGAATTGAAATGAGGACAAAGAATGCCTGCCAATTAGAACGGATGGATTACAAGGGCAGGTTTCTGTGCAATAAAAATAAAATGTTTAGAACTATTTTCACAGGGAATTCTTACTCAGTAAGCAAAATTTTCCGGTTGTAATAGTAAAAGAAGGAAAGTTTTTCAGAATGGAGAGGAATTATGAATATACTTAACCAGAATATAGTGAGTGGCGCGGTTATGGCCGTGGCTTTTTTATGTCTGCCTCTGAGTGAGGCAAGTGCAGCTCAGCACAGAATTTCGGGGCCAGGAATAGAAAATGGGGAAGAAATTCGCGAACAATTAGATCGCATGGGATATTACGATGAAGACGTAACGGGTTATTTTAATTTCGTTACCAGTAATGCGGTGACCCGCTTCCAGGAAGATTATGGACTCCCCCCAACCGGTATAGTCGGTCCGATGACGGAAATGAAGCTTGAAAATGTCGAAATGATGGCGAAAATAGTGCACGGCGAAGCCCGTGGGGAAAGCTTCATCGGGCAAGTGGGCGTAGCAGCGGTCATATTGAACCGTATTGAAGCTTCCGGTTTTCCGGACAGCACGGAAGAAGTCATTTTCCAGCGCAATGCTTTTACAGCCGTGAACGATGACCAATACTTGCTGACGCCGACCAAAAGCTCCTATGACGCAGTAAAAGAAGCGATGAAGGGAGAAGATCCGACCATGGGAGCGGTGTTCTATTACAATCCAGCCGGTGTCAGTGATGACTGGATTTTCTCCAGAACAGTCCTCACCCAAATCGGCCGCCATTTCTTCGCGGAATAAATAATCATTATTCCGAAATGAACACAGAGAAAAGACCACTTCAGGGTGGTCTATTTTTCTGTCAAAAAATCCAGCAGGTGCCGTCCATTTATTTATTTATTGAACAGCACCGCTTTGGCCTTGGTGATGACGTGGTCTTCATCATCGTAGATCAGGCAGTCGGCATGAATCAGATTTCGGCCTTCTTTGACTGCAAAAGCCCGGGCAGTCAAAATGGCAGAGTTGCTGCTTTTTAAGAAGGTCACATTCAAATCTACAGTAACGGCCTGCTGCCGGCCCTGTTCATCTGGAGCGACCGTATTGCACAAAGCGACTTCGGCAAGAGTGGAAATAATGCCCCCGTGGATAAGTCCTGCACTGTCGATATACAATTCTTTGATCGGCAAGGTCACTTTCACACTATTTTCTGTCGTGCGCTCGTATTCCATTTCAAGGAATTCATCAAACGGCTGGCGGATGAACATGGATGGAACCTCCTTCAACGCTTCTAAACTCTCTGTAAATGTTAATTCGCCTTATGAACCCTGGAATCCTTTTTCCTGTTGATCGCTTCCTTTTGACAATAAAACCAAAAAATGCCGGCACCCATAAAAGGGCAAGCCGGCATTTTTTATGTTGCGAAATATTTTTTTCAGCCCTTTAAGGCGCCGGCGGTCATGCCGGCCACAAAGAATCGCTGCAGAAACACATAGGCGATGACCATTGGAGCTGAAGCAATGATGACGCCGGTGAACAGCATCGGGTAATTAGTTGAATATTGACCCTGGAATTCGAGCAATGCAAGCGGCAGCGTTTTATATGCATTATCCGTGATGAAAAGGAGGGGGTAAAGCAAGTCATTCCAATGCATCACGAAAAGAAAAATGGCCGTCGCAGAAAGGGAAGGCAGGGAAAGCGGCAAAGCCACTTTTCTGTACGTCTGCCAGTTTCCGGCTCCATCTATCGTCGAGGCTTCGAATAATTCCCTCGGTAGCGTTTTCATAAAGCCTGTGAGGATAAACACAGCAATGGGCAAGGTGACGGCAATATTGACGAGAATCAGGCCAAGAAGGCTGTTTGTCAAATTCAGATCCAGCATGAGTGAATATAAAGGCACCATATTGACCTGGGCCGGTACCATCATGCCGAGTGTAAATAAGCCGAAAAGGATATTGCCTATCCAATTATTCAATCGGCTGATGCCGAAAGCAATCAGGGATGCAAAAAACAGGGTAAATAAAACCGAGAATAAAGTGACGATGGAGCTGTTGATAAAATAGCCGGCCATCGTCTGTTCCTGGAAGATAGCGGTGTAATTGCTGAACTGGAAGCCATCATCCGGCAGGCCGAGCGGATCACGGAAAGTCTCCTGCAATGTCTTAACAGAAGTGAGGGCCACCATCAGCAGTGGAATCAAGATCAATAAAGCATAAACTGCCAATGAAAATTTTCGGAATAACAAAAAATCCCCTCCTTCTAATAAGAGATGCGATCAGAACGCAATGCTTTGAATTGCAGGAACGTAATAACCGCGATGATGATCATGAACAGCACCGATATGGAGCTGGCATAGCCGAAATTATAACTTCGGAAGGCCACATCGAAAATATAGGTCGCAATGATTTCTGTCGAATTATTCGGCCCGCCTCCCGTCATTGCAAAGACGAGGTCAAATGCTTTGAATGATTGAATCGTCGTATACGCGATAACGATGGTGGCTGAAGGCGCGAGCAACGGCCAGGTGACTTTGCGGAACGTCTGCCATCTGCTGGCTCCTTCAATTTTGGCCACTTCGTATAAATCTTCGGGTATCGCTTGCAGACCAGCAACAAAAATGATCAGCATCTGTCCGGCATGAAACCAGATTTGCGTGATTGCCAATGAATAAATGGCGATATCGGAATTGCCGAGCCAATTCTGCTGGAGAAAATCAAGGCCCAGCAATCCCAGAATCTGATTCAGGATACCAAGAGACGGATCATAAATGAATGACCAGATAAACGCGACAGAAACCGAAGAAAGAATTGTCGGGAAGAAATAAAGGGCCCGTAAAAATAAGTTGGTTTTCGTGTTTTTCAGGACAATCAAAGCAAAAACGAGAGCCGCAAGGGTTTGGAAAACCACGACCATCAACATGAATTTCAGATTATTGCCGACGGTTTTCCTGAAAATAGAATCACCTGTCAGCGCACGTTCGTAATTTCCAGTTCCGACGAATTGGAAAGTATCACTTAGTCCGTCCCAATCAGTGAAAGAATAGAACAAGGCACTGACCGTTGGATACAGGAAAAAAATACTGTAAAGAAGAAGCCCCGGTAAAAAGAATAGGTAGATTGTCTTCGGAATCTTCATCCATTATTCCCTGTTTTCATCGACAATCTGCTGTGCTTCTTCCGCTGCTTCCATTGGTTCAGCCCCTCCAAGGACGTTTTCAATCGAACTCAGGACCGCTGCTTCAATCTGTGCATTTGTAATCAGGAACCGGGGCTGGAACCGAGTTGTTCTCTCATCGATCCAATAAGCGGTGTTTTGCAGGACTTCAGATTCGTATTCCACGTCGTTTACGGTCAAGTGCTGGCCAGTTTCATTGGCGTATTGCGAAGCGATTTCCGGTCTGCTGAGGAAACGGATAAATTCTTTTGCCTGTTCTTTTTTCTCGGAATTGCTGTTGATCGCCAACATGAAAGTCGCGGTATTGATGCCTTCATATTGGGCTTCACTTTCTTCCACGGTAATCGGGGCCAGTAAATCGAGTTCAAGATCCGGATTCAATTCGAGAAGTGACGCCATATGATAGGAGCCGGTCGCCAGCATCGCGGCTTCCTCATTTGCCACCATTGCCATAGCTGAATCCTGGCTTGTGCCGAGGGCATCCGGCTGAATATAGCCGTTTTGCTCAAGAAGCTGGAAATCCTCCAGAGTTTTTACCCACCATTCGTTGGTCAGCGATTCTTCTCCGTTCTGCAATTTCTCGAAAACATCTTCGTCCGGTGCATTATTCATCATCATGCTGTTCATGAATTGGTTGGGACCGATGTCCGCTCCCGGAAATGCAATCGGTGTTATATCATTTTCAAGCAGAGTGTCAGCCATTTCCTGGAACTCACTCCAGCTTTTCGGGACTTCGAGGCCGAGTTCGTCGAACATGCCTTTATTATAAACTGGCATATTAAATACCAATTGATAAGGCAATGCCAATTGCTGGCCATCCTTTTCGCCAACAGTGATCAGGCTTTCGTCAAAATTACCGACGAAGTCTTCGCCGCTGAGATCTTCAAAAAAGCCGGCGTTCGCGATTGCCTCAAATTGAGCGCCAGGGAAAGAAGTGAAGACGTCGCCTGTGGATCCGTCAGTCAGCATACGCTGGCCGGTCGCCTGGTATTGCTCAGATGGATAAATATTCATCTCAACACCGATTTCAGGGAATTCATCTTCGAACTGGGCGATGATATCATCAAAAACCTCTTTGTCTTCTCCGCGCCAATGGATGAAACTGATCTGTGTGCGATCTCCTGTATCGCTGTCCGTTTCCGCCGTACTGTCATCGGGACTTTCGCCCGCACAGCCAGCCAGAATAAGCGGAACCAATAGAAATACCGACATAAAAGATGCTTTTTTACTGATCATTTCAACGTCCTCCTTTTATAAGTTTATAATTCTTCTTATTTACTGTTATACCGTAAATTTGGTGCAAATGATACAAAAATCAGAATTATTAATTAATAGTATTCGCAGATTGCCCATAAAAATAGCACAAGCTTGAAGCTTGTGCTCATATTCTTTACTGTTCCCGGATCAAGGGGAGGGTGCAGCAGCGGAAAGCGCCTCCGGATTTGATGATCTCAGAGAAGTCGATTTCGATGACACGGAAATCATTGGCTCTCATCAGTGCATTGACCTTGCTGTTCTGCGGCTGGCTGAAAACCCGACGCCCGCCAATGGAAAGGACATTGGTGCCAAGGGCAAATTGTTCATCGGCATCGACAGGGATAAGTGTATAGCGCTCAGCGAGCATGTCGAGCGTTTCTTTATCCAGTGCTTCTTCATAGATCAATGCCTCCGTAGGAGAAAGGATATTGAAGACGCAATCCAAATGAAGATATTTTTCATCAAACTTTATCGGAATGACTTCGGAATCCGGCAGTTTCTTCTGCAGATCCTCCACGGCATTTTTACTTGTGCGGCTGCTGATTCCTACATAGACTGTCTCCCGGTCCAGCAGAACGTCCCCGCCTTCCACGCGGTTGCCGCCGCCAAGGGTTTCGGATTTAAAATTATTGTTTCTAAGCCATTTCTGCAGGACACTTTCTTCACCTTGCCTTATTTCGGCAGCCATTTCAGCAATATACACTGTATCACCGACTGTAAAACCGATATCCCGGGTGAAGACCTGTTCCGGAAATGTTTCGGAAGGATCTAATAGATCTGTTTCGACGCCTTCCTGCTGCAATACCCTAACAAACTCCTTATGCTGCTGCATCGCTTTTTCGGTATCGATATTCTCATCCTGATATTTCTTCTGGACATCGTTGATAACGTCCCTTATTTCCATATATTCCGGCGGGCACAGCAGGACACGGCGCAAATGGTCGTATTCGCTTTTACATTTTGCCGACGGGGAAGATTTTGTGAATGCTGACATATAAGTTCCTCCAAAATTTCTAGTTATTAGTAGGGCTATTCCCGTTTTGGAAGGGGGTTAAAACATGGAAATAGAATATCGGGAAAAGAATTGAAAAAAAAGAGAGGGGGAAGGGGGATAAGAATAAAAAAAACGGCCACCCAAAGTAGGTGGCCGTTTCTCAGCTTGTTGAGAAAGAAACATGAAAACCGATATTGCGCAAAACAGCTTCGAAGACAGTAGACGTGCCCTGCACGGATACTGTCTTTGCTCCTGCATCGCTGCGCTAGCTTCGTCGCAAGAGATAGGCCCGAACAAGTTCGGCCTATCTCTCGTTATCGCTTTTCTATTCCTGTTCTTTATAGAAAACTTTCTCTACATTGTATTTCGCTTTTTGTGTATTGATCAGGTAGGTTTCGTAAATTTCGCGTTCCATCGGATCTTCCACAATTGAAATCGTGATGTGGTGAACTTCATCACGGTGATTTTTAAGTGGTGAAACATTGTCTTCGAAATGCTTTTTCACACGCTGACGCAGTTTACGGGCTTTGCCGACAAACAGCAATTCACCGCTGTGGTTAAAAAATTGGATGATGCCGCCTTTGTCGCGCGGGATTTCATGAAGGTCAATGAAACCATAAAGTGGCTTGATGACCGCTTCGTCGCCTGTAATTTCCTGTTTGCGCTGTGTAATTGTCACATCCGCTTTTGGTGGTTGAATATTAATCATATTTATCACGTCCTCTATTATCGTATTGCTCATTTTAACACAAAAGAGAGCGGAAATCCATCCGCTCTCTGGCTGGTATATCAGACGGAACCCAATTGGTTTTCCGCGCCTTCTTCGCCTTGCAGAACTTCAAATACTTTACCGTAAGTGTTTTTTCGTTCCAGTACCTCCACTAAAACGTTTGCAACATCCGCGCGGGGAATGGAACGTCCTTCAAACGATTTGAATCCTTCTGCAGAAACTTCGACTTTTCCAGTTTTCTCTTCGTCAGATAAGGGTCCTGGACGGACGATGGTATAGTCAAGATTTGTTGCCTGCAGAATTTCATCGGCAGTACGTTTGGCAACGAGATAAGGTTTCATTGCTTCGCCACCCGCATCCGGATTGTCCGAACCGACAGAACCAAGTTGAACAAAACGCTTAACGCCTTTTTGCTCAGCGTATTTGGCTGCTTTTACAGAGCCCCATAAATCGATGGTCAATGTTTTTTCGGCTCCCGTTTTTGGTCCTGAACCGGCAGCGAAAATCACCGCATCAACATCATCGAAAGCATTGCTGAAGTCTTCTTCCAAATCGGCCAGCACCACTTTGGCTGCTCCGAGTTCTTCCATTTTTGCTTTTTGCTCTTCTTTTCGAACCATCGCTACAGCGTTGTGATTTTTTTCAGCCAATTCTTTCACGATATTTCTTCCAACTTGTCCGTTTGCTCCAATTACTAAAACATCCATTCAATATCCGCTCCTTTAATTGTCAATATTTTATTACCATTCCCTGTATATTATTGAATAAACAAAGTATAAGCATATCCAGCACTTTTCAACCAGACATTTTCCTTTAAAACTTTTAAAACAGAGCGGAACAAGCTAGAATAGAGACAAGACGGAGGTGGACCATATGGAAATTACAGATTTTACATTTCACAAAATCAATGATCCAACGGGCATAATGGAAAGTGACCGGTACGAATTCTTATTGACAGTTGAAGTGGATGATGACGATGAGCTATACACGGAAGCCGGCCTGGACCTGCGCGTCATCATGGCTGCTGACGAAAATGGAGCGCGTATCGCCCATTATAACTTCATGGACAAGCAAACCGGCAAAGCAATGGAATTTGCACTCGAAGATGATGAAGAAGCGGAAGTGCAGGCATACTGCCGCGATAAACTGCAACTGTAAATAAAAAACCTCCAAACCCGATCAGGTTTGGAGGTTTTTAATATCATTTAAATTTTTACTTCGATATCAGCCGCATTCCGCAATTCTTCAATGCGCTCGTAAACTGCGTGTTTTTCGTTCATTTCTTCCAATGATTGGAGAATCATTGGTCTCATTTCTTCAAATACAGGGGTTTCTCCTTCAGTGGAATCCACATAACCCTGATAGGCTGCTTCAATCTCTTCTTCCGTCACTTCAACGCCTTCGATTTCCTCTTCAAGATAACTCGCATAGATTATCTGATCACGGATCACAAGTTTCATATCATCCAAAGTGAAACCAGTTCTTTCAAGAGAGATGTTCATCTGTTCTTCAGTTTCAAACTGATTTTTCAGTTCTTCAAAACGCTGCTCCAAAACTTCTTCATCCACATCATGCCCTTTTTTAATGGCATCCTGGATTACAAGCTTATTGCCGACTATCACGGAAATTGCCTGTTCTTTCACTTGTTCTTGGGTTTCAGGATCCGTAGCTTTTTTGCCTTGGGTGGCAAGCGAGGTTTCCACTTGGCGTGCAACACTATTATAGACCGTTCCTTTAATCTCTTCACCATTGACTACTGCGACAACCTCATCTGCGCCCGGCAGTTCAAGGTCGGTATCCGGTGTATCGACAGCAGGTTCGGGATTCTCTTCAGATTCAGCCGTAGCGGCGGTTTCTTCAGCAGTCTCCGCTTGCTCGTCGTCCGAACAGGCACCCAATAACAAGAGCAACGATAGGGGTAAAGCCATAAATTTCATCTTTTTCATCCAGCAATTCTCCTCTTTAAAATGGTTCTCGTTAAAGTAAACCATATTTGTGTGAAGGTTACAAATACTTGTTTGTTATCGAAGACGTAAAAAGATGATATGATAGATGAATTAAACTAATGATTTCTATCAGCCGATATTCCGCAAAACAGCTTGCTTGCCTGGGGGCTCGTGCTGAGCTTGGTCCCCTGGGCGTCTGCGCTGTTTTGCTCCATATCTAAGCAATTCTCTCAGCGCCGAAGCGGCGTATTTATGTTAATTTATCTAAATGAATTATTTACTGTACCATCCACTACGATCATGGAGGAATTTGAATGCCGAATACCAGTAATATTAAAACCCGCAAAACCCTTGATATCATCCAACCCTATTCACCAGGAAAGCCGATATGGGAAGTGCAAAAAGAATTGGGGCTCGATCGCGTCATTAAAATGGCGTCCAATGAAAATCCGCTGGGTCCGTCCCCTAAGGCTGTCAGAGCCATCCAGGAAAGCCTGGCTGATCTGAATCGTTATCCCGATGCGGATGCCAGCGTTCTGAGACAGGCAATCGCTGAACAATACAAAGTAGAGAAACAGCAGGTCATCACGACAAATGGTGCGGACGAGCTGATTACGCTCATTTCCGAAGCATTCCTTGAACAGGGGGATGAAATCATTGTGCCATCGCCGTCGTTCAGCGAATATGATTTTGGCGCACACATCATGGGAGCTGTGGTCAAACCCGTGCCTTTCGATGAGGGATTCCAGTACAACATCGATAAACTGATCCAAGCAGTGACGGATAAAACAAAAATCGTCTATATTTGTTCACCGAATAATCCGACCGGCACCTACATCTCAAAAGGGCAGATGGAGAATTTATTGGCGAAGCTGAAGGATGTATTGGTAGTTTTCGACGGCGCCTACAGCCAATTTGCAGATGAAGAGGATTACACGGATGGACTCGAGTTTGTGAACGCCGGCCATCCGGTGATTGTGTTGCAGACTTTCTCCAAAATCTACGGAATTGCCGGTGTCCGTATCGGCTTCGGCATCGCGTCTGAAGAAATCATCAAATCGATCCTGAAAGTGAAAGAGCCGTTCAACGTCAATACGCTGGCCCAAATTGCCGCAGCAGCAGCGATTACCGATACGGAACATGTTGAAGCGTCCTTCAATGCCAATATAAAAGGGCGTGATTTCCTGTATAACAGCTTTGATAAGTTGGGACTTACCTATACAGAAACAACAGCCAACTTCATTCTGGTCCAAGTCGGATCAAATGGGGAAGATATTTACCGACAATTGATGGCCCAAGGGATCATCGTGCGCTACGGAAAAACGTGGGGCTTGCCCGAGTATATCCGCGTAACGATCGGCACAGAAGAAGAAAATGATCTTTTCGTCACTGCCTTGACCGAAATTTTAACGCCTTTGGCATAATCAAAATCCGGCTTTCCTCAAGGGGAAGCCGGGTTTTTGATTTCCTGAGTTAGTTTATGGGATGGAAGTAAAGGGGAAAAGAAGGAAAAAGCTCAAGGTGGAAGAGGTGGAAAACTTGATATATGATTGTGCCATTATTGGCGGAGGGCCAGCAGGCTTAAGTGCTGCACTCATACTGGGGCGTTCCAAAAGAAATACGCTGCTGTTTGATGATGACGATGGGCGGAACCTGGTGACGAGGGAAGCGCACGGCTTTCTGACGAGAGATGGCATCCAGCCGTCGGAACTGAAAAGGCTTGGCCGGGAAGATGTGGCGAAATACGATTGTGTGCAAATAAAGAAAAAGCGGATCATTGATATTAAACGCATTACGGAAAGCCATTACCAGCTGGATACAGAAGATGGCGATACTTTTCACAGTATCAAAATTATCATTGCCGCCGGTTTGAAAGAAGAGCTGCCAAATATACCGGACATAGAGAATTTTTACGGAACCAGTCTGTTCAGTTGCCCGTATTGCGATGGGTGGGAACTTCAAAACCAGCCACTCGCCATCATCGCCGATAAAATGGTCTACGATCTCGCCAAAAAAGTTCACACATGGAGCAAGGATCTGGCTGTCTTTACAAATGGTGTGGGCAGGTTGGAAGAAGAGGAAAAAGTGAAACTGCAAGCAAAAGGAATACGCGTTTACGAAGAAATGATCGATGGCCTTGAAGGTGAAAACGGACAGTTACGAAGCGTCAGGCTTGAAGACGGTTCGCTGGTGGATCGCACGGGCGGGTTTACGACGCCATTGTGGAGCCATTCCACCCCCTTTGCCAAGGAACTCGGCTGCAAAACAAATGAACACGGCGGAATTTTGACCGATGATTACGGCCGGACGAATGTCTGGAATGTATATGCAGCAGGAGATGCGTCCCTGATCGTGCCGTCCCAGCTGGTCATCGCAGCAGGAGAAGGCAGTGCGGCCGGCATCGGGGTGAATGGCGACCTGACGAACGAGTATTTTGATACTGAATAATCTTTTTTTAGACATTTATTAAAAAGGCTGCCCTTACGGCAGTCTTTTTTGTCTTTTGATGATAAATTGCTTCCAAAGGAAAAATTGCAGCAGGAATAAGAGCAATGCAGTAATGCCCAGGTTCAGGTAATACCAGATGCCATCACCGAAAAAACGCAATATCGTTTCAGCGGTTGGCAGTTGTGCCAAGTATAAATAGTTTGCGCCGATCAGCGGGTTTACGATGAATCCGATGACAAGTGCATAGGCGACCAGCAGCCCAAAGACTTTGAATACTGAGCGGAGATTTATTATATCAGGGGTGGCGAGTGCCAAAAACAGGCTTGCCCAGGGAATGGCCATATGAAGAATGAAAAACACCCAAAACCGGAAATGATGATAGTCATAGGGCATGTCAGGAGTGACCAAAGCGAGAAATGACGGGATAATGCCGGTGAAAAATGAAATCTGGATCCAGCTTTTTTTCAAGGTCGCTAAACCGATTATGGCAATAATAGAAGCTGCGCCACATAAATGGAGCGGAAGATGTCCTGCGGAATACCAGATGCCGTTTGAGATTGCCCAGTATTGATAAGAGATTTCACATAATATTAACAGTGAAAAAAGACCCCAGCGCAAGATTTGAAAAGGTCCGGACTCCTTCACCAGCTGATGTCTGAAAAGGAACAACAGGAGGAGACCAAGAAGAGCCACTGTCAACACAATCAGATGACTGATGCCAAAAGGGGTGAAATAATGTTCCGATCCTGTACCGAACCAGCTGTCCATGCGACGTCCTCCTATCTGCAAAACAATTTGTGTGAAAATTGTAACATTTGTATCATCTTGCCGTCCATCGGCTGTTTGTAACCCGAGTTGGTTGCCCGGAAGCTGAAAAGTAGGGTAGACTGCTTTAAAAGAGTCAGGGAGGCTGCCGAAAAATGGAGCATTCGAATTCATTGTCCACCATCACTTACGTCAATACGGAACGTTCCATTGAAGCGGGGGAGATGAAGATCATTAAAACAGAGTATGATCTTCATCTGTATGAAGATGTCCTTGTGGCCTCCACCACAAAATTCAATTTGATGAATGTCTGGGACATTTCATATAAATCATTTTCGGACGAAGGAAATCTGCTTTACCTGCATACACATCGGGGGGTTATCACTTATAAAGTGAATACGGACCCAAAAGTATTTGTCTCGGCGTTCAAAAAACTGAAAAATGTTCATTACTGAAGAAGGCGGAAAAAATTCCGGCTTCTTTTTTTATAGTTGAATTAAAGAATCCGATAAATATGCCACTTCGGTGCTTTGGACAAGGGCAAAGATTATGCTCCTGCGCACTGCTCGTCGCAGAAGGACCAAAACAAAGATTATGCTCCTGCGCAAGTTCGTCGCAAAGGAGGTACCATCTCCGTATGGCGCACACCTTGGCTCCCGCCATAAGCCGAGAAGACCACTCGTCTGTTGCTTTGTCGGCATTCGCCTGCTCCTGGAGCACTGGCGCTGAGAAAAATTTCTAGAGATATGGAGCAAAACAGCGCAGACGCCCAGGGGACCAAGCGAAGTGCTGAGATCCACTCGGACGAAGTCCCGAGTTAGCTCAGCGCGAGCCCCCAGGCAAGCAAGCTGTTTTGTGGAATATCGGTTACTACGGGTTTATTAGTTCAAAATGTATATTATGATAGAATTTAGAAAAAGGGGGCGGAGAGAATTGGATAACGGATATTATGTCGGTTGGGGAACGCTGGCTTTGATTAATGCCGGCATTGCACAAGGTAAGAACCGGAGTGGACTAAACTGGTTTTTGCTGTCACTTCTGATGGGACCTATCGCAACTCTTGCTTTGGTGGTGTTTGAAGCATTGCCATATGAAGGGGAAGGGAAGTAGCGTGGTGAAAGCTCTTCTTTCGAAAAACTGCTTGCGAACAAGCTGCTGTGCCACAAAAGCCGGCCTGGAAACCCCCAGGCCGGCTTTTGTGTGTATTATTTCAGTTGCTTTTTGAACAGGCTGTCTAACTCAGTCCATTCTTTAAAACGTGGCATATCCAAATGCCGGTTATAGGACTGGTCTTTGACTATCACTTTCAGCCGGTCGTGATCAAGCGTCTCCACAACTTTGGGCTTATCATCGAAATAATAGTCGAGTTCGAGTTCTTCGATAATCTCCACTTTTTTGTCATCTTTCATTCCGCAATAGAAACGATCGTCCTGCACCGGGAACCCCTGTTTTTTTAACCAGGCTTTCGTATCTTTGCCGTGGTGCGCAGAACGGGCGGTAATATAATAGATTTCATGGCCCTCAGCATCCAACTGCTGCAGCAATTCCACTGCGCCGGGATAAGCAGGGCAGTCTGTGTAATAAATATAATCCACCGACCGGTTCCACATTTCCTTGCCTTCTTCGTCGGACATGCCGAACGCTTCGTGGATTTCTAAGCGGTCGAGGGAATGGAACACATCGATTGCCACTTCCTGGCCAAGCTGTTTCTTATAATAATGAAAAGCGTATTCACGCAAGTTGATTAACGTATCGTCTACATCAAAACCGAATTTCATATTTTTGATTCCTCACTTTTCAGGATAACCGGTAAATTTGAAGTCTTTACCGATTTTCGAAAATTCTCCGTCGGCCAAATCAATCGCCTCTTTCATTAACCCGAACCCTCTTCCTTCAAGGAATGTCGGCGCATCGCTGCCGCCCACCAGCTTCGGTGCGAAATACAGGACAACTTTATCGATCAGCCGATTTTCCAGAAAGGCGGAATTGACTGTGCCGCCGCCTTCGATAAAGAGGGAGGAGATGCCATTTTCACCAAGAATCCGCAGCAGGTCGTTCACGTCGGTTCGGGTTTCGCCCGTGGTTTCGAACATGCGGATACCGGCATTTTTCAGTTGACTGGCTTTGGAGCTGTCGTAGGTGCGGCTGGTGAATATCCATGTTTCTGCAGCGCCATCTGTAACCACTTTGGCATCCATCGGCAACCGCAGGGAAGAGTCGAGGATGATGCGGATCGGATTGCGGCCGTTCGGAATCCGCGCAGTCAATTCGGGATCATCTTCAATGACAGTGCCGACGCCAACGAGGATTGCCATGTTTTGGCTGCGTAATTCATGGACATCCCGGCGCGCATCTTCGCCTGTAATCCATTTGCTGTCGAGCATATGAGTCGCGATTTTGCCATCCAGCGTCGATGCGGCTTTTAATGTCACAAACGGTGTCTTTGCAGTAATGAATTTATTGAACACTTCATTCATTTTGAGTGACTCTGTTTCGCGGACTCCACTAACCACGCTGATTCCGGCTTCTTCCAGCATTGTAACGCCATTGCCGGATACGATCGGGTTCGGGTCGAGGGCGGCTATCACGACTTCGCGAAGACCGGCATCGATGATTGCCTGGGCACAGGGGCCCGTCCGGCCGAAATGGGAACAAGGCTCCAACGTTACGTAAATTGTGCCTCCGCGTGCCAAATCTCCTGCCATCCGCAATGCATGGATTTCCGCGTGGGGTTCGCCTGCCTTCAAATGGGCGCCGACTCCGACAATCCGGTTGTCATTGACGATCACGGAACCGACGAGCGGGTTCGGGTCCGTCTGGCCTTTCATGGTCCGCGCATTGCTCAGCGCCAGATCCATATAAAATTCATGACTTGGCATGGATGTTGTCCTCCCCTTTAATATGGCCGGAGCGCTTCACTTTCGTATCCAGATATGAAGAATTGTATTCGGACTCATCTCCCCAGAGGGAAGTGCGCTCGGCAATCGCAAGCCCGGCTTTTTCAATGGCATCCACTTTTTTTGGATTATTCGTCATCAAGGTGACGGGTTTTGTCCGCAAAGTGCGGAGGACGGCTATCGCATCATCGTAGCTTCTGGAGTCATCCACGTAGCCGAGGCTTTCGTTGGCTTCGACGGTATCGTAACCATTTTCCTGAAGGACATAGGCCATCGCTTTGCTGAACAGGCCGATCCCGCGTCCTTCATGATTGGCAAGATAGAACAAGGCACCGCTGCCGTGCTGGGCAATGCGTTTCATGGATTGTTTTAATTGGAATCCGCAATCGCAGCGTTTGCTGCCGAAAATATCTCCTGTGTGGCAGATGGAATGCATGCGGATCAATGCGTCTTCACTATTTTCGAAATCTCCGTAAACCAGTACGCTCGATTGCTGGTATTCAGAGAGGTTAGAGGAAGACAGTTTTTCGATAATGCTCTCATAGTCTTCTGTCACTTCATCCAGATTCAGCCAGCAATACCAGTTGAAAATGATCGTATCGCCTTCCAGGTTGACGGGAAGCCTGATCGGACCAACCAGGTAAATAGCGCCCTCCTTTGATTCGATCATCTGGATTTTATCTTTTAATACCGCATATACCTGCGGTTCCAGTTTCATTTGTGACATTCGAATTCCCCCATAAATACTAAGATAAAATTATCGTACTACAATCAGTTACTAAAAGTAAGTAAACAGTACCCGATAATTCAAATGATTTTCCTAATCGATAATAATTATTGTTTATATGCTCCTTAAAACTATTATAAATGATTATCATTATCAATTGTAAATAAAAATTCTCAATTGCTTTTCATTCTATAGAGTGTATGGTATATTATCTACATTAGAATAATTATAATGTAGAAAAGGGAGGAATTATTGATGTTACCAGAAAAACTAACGAACGCGTTGAACGATCAGTTTAATAATGAATTGCAGGCAGCTCATGCTTATACGGCAATGGCAGCTTACTTTTCAAAAAAAGGGTATCACGGATTCGCCAATTTCTATTTAGTTCAATCCCGGGAAGAACATTTTCATGCGATGAAATTCTACCATTACTTAACGGCTATGGACGAAAAGCCGGTACTGCAGAACCTTACTGAACCGAAAAACCATTTCGTCAGCGCCATTGATGTTCTGGAAAGTTCATTGGCCCAGGAAAAAGACGTGACCAGCAATATCTACGCATTGGTGACTTTGGCGGATGAATTGCAGGAACACGCAACTTTATCTTTCCTGGACTGGTTTATCGAAGAACAGATGGAAGAAGAAAAAACATTCCGCGATATAATTACGCGTGTTAGAGGCATTGAAGAAGGCGGCGAATACTTCCTGAAAATGGACGATGAATTTGCTGCCCGTAAAATGGAAGTATAAGAAAGATGATCTGACAGCACACTGCTGATTGTGTGCTGTTTTTCTGTTAGAGGAGGGAAACAGGTGACAACGGATTATAAACCAGCTATCCATTTTAATAATGTGGACTATTCAATAGAGGGCAATAAAATCTTGCGGGGCATAACCGGTTCTTTTCCGGAAGGGAAAATTACGACTTTGGTGGGCCCTTCCGGCGCCGGGAAGACAACGCTATTAAAGCTGTGCAATGGCTTATTGTCTCCTGACGCGGGTGACATTTATATCAAAGACAGGCAGATTGACAGCTTTGAACCGGTGGAGCTCCGCCGAAAAGTCGGCATCGCCCTGCAGAGCGCTCCGATGGTCAATGGCACCGTCTATAAAAATCTGGCCCTGCCGATGGAGTTGCAGGGAGAGGAGCTCGGGAAAGAACAAGCGGAAAGTCTGCTGCACGATGTCGGATTGGATGGGAAATTTTTGGAACGAAAAACCAGCGACCTCTCCGGCGGCCAGCGGCAAAAAGTTTCGATAGCCCGGACTCTTGTCAATAAACCGGAAATTCTGCTTCTTGATGAAATCACTTCTTCACTGGACCGCACTTCCCTGAAAGAAGTGGAGGAATTGATCGCGTTGATCAACCGGAAATTTGGTACGACCATCATTTGGATCACCCACAACCTGCAACAGGCACTCGATATAGGGGATTACAGCTGGGTCATGATGGACGGCGAAGTTGTGGAGACCGGAAGGAGCGACTTGTTGCGCGCCCCGGCCAACGACAGAGTTAAAGCATTTGTTCAGGGGGGAGCGGAATGACTTATTTAACGTTATCGATCACATTGATTTTTGTCGTGATTCCGCTCGTCCTGTCCAAAACCTTGAACCTGGGTCTGGAACGGGACACGATAATCGCGACTGTCCGGTCAATCATCCAACTATTGATTGTCGGCTTCATATTGAAATTCGTTTTTGACTCGGAAAGCCTGCTTTACATTTTCCTGATGGTGACTTTGATGATTGTCGCTGCTACGCATAATGCCAAAAATAAAGGAGCATCGATCAAAGGCATCACCTGGAAAGTGGCTGTCACGCTTATTTTTGTGGAAGTGCTGACACAAGGCATTCTGATCGGCATGAATATTACGCCTGCCACGGCCCAGTACATCATTCCGATCAGCGGCATGGTCATCGGCAATTCAATGGTGCTGGCCATTCTGTTTCTTAACCGTTTCACTGCTGAAGTTGAATCGCACCAGGATGAAACCGAATTGGTGCTGTCGCTTGGCGGGACACCAAAACAGGCAATTCACGGCCAATTGATCAATTCCATTAAAGCCAGTATGATTCCAACGATTGAAAGCCAGAAAACTGTGGGCCTTGTGCAATTGCCGGGTATGATGAGCGGCCAGATCATTGCGGGTGCTGATCCGATTCAGGCAGTGCAATTTCAATTGCTGATCATGTTCCTGCTGTTGACGACAGCTGCAGTAACCAGCGTCATGCTCGGCTTCATGTCCTATCCCACGTTGTTTAACCAGCGGATGCAAGTCATTCACAAGAGCTGACCATTAATGGTCGGCTTTTTTAAGCTTGTTGAAAAAGAAAAATTTAAACCGATATTGCGCAAAACAGCTTCGAAGGCAGTATCCGACGCCTGCGAGGATATTGCCTTTGCGACGAAGTGCGTAGCACTGCAGGAGCACGATTTTAAGGCTGCTCCTGCATCGCTGCGCTAGCTTCGTCGCAAAGACTCGGCCGAACTACCTTCGGCCAACTCTTGGCTCGCGCTGAGCTAACTCGGGCTCGGTCCCCTTCGCCCGAGTGGATCTCAGCACTTCGCTTGGACCCCTGGGCGTCTTCGCTGTTTTGCTCCATATCTCAGATCACTTTCTATAAAGGAACAGACGTTTAAGTGTGTTGTATGTGAGAAGATGAACACTTGCATTATCAGCACAGAACAGAATGAAGCGGCAGGCCGCTCCCGCGGAAAGCGTCCGTCTAGAGCGAAATAATTGGAGAAGTTGTCGGTTTCTCGACAGCCTGACAAGAGCTGACCTTCAAGGTCGGCTTTTTGTATGGAGTTAATTCGCAAAGAGCTCATCCCCTCTACTTTATATAGAGGCAAACGGATTCCCATTGATTTCATTATTGTGGTAGAATTTCACCATATGCTTACATAACAAACTGGCGTTTTGCTGGATGAAATGCGGGAAAGAGCAGGTGCGATTAATGATTGTCGGAATAGACGCGGGAGGTACGCTCGTTAAAGTGGCGTACACCGAAAATGGGTCGCTTCAATTTAAGAAGTACCTGATAGCTGAGATGGAGCAGGTGGCTGCCTGGGTAAACGGCTTGGATGCTGTAGAAATTTGCATTACAGGGGGAAGGTCGGGAGTTCTCCTTGGCTTATTGGAAAAAGACGCAAAAGAAATGGTGGAGTTTGAAGCGACGCATTTGGGCGTTCAATTCCTCTTAAATAGGATGGACCGCAGTGATGATTCCTATCTCCTGACGAATGTGGGGACCGGCACATCGATCCACTGCATCGAAAACAATACGCAGGAACGTGTTGGCGGTACAGGAATTGGCGGGGGCACTCTCGTCGGCTTAAGCCGGTTATTGACCGGTGTAGTTGATTACGAAGAAATGGTTTCATTGGCCCGGCAAGGTTCACGGGACCGTATCGACTTGAAAGTGAAACATATCTATGAAGGCAAAGTTCCTCCGATTTCCGGCGAACTGACGGCCAGCAATTTCGGCAATAAAATTTTTGAAGTGGCGGATCAATTATCCCGTGAAGAATTGCTCGCAGCTGTGATTGGCCTGGTCGGGGAAACTGTCAGCACCATCAGTGTGCATGCGGCAAAAAATTGCGACAGCTCCACAATCATTTACATCGGTTCCTCATTTTTCCAAAATCCGCTGTTGAAGGAAGTTGTTGAAAGTTACACTGTTCTCCGCGGCGCTACACCATTGTTTCTCGAGAATGGAGAATACTCGGGAGCGGTCGGCGCGATGTCTGTATTACTATAAAAAAAGGCTTCGCATCCGCGAAGCCTTTTTTAAATCGGATTATTTCCACAGAAAAAGAGACTCTGAGGAATCAGAGTCTCTAATACGTGATTATTCTTTGATGATGGTCAGCTTCTCGCGGATATCTGTACGGTCACGTTTTTGTGGCACCGTCTGCGGATAGCCGATCATCATGGTGGCGACAATTTTCTCGCCCGGCTGTACGCCGACTGCATCGCGGAAAGCCGGTTTATAAATCCAGTCATTGGAGCGCCAGATCATGCCGATGCCGCGCTCCCATGCCGCCAACTGGAAGTTCTGGAGCAGCGATGCGACGGCTCCCATATCTTCATCGCGTTGCTTTTGGCGCGGGTCTTCAGAAATGACAACTACCAGGTGAAGCGGGATATCCCTGAAGTATTCCGCTTTATTGAGCGCAGCGGGAGCAGGTGCGCCGTTTACTTTCGATGCGCAATCAAGAAAAGCTTGGACAAATTTTTCTTTGCCGGCTTCTGCGAATAGAAGAAAGCGCCAAGGTTCATTCACTGTATGGTTTGGAGCCCATTTTGCGATATTAAGCAGCTCGATGATTTCATCAATGTCGACAGGATCCAGTTTGAAATTGGTGATGGAACGTCTGTCCATGATAAGTTGGTCGATTGGATTGGTCATTTATAACTCTCCTTCATTAATTGAAATAATTCTGACATTACTTTATTACTATACTATCACGTTTAAGTAATGGTATCTAACAAATGAAACCACCTGCGGTTTGAAGGATTTATTGTTAAAATGGATTTATCTATAAGGAGTGTGGTTGGCGTGAAGAAAGTGGCGATTATCGGCGGCGGCATCACGGGGTTATCCGCTATGCATTATTTGCAGAAGCTGAGTCAGCAGAAAAATTTGGGTCTGGAATTGGTGCTGATTGAGAAGAATCAGGAGCTCGGTGGCAAGATCCGTACCGTTAAAAACGAAGAATTCATCATGGAAACCGGAGCGGACTCCATCGTTGCGCGGCACGCCAGTGTGTGGCCGCTCGTCGAAGAGCTTGGACTGGAAGAGCATGTTGTCTATAACGGCACGGGCATCTCCTATCTTTACACAGACAGCGGCTTGCACCCAATTCCAAAAGATACGGTTTTTGGCATCCCGATGGACGAAAATGCGCTGTTCAGTTCGACGTTGATCTCCGAGCAGGGCAAACAGGAAGCGTTAAAGGATTTTGAAACAAAAAATGAACATTTCACCCGTGACAGTTCAATCGGGGAATTCCTTGAAAGCTTTTTAGGCAAAGAATTGGTAGAGAAGCAGATTGCGCCTGTCTTGTCCGGCGTCTACTCCGGCAAATTGCACGACTTGACGCTGGCATCGACTTTGCCGTATCTGGTTGATTATAAAAACGATTACGGCAGCATCATTAAAGGGCTTGAAGCCAATAAAGCCAAATTTCAGGGAGCAGCCAATAAAAAATTCCTGTCGTTTGATGAAGGCATGGCGGTATTGATCGACCGGCTGGAAGAAACACTGGCGGATGCAGATATTATGAAAGCTGCCGAAGTCACGACTATTGAGGAGAACGGGGGAGCCATGACACTCCGTCTGGCCGAAGGCAGCAGCCTCGACGCCGAATATGTCGTTATCACAACTCCGCACGACCTGGCACAGCAGGTGTTGGGCCTCGATGAGCTGGAACCGGAATTCAAACAATTGCATAACTCTTCACTGATCAGCATCTATCTCGGTTTCGACATACCCGATGCTGAACTGCCGGCGGACGGCACAGGCTTCATCGTGGCGGAGAATACAGATCTCCGGTGCAACGCCTGCACGTGGACGAGCCGCAAATGGTCGCATACATCCAAAGAGGCTCATTTGCTGGTGCGCCTTTTTTATAAGAGCTCCAATACGGGTTTCGAGGAATTGAAAGAAATGACACAGCAACAGCTGGCTGAAATTGCACTGGAAGACCTGCGTAAGAGCCTCCAGTTGGAAGCGGAACCGAAATCGGTGGAAGTCACTGCCTGGAACGGCAATATGCCCAATTATAATATGAATCATAAATCAGCGGTTGAAGGACTCGAGCGGAAGCTGGCAGAGCATCTGCCGAATGTCAGACTGGCGGGCGCGTCTTATTACGGAGTTGGCATAGGAGCCTGTATCCAAAACGGCAAGGACCTTGCAGAAAAGTTGATCGTAGAACTGGACAGCGAATAAAAGCAGAAAAGAGGATGGGGGCGTCGCCCTGCATCCTCTTTTCTGCGGTTTATGTAATCATAATCAATCCATTGCGTAAAGACGTTTATAGCCTGCGAAATGCTTGCCCCAATAGCTGTCGCTGAGGCTCGTGATTTGAACTTTATCGCCGCCTGCATGGATAAACTGATTGTTGCCGACATAGATGCCCATATGGGAAATGCCGGCACGATATGTGTTTTCAAAGAATACCAGGTCGCCAACTTGTGGCGAGCTTATGTCATAAGAGCGCGCATCGTAACCGGTCGTGTTCGTGCGTGGAATCTTAATGCCGGCTTGATTGTATACATAATAGATAAATCCGCTGCAATCGAATCCGCTGGCAGTCGAACCGCCCCAAACATAAGGTTTGCCGACAAGGGAGTTGGCTGTTGCCACAATGTTACCGACTGTATCGCTCGCTGCTGGCGGCGCGGGATTTGAGACAGGTGTAGTTTGTGATGGTGCTGCAGTAGAGTTTTCGATTTTAAGAACCTGGCCGATACGGATCATGCTCGAAGTCAGGCCATTCCAGTTCATCAATTGAGTTACTGAAATGCCGTTGCGGTAAGCGATGCCTGTCAATGTATCACCGCTGCCAACCTTGTGGGTTCTTGCTGTTCCAACTGAAGGTGCCGGAGCCGGAGCCGGAGCAGCTGCAGGTGGTGGTTTAGGCGCTGTCACGGAAGACGAAGCAGGGACAGTGGTGCCGCTGACTGACAGTTTTTGTCCCGGGAAAATCATGTGGCCGGAAAGCTTATTCAATTCCTGGATTTTGCTGACCGTTGTTTTATGTAAGGAAGCGATTTTTGATAATGTATCTCCAGATTTTACTGTGTATGTAGAGGGAGCATTGCTGACTGGCTGGGAAAGGTTTGGTGCCGGGATAGTTACGGAACTGCCGCTGCTTGCTGAAGCAACTTTAAGGACCTGGTTTGGGGAAATGGCATCCGATGAAAGCGTGTTCCACGTTTTCAGATCTGATACCGAAACATTGTGCTGCTTTGCAATTTTCCAGAGGCTGTCTCCGGATTTGATCGTATATGTAGAACTTGCTTCTGCATCTGCAACGCCGATCAAAAGAGCCAGGGAACCGGAAGCGAGTACTGAAAAGGCAATTTTATTCATATTTTCTCTCCCTTTATATGGTAAATTTTTATAATTAAACAGTACAGTATACTTAGGAATTTTGGTACTCTCTATTCTATTCTTAAAGAATAGAATAGGCAATACGATTTATTGTTACATTTTGATTACAAAAATGAAAACAAGGTTTAAAAGGAGTAGCAGGTGGTTAAAGTTGTTTTTATGCCATAAGAAGAGGAGATATAGAATTTTCGTTGCCAAATGTTGTAATATTTGCCATGATTACATCAGAAAGACAGACCATTTGAAGAGGGGGATAGTTCATGCAGCTCAAACCGATGGAAGAAACAATTGCTGGAGTATTGGGAATAGAAATGGGAGAAATCACCGGAGAGAAAGTGACCGCAACAATGCCGGTCAATTCTTCCACCCACCAACCGTTCGGCCAGCTCCACGGAGGTGCATCCGTCGTACTTGCCGAAACCGTTGCGAGTATTGGAACCTGGAATCTCATTGATCAGGAAAATGAATTCGCTGTAGGACTGGAAATTAACGCCAATCATATTAGAGGAAAAGCAGAGGGTGTTGTCACCGCGATTGGAACTCCGTTGCATAAAGGGCGCACGACGATGGTGTGGGATATAAAAATTGTCGATGAACAAGAGCGCCTTATTTGTGTATCCAGATGCACGGTAGCAATCGTACAAAAAAACAAATAGATTGTTACTTTTTAACCATTCTAAAAAATAGTCAAAAAACCCCGCTGAAGAATTTTTCAGCGGGGTTTTAATGTTATTGGACTTTTTCATTCTCGAGGGCCAGCAGGAATTGCTTGAAATCGATTCCGGCACGAAATTCGGTCATCGTCCCATTTTTGGCAATGACACGATATTTGAACATAGGCAACAAATATCCGGTTAATTTCAGTATACAAGATAACGTTGGAGTTTTAACTTTTCCGCTCCACATAAGGTTCAGGTAGTCAATTTAATGATAAAAACAACATAATTCTGTTTTAGTCCTTTTCATTGGGGAATAAGAGGGGTAACATGAAAGAGAGCAATTATGCCGGAAAGTAATAATCAGCCATAATTTCAACAGCAGTAAAGCGATTTGAAGCTGAAGCAGGAAAAACAGGTCATCAAAGAGCAGGAATGCCTCCAAGACAAGCATGATAATATATAGTAAGAATACCGAGGATCAGAAGGAATAACCCTAAAGACTTTACTACCCGCATTTCGGTTAGTGCCGGTATGCGGGTTTTATTCTTGTCCATAGTGATTGCAAATATATTGGGGAAACGGATATTATTTGAAGAGAGAGAGTGGGCGCAATGTTCGATAATTTAAAAGAATTGATGGAAGCGAGAGCGATTAAAGACAAGCGTTCGGTCTCGTGGAATACAATTTGTGAAACAGAACAGCTGACGGAAAAATTCATGCGGGAAAACGAATCCCAAGTAAACTGGTATCTGGTTGCAAGCCACCAGCCACTATCCGAGGCCTTTATCCGCGAATTCAGCGGGAGGCTGTATTGGGATGAAATTATCCGCACGCAAAAAGTGTCCGAAGCATTTATCGAAGAGTTTGCGGATGCAGATAAATGGATCCATGAAGCTGACAAGTTGAGCAAACGGCAGAAAAAAACCTGGGAAAATGAGGCAAGCCCTTTTAATGCCAATCAATATTGGGAAATTATCTCCCGCAAAAAAGAGTTATTGAACGCAAAGGGCCTTTCTCCTGCGTTTATCGAGAGGCACAGCGAGAAATTATCCTGGCCATCTTTATCAGCCTGTCAGCAATTGCCGATGTCGCTGATCGATCGGCACTCGCAACGCGTGGACTGGATTGCGGTTACCCGTTATCAGGTATTGTCCGAACTGTTTATTGAAAAGCATCGCAGCAAGGTGGAGTGGGAGACAATCACGTTTCACCAGCAATTATCCGAGCGGTTCATCAACAGGCATCATGCGAAGATGAGTTTCATAGCTGCGGAACAGAAACGGTCGGATGCTTTCATTTATACACATCTGGACAAAATGGATGCGGAAACACTCGTGAAATATCAGGATTTCCGCACGATCAGAAACTACGGTCCGTTGGATGTATATGTGATTGCGACAAATGGCCATCGGAAGTATATTTTGAAATTCAAAGGTCCGGACAAGAACGATTTTCTGGATTATTACAAAACTGATGAAGAAGAACTGCTTGAAATTTTGCAGGGATATGGGTTGGAAGCGGTGATCGAAAAGGATTTTCCGGAACTGCTGGTCAGCGAAGGTGTTGGACGGTAATCATTTCTTCCGCTTCTTTGTTTGAAAAAGTTAGAGTTTTAAATTCCATGCTGGTGAGCGAAGGGCAATCTTTCAGCTTCACCGGCTTTTTGAATTCCAGCAGAATAAGATTGGGTTTATCAGAAAAGTGTGATATATAACTGTGGAAGGATTTAAATTTTTACAGCGAAAAGATTGGGAATTGATCAAGGATATTTCAGGAGGCGGCCATGGACAACCGGATCACTGTAATTGATTACACGGGAAGAGAGAATTCATTGTATATTAATCTGGAAGTTTTTGATGCGAATCACAATAAGTTGTATAAGGAAGAGGTCCGATTTTTGGATGACTTGCTGTACGGAGACCTCGTACATGAGGGAAGGTCCCCTCTGTCCGATACTTGCAGGGAAGAAGTTGTCGGGTATTTAAAAAAATATTTCAATCGCTGAAAGAGGGGCTGAAGATGAAATCTGAGTCTGGGAAAGCTGATTACATCATTACTAAAGCAGAGGAAAAAAGCCGGAAAACAGTGGATGGCCAGGAGTATGTGACATTTGAATATCAAATTAAGAACAGCAAGGAGGAAAATGTCGTCGTTCTTCTGGAACACACCGTTACCGATCCCATCTGGGAGATGGAATCCTCGACGCATGATTTTGAGTTGATCGCCCCTCATAAGCTTGAATTTCACGTCCGGATTCGGGCAGGGAAATCCGTCGAGGTTGAATTCACCTATAAAGTGAAGCATGCGCGCTAATCGCCATCGAAAAAGCTGTCGAGAAACCGACAACTTCTCCAATCATTGCGCTCTAGGCGGACGCTTTCCTCGGGGAGCTGCCTGAGCCTCCTCATCGCTTCGCTCTTGCGGGGTCTCAGGACTAGCTCTGGATCCCGATGGAGTCGCCGTCTGCCGCTTCATTCTGTTGTGTGCTGATAATGCAAGTGTTTACCTTCTCACATACCACACACTTAAACGTCTATTTCTTTATAGAAGACAAGCTGAGATATGGAGCAAAACAGCGCAGACGCCCAGGGGAGCAGGCGAATGCCGACGAAGTGCAAGATCCACTCGGGCGAAGTGAAACGAGCTCGAGTTAGCTCAGCGATGCAGGAGCACGGGTTTTGGCAAGCAAGCTGTTTTGCGGAATATCGGTTTACATTTTCTCTTTCTCAACAAGCTCAAAAAGCTCCAGCCCATCAAGGGTCTGGAGCTTTTCTGTTGCTATTCCTCGCTCAATTTCCTTTTGCCGAAAATGAAATAATAATAGATGGACGAGACAGTATAGAGTATTGCTGTGATGGAAAATGCGTACGCATAGCCCCAATAGGAACCGAAGGCGATGACTAGAGCGGCAGCCACCGGACCCATCGTGGCCCAGCCGACATTGAAGACCATCTGGTTCACTGAATTCGCAAGCCCTTTGTATTTATCGTGCACAACTTCCATGGCAATAGCACTCTGAATCGGATTACCCGCATTCATCAGCGCCTGGCGCAACAGAAAGCCCAGGGAAGCGAGCAGCAGCGAAGTCGTATAGGCAGTCAAAATCAGGAATGGAATCGACAGGACCTGGAAAATGATCAGCGCTTTGACCTTGCCGACCCGCCGCACCAGCATCGGACCGATCAGCATGGCGACAGCAGTCATCGCCGAACCGAGCGACAGTATCAAGCCGATATAGGCGTTCGAGGCATCAAAACGATTCGCGAAGTAGAGGTTCAAATATGGCACGACCAACCCCGAGCCGAGGCCAATCAGCAGGCTGGCAAACGAGAAATGGAAAATGACGATCAGGTTTCGCCTCAATCCGGGTTCATCCGGTTCTATATCGATGCGTGTGTCCACTTTTTCGGAAGGAGCAGGTGCTTTATTGCTCAGCTTAAATAGCGGCAATAAACCGGCTGCGAAAATTATTGCACCGAAAATCAGCGCCCACCGGATGGCATCGACTGCTTCCATCAAAAGAACCACCTGGAACACATCGGATACAACGCCACCGAGCAAGCTGCCGACCACATTGGCGGCGGTCATCAATGCAAAGTAGATGCTGAACATGTGGACACGCTCAGCCGGTTTTGAATTTTCAGCGAGCAGCGGCACGCCGGAAACCTGGACAAAGGCCATGAAAAGGCCGGTGAAAAAAGCGGCAGTTACCAGAGGAGATTCTAAGACAGCAAAACTGCGGTAGAATAAGGTGACGGCACCAAGAGTCGCGCCGACAATAATAATCCATTTGCGCCCCAGCTTGTCACTGAGGAAACCGGCCGGAATCAGCATGATGGCCGAAGCCATAGCCGTCATGGAAATCACCTTGCCGTTGACGGTTTCGGGCATGCCGAGTTCTTTTATGTACAGATTATACATAACCATGAAAACACCCAACCCGATCTGGATTAGGACATTGGCAAGCATAAATAATTTGATGTTTCGATTAAAGGAAAGGATGTTTTCCTTCCATTCAATAAACCAGGATTTCATGTAGTCCACTCTTTTCTTGCGGTTTTTATTTCGCCTCTCTAAATATATAGGTAGACTGAAAGAAAATCAATGGATTCCGATTATTTTGTTGGGGGTTATATTTTTTTGATATAATATCTGAAAATTTTAACATTTATCTTTCCTCTTGATAGCCTTTTTCAACGCGCTGAAATGAGTCCATTCTAAAAGAATATTCACTCATAAATATGCTGCCGGCAAGACGTAAATCGATAGTTGATGCTCCGAGTCCAAAAGCGGCTGCGACTGAACATGCAATGGGCAATAACTGAAAAAAGACTCCGAACAAGCGGATTTCCGCGTGTTTGGAGTCTTTTTATCTGCTTTTGATTGAAAGGAAATCCAGGGTTCGGATCAATGCTTCCTGTGCATCGAGTGTATCCAAAGCATACTGGAATTCATGCTGAAGATTTTTATCGGTGCCTTCGAAGAACATCGTTTCGGCCTCTATACCTTGTGACCGGATCGCATTTGCGAGCTCCACTGACTGGGATGCCAGTGGATCACCGTCTCCGACCGCAATGAACGTATCAGGGAAAGCTGAAGTGATGTGCCGGACCGTCGACAATTCCTGTATGTCCGTATAATTTTCGAACAGGGCTGTGCCGGTATATGTGTTCAAAAAATAATCGATGTTCGGAAATCCTGTATCTCTGACTGTCCCCATATTATACAAACCGCAGAACAGTAAAGCGCCGCGAAGACTCGCCGAATCGACGGCCGGTAAAATTCCCATTTCATCGGCCAATCCGCTATTTGATAAAACGGCGCTGAGCTGGCTCGCAATTTGCGCTCCGGCAGAATCGCCTCCGATAAAGAGACGGTTCATATCGCCGCCAAGGTCAGCGGCGTGCTGCTGCAAATATTCCAGCGCTGCATGTGCCTGCAGAACCGGACCCGGATAAAGCTGCTCCGGTGCAAGGCCATAATCCATATTGGCGACCAGATACCCATCATGTGCAAGGGTCATCGCATAATCACGCCGGCTGTCTTTTGAGCCGCCCACATATCCGCCGCCGTGGATCCATAATATGACCGGTACAGACTCCTCCAAATTTTCAGGAAGATAGATATCCAGGAGGGCGCCGGATTCCTCCTCGTATACGAGGTCGGAAACCACGGTAACTCCGGCTCTGACTTCTTCTATATAAGGAGGCGGAGCAAAAACTGCGGACATGGCAGGTTCCTTGGAAGCGGCCGCGTCTTTTGACGTGAGTAAATCGATTGCCGATGCCGCAGCCGCCAGTAATAGTAAAGTAATCACAAGGAGAATCAATATTTTATTTGGCAAAAAATTATTGGACTTTTTCACAACACACATCCCAACGTCGTAGACTTTCAACCAATCGTTAGTAGTATCATCCTATCTGTAATTATTGTAATAAAGAAAGAGACTAACTGCCCAAATCTTGTAATATGTGCATTTTGAGGTTCTTTTATAAGGATGCGGGTAAATAAACTGGTAATGATTAAATGAGTGGATGAAGAGGGTGGGCTATATGTTTGGATTAGGGGATTTACTGGCATTGGTAATATCGGCGTTTATCATTCTTCCTGTTGTTGTTTTCCTGCGCGAATTGGGCTATGTGATTATCAGTATGATATTAGGGGTGAAAAATCCCCGCCTTACGATTGGTTCAGGTCCGAGAATAGTAAAGGTGGGTATGTTCGATATTCGGAAATACTACCATCTATATAGTTGGTTTTCCTATGATTCCCTGAAAAGAGAAGGGAAATTACCCTACATTATGCTTTATGCCGGGCCAATACTGGTAAATGTAATTGTAGCTTTGACGATAAATGCCATGCTGGCAAACGGCATGCTGGAGGACAGAACAACTTTCTGGAACCGGTTTATTTTTTATGCATTCTATTATGTGCTGTTTGATATCGTACCCATGAAAACGGCAAACGGTATGCCAAATAACGGTTTGATCATCTATGAAATGCTGCGCTACGGGAAAAGAACCGATTTTAACGAAGAACCATTCATCCCGGGCACATCAGAAGTGGAAGAGCAATACCACGAGGAAATGGAAAAGATTGAAGAAGTTAAAGAACATCAAAAAGATATCGCTGAGGAAAATGCAGATACCAAAAAGGAAGAACATCAAAAGAAATCGGAAATCGAAAGGGATAAAAACGAGCAAGTGGAAGATTTGAGAGAAGCTGGAGACGATGTAAAGTCTAAGAAAAAGGAACATAATGAGAATAAACCGGAATAATCGCTGCAATGAGGTATTCAGTCTACTGTTTTGAATTCGAGATAAACGGTTGATATGATTGCGAAAAAGAAAGTTTTCACTAAAAGGAGTGGACAGGGATGAAGAAAAAAATCACAGGCATTCATCATATTACGGCCATTGTTGGAGATCCACAGGAAAACGTGGATTTCTATGCAGGTGTGCTGGGATTGCGGATGACGAAAAAAACCATCAATTTTGACGATCCCGACACCTATCATCTCTATTTCGGAAATAACGAAGGGGAACCAGGCACCATCATGACCTTCTTCCCTTGGGGTAACGCCTATCGCGGGAAAATTGGCGACGGGCAAGTGGGGGTGACTGCGTTTGCAGTACCTCCAAACAGTTTGGAGTTTTGGAAAGAGCGATTGGATAAATTCGAAATCCCTTATACAGAACATGAGCGATTCAATGAAAAATATGTAGGTTTTGAAGACCCCCACGGTATTCTTCTCGAATTGGTGGAAAGAGCGGGTGGAAAGAACAGTTCCTGGGATTTCGGCGGCATCACTGACGAAACAGCCATCAAAGGATTCGCGGGAGCCCTGCTCTTTTCAGCCAACGCCGAAAAAACATGGGAGTTGCTGGAGTCGGTCCTGGGACTTGAGAAGATAGGTGAAGAAGGAAACATCATCCGCTTCCGGTCCTCTGCTGATATTGGCAATATCATAGAGGTGATGACGGAACGCCAAGGCACCGGGCAGATGGGCGTCGGCACCGTTCACCATATTGCGTGGCGAGCCGAAGATGATGCCGATCAGCTTGACTGGAAAGAAAAGATTGAAAATTGGCGGCTCGGTGTAACGCCGGTGCAAGACCGGAATTATTTCAATTCGATTTATTTCCGTGAATACGGCGATATCCTTTTTGAAATCGCCACCGACCCGCCAGGATTCACTTTTGACGAACCTCTTGAATCCCTGGGGCAGGACTTAAAGCTTCCGCCACAATACGAACCAATCCGCAAACGGCTGACTAAAGAACTGCCGCCGCTGCAGGTTAGGAATTTGGACGGAAAAAAATAAAAAATAACTGGACAATAAAAGGAGCCGCGGACATTGTCCGTTGCTCCTTTTTAGATAGAAGATTGATTTATTTCGATACCATGCCGCGGAGAGCGAGGTTGATGTTTTGCGGACGCTCCGCCAGCCTTCTCATAAAGTAGGCGTACCAGTCTTGTCCGAAAGGCACATAAGTGGTGAATGCAAAGCCTTCCGCCGCCAGGTCCTTCTGCATTTCCGTACGGAAACCGTAAAGCATCTGGAATTCAAAGCGGTCGTGCGGAATATCGTTGTCTTCAACAAATTTCTTCACTTCATTGATGACATTATGGTCATGGGTTGCGACGGAAGTAAACGCTTTCCCGAGCAGGCGAAGTTTGATCAATTTCAGGAAGTTTTCATCGATATCCTGTTTGCTTTGCAGGGAAACATCCGGAATTTCTTTGTAGGCACCTTTAACCAGGCGCAAACGGACGTCTTTCAAATGTTCCAGATCTTTTTCTGAACGATACAAGTATGCCTGGATCACTGTTCCAACGTTCGGGTATTCAATCCGAAGCGCATCCAAAATGTCGAGCGTCTGCTGGAGGTGGGCGTAATCTTCCATATCCAGGTTGATGAATATATCATATTTTGCAGCTGCCTCTGCAATTTCGCGAATATTTTCAAGGGTGAAATCATAATCGATATCAAGGCCGATTTGCGTTAGCTTAATCGACATATGTGCATTGACGCCATGTTTTTGAATCGCTTCTATCGTATTCAGAATACTTTCTTTTGCAGCAGTTGCTTCTTCTCTGCTGTAAACGAATTCCCCGAGATTGTCGATGGTTGCACTGATTCTCACGCTATTCAATTCTTTAACCGATTTCATCACACTGTCAATATCAGTGCCGGCTACCATTTTGCCGGCTCCCAGTTTTAAGCCCCATTTTTTTGCACCGCTGTTCAATAATTGGTTTTTGGACAAAGCAATAAAAAAGTCTCTTGTTACACCCACAATATTTCCTCCTATACTATCAAACGACTTAATTTATCTCGAAAAACTAGCCCTCCGGTGAAGAATTGAATACAGCTTATTCAGTGGGGATTCTTGCAGGGAAGTCCAGTGAAACGCTGTGCGCTCGTATCTCAGATATATTATAATTGATGGTTTGAAGTCAGCATATCATTAAATATTACAGAAATAAAACTATTCTTATTAAAAAAATTATTTTAATGTCTTTTTTAAGAACGACTGCCTTTTCAGGAGCTTTGAAAGGTGTAGAATAGATATCAACTCTTAGATAAAACCGGAAAGGAGTGGGAGTATGAAAGGTATTGCAGCAAAAGGTTTTACCTTTTCGGTATCGGCATATGCTTTACTGCATTTCGTCACTTATTTTTTCTACAATGAAGCTTTGCTCACAGTACTTTCCGTATTGGGGCTGCTGACACTCGTTTTTGCTCTCACGCTGCTTTCTTTGAACAAATTGCAGCTGCCGGTCTTCCTGACAACAATTGCAATTGCCGTCCTTCTTTTTACAGGCGGCTCCCTGATCGATGATCTGGCCAGTGGATTTTTGCAGATGCGAAGCCTGATTTCGTTATTGCTGATTGTGCCCATTATCAGTTGGGTGCTGAATGAAGAACCTTATATAGATGAAATTATGAGCTATGGCCATAATTTGCTCAATGAAAGCCGTAAGTTTTATTTGGGAGTGACGGGGATGACCCAGATCATTTCCCACTTCCTGTTATTCGGAGCGGTACCTATGATGTATGGCTTTATCGACTCCTTTTTAAAGGAACAGAAAAGTGAAGCCTGGGAAAATTTCAAAGGAACTGCTATTTTGCGTGGATTTGCCTTATCCACCTTGTGGGTCATCAGCATTCCGAGTTTCATCTTTGCAGTGGAGGCCCTTGGAGCAACTTTATGGAAGTCAGTCGTTCTGGGGTTTGCTGCAGCTGCAGGTGGAAGTCTGCTCGGGGCGGTTTTTGCTTACAGGCAGGAAAAGAAAGGACAGGAAGATTTTTCGGAAATTTTAAATACCGAAATTGCAAAAGCTATGAAAAATTCCAGGTACAGCGGAAAATGGAACTGGGATGTAGCCGAATTCGTTTTTCTTTTTGTATCATTATTCGGCACGATTTTTATTGTGCAGGCGATTTGGAACATCGATTTTCTCGTTGTGATTCCGCTGGTGATAATGGCTTGGACACT
This sequence comes from Metaplanococcus flavidus, assembly GCF_042675885.1. Taxonomy (NCBI): domain Bacteria; kingdom Bacillati; phylum Bacillota; class Bacilli; order Caryophanales; family Caryophanaceae; genus Metaplanococcus; species Metaplanococcus flavidus. Next base: position 14,992 of record NZ_JBHTKI010000023.1, on the reverse strand, counting down.
CCTTTATTTCCTTGCAAAAAAAAGAATGGGGAATTATGTAAAAGATAGCAAGCAATATTTTTCAAGTGGCATTTCCAAGCAGGTTCAGCAGTTCAGCATTTTGTTCTCGGCAGGCCTGTTGATTTATGCGCTGAATAAATCTGGGGCAGGTTCTTATGTCATCGATGGAATGAATTATCTGACTGAAATAGTACCTTTCCTGAACATATTGCTGCTGCTTCCTTTTATCCTCATCTTTCTGGGATTTATCGGACTGGGCCCATTGCCGGTAATCGTTCTGGTAACGGGAATTCTGGAAGGTGCGTCTTTGCCTTATCCACCTGAATTGGTCGTGCTGGCAGTGACGTCGGGGAGCGTTATTTCCATTATCCTGTCTCCTATGGTCATGCCGGTCATCATTTTAAGCAGCATGAATGGCTTGAGCGGAATACGGAATGGACTGCAATTCAATTTGAAATATGCCATTGCTTTCTACATCATGATCCAGCTGTTCATCCAGACGAGTATTCTATTATAAGAAATGAATCCACCTATCATAAGGGTGGATTTTTTAATATATCTGTTAAATTAAAGAACCACCATTTATATGCCGCTTCGTCGCTCTGGACAAGGGCAAAGATAATGCTCCTGCGCAAGCTCGTCGCAAAGGAGGTGCCATCTTCGTTTGGCACACCTTGGCTCCCGCCATAAGCCGAGAAGATCACTCGTCTTATGGCTCCGCCCAGTCCTGGAACGCGACTTCGCTAGAAACCTCTTAGATATGGAGCAAAACAGCGCAGACTCCTGGGGGACCAAGCGAAGTGTCGAGATCCACTCGGGCGTCAGCCCCGAGTTAGCTCGACGCGAGCCCCCCGGAAAGCAAGCTGTTTTGCGGAATATCCAGTAGCATAGCTTTATTAATTCAGCATATTTACTTGGCGGAAATGGTTGGTTTTGGTAGGCTGTATATAACTTTAGCCGGGGTGTGTAAGAATCGGCGATGCAGAAGGGGGAGTTTGTTTGGTTATTCTTCATTTACTTTCAGGGTCTTATGCGAGCAGGGACGAAGAGGGCGTCAAGCTTTGGCAGTTCGACACGGATGCAGGTGAATTAAAAGAGATTGCAGGTGTCAGCGGAATTGAACGGCCATCGTTTCTTACAGTCCATCCATCACGGGAGATGTTTGTTTCAGGCAGTGAAGATTTTAATGGGGAACTTGTGTCTTATGAGGTAAAAAAGGATGAGGGAACGATAAAAGAACACAGCCGCAGCGGAGGCAATGGGGACCACCCCGCTTACGTCACGATCGACCGCAGCGGCAAATGGCTGCTGTCCGTCAATTATTCCGGCGGCAATGTGAATGTGTTCCGGCTTGAAAACGACAATACAATTGGGGGACAGACAGATTCTGTGCAGCATGAAGGCTCCGGGCCAAACAAGGAACGGCAGGATGCAGCCCATCCGCATTCCGTTATCCAGGTGCCGGAAAAGGATCTGTTCGCCGTATCGGACCTCGGAACAGACGCAATTTACTTCTACCAGCTGGATGCTGAAACCGGAAAACTCTCGCTGCAACAGGCGCTTGCTGCAGAAGGCGGGAGCGGGCCGAGGCATCTGGCATATCATCCGGAGAAACCGGTGTTCTATTCATTGGGGGAACTGGACTCTACTGTAACGGTCTATTCGTTTGATCAGGACAATGAAATTTCGAATGTGCAGCGTGTGTCGTTGCTGCCCAAAGCATATGACAGAGAAAACACCGCAGCCGAAGTGGCCGTGTCTGAAGACGGTAAAATTTTATACGCTTCAAACAGGGGCCATGACAGCATCGTCTCTTTTGAAATTGATGCAGCCGGCAAACTGCACAGCCCCGAATTCACCAGCAGCGGAGGAAGCGGCCCCCGTCATTTCTCATTGGTTCCGGGAGGAGACTGGCTGATTGTCGCCAATGAAAAGTCAGATTCGCTGATTGTGCTGAAATTGGAAAATGGACGGCCGGCAGAGCTGGTACAGGAAATCCAAACCGATTCACCTGTGTGCGTAAAATTCATAACTCGGAAAGACAAATAAAAACAGGCACCGGACAAATGTCCGGTGCCTGTTTTTCTGTTCACCAATCCTCTGTTTCTTTTTCAATTACTCCGAACTCTTTTAAGATGCTCGTGAAGCGGCTCTCGGTGTTTCCTTCAAAAGCGTCAATTGTACAGTCTGAATGTGGTGGGTAATCCAATTCTTCCGCCTGTTGCAGCGTTGACTCTTCAAGGAAATTCGTCGCATCTGCTTCCTGGAAGCAGGACGGAGCAATATAAGTGCGGAAAGTGTGCTCCAGAACAACCCGTGTGTTGGGAGGAGGGACATTTTCACGCGGCACGAACAGGAAAATCAGAAACGCGATTACGGCCACAAGGCCAAGTAGAATCCAGATGTTCATTTTTTTCATCGCTTATTCCTCCGCCAGCAAAATTTCAGCATCGCTCATAATTTCATCGGCAGGCGGATTGATGCCATCGTAATCTTTCCGGATAACACCTTCCCGGTCAACAAGATAGAATGATGTTCCATGGGCGACCTGATCTTCGTTCTCAGGTTTTCTGGCAAGGCTCTTGAAATTCTCCATTGCAAATTCATCGATCTTTTCAGGTGAATAGCCGGTCAACAAATCCCAGCTGCTGAGGTCCGCGCCGTAATTTTCGGCATATGATTTTAATACTTCGGGACTGTCAACCGCAGGATCGACACTGAAGGAAACGATTCTTACATCCAGTCCTTCCTGTTTCATTTGTTCCTGGAGTTCAGTCATGTTCGCCATCATCGGCAAACAGACGGTGGTGCAATTGGTGAAAACGAAATCCGCAAGCCAAACTTCACCTTCCAGATCTGATAGGCTGACGTCTTCATTATTCTGATTGGTGAAAGTGAAATCTTCTATTTCCCAACTGACGGAATCTTCCAGTTGCTGACTGCAGCCGACAAGGAAAAGGCTTGAAATTATTATGAGGGCAAACCACTTGGTTTTCAGCAATACTACCCGTCCTTTCTGAAGCTATCATGAATCTCTTTAAGCGTAGTAGATATAATGCCGCCAAACAAGTACCAGGTTCCAGAAACATGTGTAAATATTTCGAACGTCCGATAAGTACTTTACAGAGTCCCGTAAATTAAAATGTAAATCAATTGAAAACGTAATTTACAAAAAATTTAGTTTATTTACAAGGGATTATCAACAGCCGCGTAGAATTTACTGAAGATAGACAATAAAGGCGTCAATGCCAGGAGGTGGTTTCATGATTATCCGGGAGGAAAAACTGACATCAGAGAAATTAGAGGATTTTCATGCTGGCCTTATGACAGACGCCTATCTGTACTTCGGGGCGAAGGTCGAAGCGGGGGGAACATCCTTTACGCTATGGGTACCGGAAGTTGAAGGAGTGAAGGTTGTGTTGTTCAATCCTCATACCGGCGAAAAGAAGACTTATGTAATGGACAGGATGCTACACGATGACACAATTTGGCAAACATTCGTCGCTGAAGATTTTACAGGATTTTCGTATATTTATGAAATTCTGTTGCCGAACGGTGAACTGCTGGAGAAATCCGATCCTTATGCCAGACAGGGAGAAATGCGGCCAAATACAAAATCTGTGATTCCGGAGCAGTCGCTGCACGAATGGAATGAATCCGCTATGCAGCTGAAAGAAGGAATCGCAGAGAATCATTTTGAAAAGCCGATGGCAATCTATGAGCTGCATATCGGCACATGGAAACGGAATAAGCAGGGAGCTTTCATGAATTACCGGGAACTTGCCCACGAATTGGTGCCATACGTAAAAAGCATGGGTTTTACCCACATCGAAATTATGCCGATTACCGAACATCCTCTCGACGAGTCCTGGGGCTATCAGGCAACGGGTTATTTTGCACCGACAATCCGCTATGGAACCGCTGATGACCTGAAATACTTTGTGTCAGCATGTACGGAAAATGGGATCGGACTTTTTTTGGATTGGATTCCCGGCCATTTCTGCAGTGACGCGTTTGCGCTTTCCCTGTTTAATGGCAAGCCGCTTTATGAAGAATCAAGAGCAGACCGAAGAGTGAATCCTGATTGGGGGACATTGAATTTTGATATTCGAAAAGGGGAAGTGGTCAGCTTCCTGTTGTCGAGTGCCCGTTATTGGATTGAAGAATTCAAGTTTGATGGCTTCCGTATGGACGCAGTGATCACACAGCTTTTTATCCCGAACGATGAGTCTCTTGCCTTTAATGATGAAGGCAAGAACTTTTTAAAAACTTTGGTGGCAAGCCTCAAGAAAAAATTTCCCGCTATTATTTTGATTGCCGAAGATGCATGGAACCATCCGAAAGTCACCCATGAGGCAGACGAGGGCGGAGTTGGGTTTGACTACAAATGGAATTTCGGCTGGATGCATGACACACTCGAATATATGAAAAAACCTTCGTTGGAGAGGCCGGATAACCACAGCAAGATGAATTTTTCGCTGATGTATCATTACGATGAACGCTATATTCTGGCTTTTTCACACGATGAAGTGGTGCACGGCGAAAAATCTTTATTGAATAAATTACCCGGAACACTGATGGAGAAGTTTGCCCAATTACGACTGTTACTCGGCTTTTGGATCACTCATCCAGGTAAAAAGCTTCTGTTCATGGGCCAGGAGTTCGGCCATTTTGATGAATGGGAATTCAAACCCCAGCTGGACTGGGCTTCTCTGGAAACTGAGCCGCATAAGCGGGTGGCGCTATTTATGAAAGACCTGTTGATGCTGTATAAAAATGAGCTTGCACTGCATCAATTGGATGAACACCCTGACGGTTTTTCCTGGCTTGATGCGGATAACCATGAACAAAGCGTTATCTCTTTTGTACGAAGAGGAAGAAATTTGCAGGATGAATGTGTAATCCTTTGTAATTTCTCGCATAATAATTATCCCGATTTCCGTGTCGGTGTGCCACAAGCGGGTGAATACCGGGAAGTTTTCTCAAGCGCTTCATCCCAATATGGAGGGACGGAAGAAATTGCTGCTTTTCCGGTGCCAGTTGAAAATGTTGAGGCTGATGGCCAGGAAAAATCGATAGTCATTCCATTGAAGGAATATACAATGTCTATCTGGAAAATGAGTGAGAAAAGGAGTGAAGTAGATTGAAGAAACAAATTGTTGCGATGCTGTTGGCCGGTGGACAAGGTACCAGGTTGAAGGAATTGACCTATGCAGTGGCGAAACCGGCGATCCCATTCGGCGGAAAATATCGTATCATCGATTTTCCGCTATCCAATTGCACAAATTCAGAAATTCATACGGTCGGCGTTTTAACCCAATATCAACCACATCTCTTGCACCAGTATATTGGCCTGGGCACACCCTGGGACCTTGACCGCCGAGATGGCGGTGTGACAATGCTCCCTCCTTATGCGGAAGCTGACGGCATCAAATGGTATGACGGAACAGCAAATGCAATTTTCCAGAATTTGAAGTTCCTGGAGGCACATGATCCGGAATACGTGCTGATTCTGTCAGGAGACCATATATATAAGATGAATTATATGCATATGCTTGATTATCATCAAAAACAGCAGGCGGATGTGACCATTTCCGTTATCGAAGTGCCGTGGGAAGAAGCCAGCCGGTTCGGGCTGATGGAGACGGATGACAACTTGCAAGTTAAAAATTTTGTGGAAAAACCAAAAAATCCGAAAAGCAATTTGGCCTCGATGGGAGTTTATATTTTTAATTATGAAAAGTTGAAGGAATATTTGATCAGCGATGTTGAACAAGAAGATTCAACACATGATTTCGGTAAAGATATCATTCCGGCGATGCTTGAAAACGGTGAAAAAATGATGGCTTACCGCTATGAAGGATATTGGAAGGATGTCGGAACGGTAGATAGCCTTTGGGAGTCGAATATGGATTTACTGGACCTGGACTCCGGTTTGGTGCTGCATGACCCGGCATGGAGAATTTTTTCTTCCAATCCGCAATTGCCACCCCAGGTTGTGACAGCCACTTGTGATATTCAGGAATCTCTTGTAAATGAAGGGTGCATCATTGAAGGCAAAGTAAGAAGGTCCATCATATCGCAGGGTGTCCACATCAAAGAGGGAGCTGAAGTGGATGAATGCGTAGTGATGGCGGGAACGGTCATCGGTGCAGGCGCGAAAATCAGGCGCGCAATCATAACACCTGATCTTGAAGTGCCCGCCAACTTTGAGCTGCAAAAAAAGGACGGGGAAATTACTTTATTGACCATGCAAACGATCGGTAATTGGGAAGGACGTGAAGACAATGCGCTTAGCCGCGGTAATTGATGCGACAGTAACTGTTCCAGGATTGAAAGAGTTGGCGATGTACAGATCTTCCGCTTCTATTCCATTTGCCGGAAGGTATCGATTAATCGATTTTGCCTTATCCAGTATTGTAAATTCGAATATCAGCTCTGTAGGGGTTTTCGCACCTCAAGGCAGTGTTTCGCTGCTCGATCACATAGGAAAAGGGAAAAGCTGGGATCTTGACAGGCGAAGAAACGGGCTTTATTTTCTGCCCACCTCGCAGCGGGAAGGCGATCAATTGGGGGTGGGCTCATTTGCCGCGCTCGAAGACCATCTCAGTTTTTTCAATAAAAGCACACAGCCCTATATTTTGTTGACCAGTGCATTTTCGATTTCCCAACTCGATTATAATGAGATGCTCGATATGCATTTGGCGTCGGGTGCGGATATTACGGAAGCTGTCCGGGAAGGGGAATGCATGAAATCGTACATCCTTTCGAAGGATTTATTATTGAAGATGATCAAGGAATTCCGCGAAACGCGAGTAGTGAGCGTGGAAGATATTGTGAACTTGAAGAAAAAACCCTATACATTCGCGCAGTACAAATACGATGGCTATTTTGTGCTGATCAATTCGATGGACAGCTATTTCAATGAATCGCTGGCTTTATTGTCCGAGAAAATCTGGCGGGAACTGTTTTTGCCGGAACGGCCGATTTATACGAAAACCAAGGATGAACCACCAACCAAGTATTTGAAGGGTTCTTCTGTCAAAAGATCGCTGGTAGCGAACGGCAGCATGCTCGAAGGGGAAGTAACAGACAGCATTCTCGGGCGCGCGGCGGAAATTGGAAAGAATTCAAAGGTCGATAAATGTATCATCATGCAGAAATGCGTAATCGAAGAAAATTGCGATCTGCAATATGTAATTGCAGACAAAGATGCCTATATCAAGGCAGGAAGCGTCATCCACGGGTCAAAAGAAAAGCCGATGGTGATCCGAAAAGGCAGCGTTGTGTCAGAGGGAGATATGGTATGAAAATTATAATGACAGCGTCGGAATGTGTGCCGTTCGCTAAAACTGGCGGGCTCGCGGATGTGATGGGGGCTTTGCCGAAGGAATTGGTGGAGTATGGTCACGATGTCACCGTATTCATGCCGAAATATGGGTTGATACCGGATGAATTCGTTAAGAAGTTTTCATTGCTTGAAAAAGTTTCAGTTCCTTTTTATGGTAAACAACAGATGTGCGACGTCTATCAATACCGAAGTGAAAATGTACGCTATTTATTCCTTGGCAACGAGGAATATTATGGGCAGCCTCAAGTATATAGCGAAGCCGATGACGGCGAGCGTTTCGGTTTTTTTAATATTGCCGTATTAACCGTTATGGAACAGCTGAAACTCAAAGCGGATATTATCCATGTCCACGATTGGCATGCTGCAGTCGTGCCGTTTTTACTGAAGGAAGACAATAGATTCAAGAGTTTGGGAGCGGCGGTCAAGACGGTATTGACCATCCACAACCTCCAGTTTCAGGGAGCTTTTCAACAATCGGTCTTCACCGAGAGCTTCGGAATCGAAGTGGATCAATTTGAAGGCAGCGCAATTGAATGGAACGGCAATTACAATATGTTGAAAACCGGCATTCTATACGCCGATAAAGTGACGACCGTAAGCCCGTCCTACCGGGATGAAATACTGACTGCGAAATACGGGGAAGGATTGGAGACGATTCTCCAAAAACGTGAAGAGGATCTGGCCGGAATCCTGAACGGCCTGGATACAGATATTTATAATCCTGCCACCGATCTGTCGATTGAAATGGAATTTGATCAAACCTCTATTGAAGGGAAGGCAGTGAATAAACGTGCCGCACAATCCTCAATGGCTTTGCCCATAAAAGGGCATATTCCATTAACTGTCATGATATCACGACTTTCCGGGCAAAAAGGAATCGATGTTTTGGAAGCAACTCTGCCTGCGCTGCTGGAATCCAATGAACTGCAATTTGCTCTGCTTGGTTCGGGAGAAGAGAAGTATGAAGAATTTTTCCTGGACTTGGCGCGGCAATTTCCGGATAAAGTGGCGGTACATATCGGGTTTAATGAAGATTTGGCCCACCAGCTCTATGCGGGCGCCGATATTTTCCTGATGCCGTCGCACTTTGAACCGTGTGGTTTGAGCCAGCTTATTTCAATGCGCTATGGCACGGTCCCGGTAGCAAACAAAACAGGGGGCTTGAAAGATACGGTCATCGAATATGATCGCAACAACCAAACGGGCAACGGCTTCCTGAGTGATTTCACCCGGAACTCGCCTTTTGATGAAGCGTTGGAACGTGCTTTGTTGCTGTATCGGGAATCGGAACATTGGGAAGCAATCAAACAAAATGGCATTAAAGCGGATTATTCCTGGAAACGATCCGCAAAAGTTTATGAAGAGCTTTACAAGAACCTGGTAAGGGAAAGGTGATTCCATGGCAGATAAATCATTCGACAATACAGATTTAGCTGATTATAAAGCCGGCGGAGTGCTTGAGGGGAAGGTGGCGATCATTACCGGTGCCAGCAGCGGCATCGGCCAGGCAGTGGCGATTGCCTATGCCAAGGAAGGCGCTAAAATTGTCATCGGCTATAAAGGAAACGAATCAGGCGCCGAAGCGACAATCGCGGCAATTGAAAAATACGGCGGTGACGCAAAAGCGTTTCAGGGAGATTTGGGGAAATCGGAAGAATGCGATGAACTTGTCCGGTTTACACTCGAGTCATACGGCCAAATCGATATACTCGTCAATAATGCGGGTTATCAATATCCGCAGACTTCCCCGCTCGATATAAGTGATGAACAATTGCTGAAGACATTCGAAATCAAGGCTTTCGCGATGTTCTACTTGGTCAGGGCGGCTTTGCCGCATCTGAAAAAAGGTTCGAGAATCATCAATACTGCATCCATCAATGCCTACCGCGGACATTCCGACCTGATCGATTATTCCGGTGCAAACGGTGCAATGGTGGCGATGACGCGGTCACTGGCACGTCGCCTCGTCCGCGAAGAAATAGCCGTAAACGGTATCGCACCCGGTCCGATCTGGACGCCGCTGATCACCAAGACATTCGGCGATCTGAACCCTGACGTTGCGGATGACTTTGGGGAAGACGTTCCAGCGGGGCGCCCCGGGCAGCCTTACGAGCTGGTAAAGGCATATGTGCTTTTAGCGGATCCACAAAATTCCTACATGACGGGCCAATTCCTCCATATGAATGGCGGAGATTATATGTCGACATAACACACGATCCGGCGGAAGGCGAACGGAAACGCAAAGAACGGCTGGCAAATGATATGACTGGAAACTTAAAGATGAACAGCAAAGGCAGCAAATACAAACGGCAATAAGATAACGAACGCCCTGGACCGGATTCGGTCCAGGGCGTTCAATTTCAGCGGGACTTTTCAATGAGCTCCAAATAATAATCAGCCACTTGATCCGCTTTATATAAATCCGTTCGGTCTGTCGCATAATTATGGATGGTCGCAGAAAACGCTATATCCAGTTCCGGCACACGAACCTGAAAGTCGTTTTTATATAGAAGGACCGCCACATCATGATATTCCTCGCTGTTTACCTGAAATGAAAATGAAATCTTCCGAACATCATCTTCCGTATCCGAAACGCTCAATTGTTCATGTTTGAAACCTGTTGCCTTAATCTGTGTATCATCAATCCATACCATTGTTTCCAAGAAGACACCGCCTTTTCAAAATTTCTGTACATAAATTTTAACATGAAAAAACCGCCAAAACCTTTTGCGAGGATTTGACGGTTCATTTTTTAAGCTTGCGCTTTTTTATTGAGCGTGTAGCGGATATTTGTCACAACAAGTGTAATGACAAGGAATAACCCCATGTATCCGATATACGGATAAAACTGGCCAACAAGTTCAGTAAACCCTCTGAAACTTAGGGAATAAGCAAGTGTGACCACGATGATGACCGTGATGTTGAATCGCTTGGTATTCATTTCAGCGAAACGGGCTGTAAACGAAAACAGCATGCTGACTGCCGTATTGTAAATCATGGCGAATAAAATCAACGAAATAAAGATCCCGAGAATCGGTGAAATATCATTGGCCATCTGAAGAATCGGCATATCCGAGGTGCCTACCTGGTCGACGGCTGAAAAAATGGCCAAATGGCTCAGGATAATCAGGACGCCGAGTCCGAGTCCGCCGATGAAGCCGCCTCGTGCAGCAATTTTTTCATCTTTTTCCGAACCGCCCATGACAATTGCCATGGAAGCGCCGACAGCTATATTGAACGACACGTAATTGATTGCTGAGTAAAACCAATTGGACAAAGCGGAATCCTGCTCTTTTGCAATCGGTTCCAATGTTGCAAAAGAAGCATCCATCGTCAACAGGCTGTAGATGGCAAGACCAATGACCATAACTACAAGGAATGGTGTGATGCTGCCGATAATGGCGATGATCTTTTTGACATTGAGCATGATGGTGCCCATGACGATCAAAGCCATAACAGTATTCCCCAGAACTGCCGGCAAGCCGAATTGCTGAGAAAAAATGGAGCCGGCTCCAGCAATCATGACAACACCAACGCCGAATAATGTCAGAATGATAATGGCGTCCATGATAAATCCGCCTATTTTGCCGCCGATGCCATAAACAGCTTCTTTATGGGAAGTGGTTTGCATGCGGCTGCCGAGTCTCGTCAGACTCATCCCCATATAGGCGAAGAGCGCAGTGGCCAAAATAGCGCCTAAAATGCCCAAAAAACCGAAACTCGTAAAATATTGAAGTATTTCCTGGCCGGATGCAAAACCCGCCCCGACAATAATACCTATAAAAGCGCTGCCAATTTTCAAACTTTTCTTCATGAGGTCCCCCTTGATGTGCGTAAACTTGAAGTTAAAACTTATGTAAATATAGCAAAAAAATAGCGTTTTGACAAAATATATTTGAAAATTCTATACTATTTTATAAAAATTATTATTGTAAGAACATTTAAAACACTAATTAAGCTTTGTGCAATAAAAAAAAGAGGGAGCCCATTTTCAGGCACCCTCTCCTTCCAACATGCGGTTTAATTGTCTTTGTTTGCAATGATCACTAATTTCCCTTTATCGAGCTCTTCTTCGTAATCTTCGGCTTCCTGTTTGGTCAGGCCGGCACCTTCCATTTTCGTACGAAGTTCATCGCCCCGAGAGCTTGTCATATTCTTCATGCTGTCCAGGAAGCCTTGTTCCTTCATGCCGACACTGTCTGTATCCAAAGCATTCGTCACGTCTTTCTGGCGTTTTTTATCATGAGCGAATACATAAATATCGTCATGAGTGAATCCTTGCGTTTCAAGTTTTTCAATTTCTGTTTTTGCCTGGAGTGCGTTCTCAACCGTCATTTTAATAGTCAAAATAATCCCTCCTAATTTTTCTATCCACTTATTCTCTACCACTAAATCGGGGTACTTAAACAAGTGACGGTGGAACTATATAAGTTGAACTAAATAAATTTCAGTAGTCGATATTCCGCAAAACAGCTTGCTTGCCTGGGGGCTTGCGCTGAGCTAACTCGGGCTCGTTGCACTTTGCCCGAGTGGATCTCAGCACTTCGCTTGGTCCCTTGGGCGTCTGCGCTCTTTTGCTCCATATCTAAAGCTACTCTCTAAGCATCGGCGCGGCTCCTGAGCAGGAGAATGCCGACCAGATCAATAAGACGAGTGGGCTTCTCAGCTTATTGCGGGAGGCAAGGAGGTGCCACGATCATATCGGCAACTTCCTTTGCGACGAGCTTGCACAGAAGCATAATCTTTGCTTTGTCTCTTCTGCGACGAGCAGTGCGCAGGAGCATAATCTTTGCTTTGTCTCTTCTGCGACGAGCAGTGCGCAGGAGCATAATCTTTGCTTTGTCTCTTCTGCGACGAGCAGTGCGCAGGAGCATAATCTTGACTCAATCCATAGCGCCCAAGCGATATATTTATGTTGATTCTTTAGTTCAACTAATATAGTGGTTTATAATAGAGAAAATATTACAAAAAGGAGTGGTGAAGATGGACATCACAACAATCGGAATTTGGGGCGGTTATCCCAATAAAAATGAAGCGACTTCCTCGTTTTTAATCGAGCAGGATGGTTTTCGCTGTTTGATCGACTGTGGAAGCGGCGTTTTGTCTGCCGTGCAGAACTACACAGAATTACGTGAGTTGGATGCAGTGATCATCAGCCATTACCATCCAGATCACGTGGCTGATATCGGTGTGCTGCAACATGCGGCGATGGTGGGAATGCAATTAAAGGAGTGGAACACGCCTTTGCCGATTTATGCCCATGATCGGGACACCACCGGTTTTGAAAGCCTGTCTTATAAAGGAGTCACGGAAGGAAGGGCGCTGCAGGTTTCGGAACCGATCCAACTCGGTCCATGGGAAGTATCCTTTTGTGAAACGGTCCATCCGGTTTATTGTCTGGCGCTGAAATTCACCTCAAATGGAAAGTCAGCCGTGTTTACGGCAGATACTGCCTGGAAGGATGAACTCGTCGACTTTGCGAAAGGTGCCGATTTTATCGCTGCCGAATCAAACCTCTATGAAAAATATGTCGGAATCATCCAGGGACATATGAGCGGCAGGCAGGCGGGTGAACTCGCAACCAGAGCCGGCGTGAAACAAATGGTGTTGACCCACCTGCCGCAATACGGTGATATTGAAGAAATCCTGGCATCCGCAAAACAAACTTTTTCCGGAGCTGTAGAATTTGCAGAGATCGGCAAAACTTACCGGATCTGAGTTAATGAAATTCCGATAATAATGGACCGACTTCCTAATATTGTGAAAATTTTTTATAGGAAAGGTGTTTTCCTCTTCATTAATGGGAAGTTAGTAATAGAGAAGGTATTGAAAGGGGCAAGGTTTATTATGAGGGAATTATTCGGTTTGATGAAATTTGGAGCCAAATCGGCTTTATGGGCAGCCATTATAAATACGGTTCTTGGCATTATTAAAACAGCTGCTTATCTGATTACCGGTAACGTTGCAATGTTCGCCGAAATGATGCACAGCTTCGGTGACGCGGCCAATCAGTTTTTCGTTTTCATCGGTTCAGGACTCAGCAAAAAAAGCCCGACCGAACGTTTTCCTGGTGGCTTCGGGCGACTGGTGAATCTGGTTCTTCTGGGAGCCGTGCTGATTGTTGCGATTCTTGCTTATGAAACGATTGTGGAAGGGATTCATCACATCCAATCCGGTGCCCATTCTGAAGATTGGTTTTGGCTGAATGTCGGAGTTTTGGGATTAGCAATCGTTTTGGAATTATTCGTTTTGCATAAAGCTATGAAAGAGATCACCCATAACATCCCGAAAGAACAAACAAAAGGGCTGAAAATTGTTCCAATGGCTTTTAAACATGTAAAATCCGCCAATCCTGCAACAAAACTTGTGTTTCTGGAGGACCTTGTCGCAGTCGGGGGTGCGGTACTTGCACTTATTGCAATTGTTATTGCCACCTTCACATCATTTCACAGCGCAACAGGCTATGCCTCCATCATCATCGGGTTAATGCTCGTCGTGGTGGTAGGTCGTATTTTCCTTGATAATTCCGCTGGCGTCCTTGGCGTGGCGGATCTGGATATGGAAGAGCGCATGGGCAATGAAATCATGAAGCATCCGCAAATCAATGATATTCAGACGATTGATGTAGTGCGCGAAGGGGACTCTCTCCATGTGGAACTGAAAGTGGAAGTAGCCCCGGAGATGACAGTTAAAGAAGCGGATGAAATCCGCGAATACATTGCAGGGCAAATCAACAAGCGGGTGCCGAATGTCACGGATATTATCATCGAATTTGACCAGGATGACAACATTGTCCACTGGAAAAAAACGGTTATCGAAAAACCTGGCAAACGGGGGGCAACTTGAGCAGTTCTATTCAACAAAATTGACTGGAGGGGTTGTAATGAAGGTGGGAATCATCGGTGCAACAGGAAAAGCCGGCAAGCTGATTTTGAAGGAAGCGAAATCCCGAGGGCATGAGGTAACGGCGATTGTAAGAAATGCACAAAAGCTTCCTGAAGGTCAAGATGTCGCCGTTTTGGAAAAAGATATTTTTGACCTCGATTCCAATGACCTGAAACAATTCGACATTGTCGTCAATGCATTTGGCGTACCTCCTGAAAAAGCGGAACAGCATGTGGAAGCGGGCCGTAACCTTATCAATGCCCTGAAAGATGCAGAGAACACAAGGCTGCTGGTTGTCGGCGGAACTGGCAACCTGTTTGTCGAAGAAGCGAAAACGAACCATTTGATCGACACTCCCGAATTTACGAACGCTTTTAAAGCCGTCGCATTAAATCAATCCCAAAACCTGGCGGATCTGGAACAGTCGGAAGGCGTCCGATGGACCTTCCTGAGCCCCGCCGCATTTTTCGATCCTGAAGGGAAGCGCACCGGCAAATATCAGATCGGTGAAGATGCTTTCCTTGTGAACAGGAAAGGCAAAAGCTATATCAGCTATGAAGATTACGCAATTGCCATGGTCGATGAAATCGAAAACGGCTGGCACATCAATAAACGTTTCACGGTAGTTGCGGAGAAAGAATAAGGCGCTTCCGCTTTTCTTTGTCCAGACTCCAGCGGCCCAGCTCTTCGGGTCATAAGCCAGCTCAGCTGCCGTGGCAAAAGACGCCACTCTGCTGATCCGTCTTATGCCTTTCA